>CBJLOV010000125.1:0-13072 GCA_966424745.1 uncultured bacterium
CTCGCGATTTTGCTTTTGGCTTTGCTCTTCATTCCCGCGTAGGCGGGAATCCAGCGTCCTTGCTTTTGTTGTTTGTTTTTAGGAGCAAGAGCTTCCACTCGCCCTACGGGCGAGCGGGTCACTTCTCTTGACTGCGGGCGTCCTGCCCTACGCCGCTACGCGGCCAGCTGCGCTGTTCGCGCCGCTCCTGCGGCGCAGCCCCGTAGTGCGGGAGGAGCGAAGCGTATCCCGCCTTCTTGGCGTATACCGCAACGGCGGGATGCGCCGCTGCGCGGCTTCTCCCGCCCTACGGACTTGCTGCGGAATGCGCGCGATCCATCGCGCGCACCCTGCGGGCCTGGTCGTCCGCTGCCGCCGCAATGTAATGCGGCCCCGGAAGAGCAAGAGCGGCGCACATCGTGCGCGCAGAAGCCAGATCAAGAGCAAAGCAAGAATCAAAAGCCCTGGTCTTCGTAGGGGCGCGATTCATCGCGCCCACGCTCTTCAACGCGTGCCAAGTCGCCTGCTCAGTTGCCAAACGGATGACGAATCCAACCCCCTCTCCCCAGACAAGCCGGGGAGAGGGAGAAGTGTTGCATCGCCTCTTTATGGACCGAAGAAACCCAGGTTCGAGGTGGCGAAGCGGCCGAGGTTCGGAAAGATCGTCGCGAGGTCGGAGGCGCCGACGCCGAACCAGCTCGCCAAGGTCGCCGCGTACTGGTCGACCGACGTCGTCGGAAT
Source organism: uncultured bacterium (assembly GCA_966424745.1). Taxonomy (GTDB): domain Bacteria; phylum Pseudomonadota; class Gammaproteobacteria; order Xanthomonadales; family Rhodanobacteraceae; genus Rudaea. The sequence goes on from CBJLOV010000125.1 coordinate 721, forward strand.
GATCTGGCCGTAGCCGGTATCGTCCGGGTTCGCGTTCGGCTGCGCGTCGGTGTTCGGCGCGAGCGACGGCATCCGGCCGTAGTAGCGCCCGCCGCGCACCGCGCCGCCGACGACGAAGTGATGCCCGCCCCAGCCATGGTCGGTGCCGGTGCTGTTGACCGGCAGCGAGCGGCCGAAGTCGGACGCGGTGAACGCGACCACGTCGTTGGCCACGCCGAGCTCCGCCGTCGCGCTGTAGAACGCGTTCAAGGCCTGGGCGAGCGCGGACAGATTGTTCTGCTGGTCGTTGAGCTGGTTGGCGTGGGTGTCGAAGTTGCCGGCGGAAACGAAGAACACCTGCCGGCTCATGCCGAGCGCGGCGCGCACGCGGATCAGCTGCGCGACCATCGACAGCTGACTGCCGAGATCGCCGTCGGGAAACTTCGTCGCCAGCGCCGGCAGCGGCGTCGCCGGATTGAGCGCCGAGTTCAGCAGCGTGTAGATCGAGATCGAGCGCGAGGTCGCGTCGGCGAAGGCGCGCTCGAGCACGTGGCTCTGCACGCCGTGCGCGATCAGCGCGTTGTAGGCGGTGATGCCGTCGGGGTTGTCGCCGCCGACCCAGGATTCGGGGCCGTTGCCGAGATAGTTCATCATCGTCACCCCGGACGGATCCATCGCGTACTGATCGACGATCGCGCCGCGCTGGAACAGATTCGAACTCGACAGGGTGATGCTCATCGGCACCTGCCCCGCGTTGTTCGCATAGAGCAGATCGGCGACGCGCCCGCCCCAACCGAGCGAGTTCGCGTCGTCCGGGCGCGCGGTCTGCCACTGGCCGGTCTGGTCGTCGTGCGAGAACAACTGCGGCGGCGTCGGCACCGAACCCTGCTTGTACTGCGCGCTCGTGATCGGATAGAGCAAACTGCCGACATTGGCGACGATCGCCGCCTTGCCGCTGTTGAACAGCGCGGGCAGGCCCGCGTTGCCGCCGCCGGCGGTCTGGTCGCCCATCGCCGGATGCAGGCCGTAGCTGCCGCCGTCGCTCGGCGGCGCCAGCGCCCTGAGCGCGTTCGCGGCGACGTCGGACTGGGCGAGGGCGAGATTGCGCCGCGAGGCCGCGTACTGCGGATACAGCTTCGCGTCGTACGGCACGATCGTGTTGAAGCTGTCGTTGCCGCCGTAGAGGTACACGCAGACCAGCGCCTTGTAGTCGGTCGGCGCGGCCGCATTCGCCGCGGCGGCAACGAGATTGAGATTGCCCAGGGCGGTATACAGCCCGGTTCCGCCGAGCGCGGCGCACACGCTCCTGCGCAGAAATTCGCGACGATTCACCTGCATGGCGGCGGCCTCACTTTTGGATCGCGTATTCGGGGGAATTGAGGATCAGGTACAGCGCGTGCTGCACGCGGAAGATGCCGAGACTCGCACCGGCATTGCCCTGCGTGATCGCGTTGAGCCGGGTGAGCAAAATCCCGCGCATGAAGTCCGACATCTGCCCCGACATGAACACGAGGTTGTACTGGTCGATCAACTGGCCCGGATTCGATACCGCGAGCGCCGCGTCGCGGGCGAGATTCATCTGGATCGTCGCCGCGTCGTCGCTGCCGTAGCAGTCCTGGCTGCCGGTGTAGTTGCAGAAGATCTCGTGATAGAGATGGTTCGGGGTCAGCACCGCGGCGGTGTCGGTGAGGATCTGGAATTCCGGCGCGCGCAAGACGAGCGTCTGCGCTTCGCCCGCCGGCACGAACGTCGGCTTGAAGAAATTGAACACGCTCGGCGAGCGCAGCGGCGCTTCGCCGTAGAGATCTTCGATCGGCGGCCAGGTATTGACGTTGTCGTTGCGGCCGCCGGCCGACTTGCCGGCCATCGCGCGCCAGAGGTGGGTGAGCTTGAGCAGCGGCTCGCGCAGCTTGCCGTACGTCGTCGGCGCGGCGGCTTGGCCGCTGCGCGCTTCGTTGTCGAGCAGGATCGCCTGCACGACGGCTTTCAGATCGCCGCGCACGCCGGCGCCGTTGTCGTTGAACACGCTTGCCACGCGCTGTACGTAGGCCGGGGTCGGATTGCTCGTCACCAAGCGCTGGATCAATTGCCGGGAGACGAACGGGCCGACGTTGGGATGGCGGAAGATGTTGTCGAGCGCCGCCGTCATCTCGGCCTGCGCGTCGCCGCCGTGGACGAGCACGCCGCCGGACAAGGCGACGCCCGGATAGACCAGCAACTGCTTGTCCGAGGTGTTGTCGTGATAGAACTCGACCGGCTGCATCGGCATGCGCCACGCCGGCACGTCGTGGTCGAACGGCGCGCAGGCCCAGTCGAAATAATTGTCCTGATCGCAGCAGGTCCAGGTCGTCGCGCCGCAGCCGGTGTTGTTCCAGTTCCAGCCGGTGAACACGGCGGCGAAGCCGCGCACGGTGACCTGCGAGTACGTCGGTATCGGCTTGCCCGTCGCGTCGAGCTGCGGCGTGCCGTCCGGGTTAAGCTGGACGAGGCCGATCGAGAACAGCTGCAGCACCTCGCGCGCATAGTTCTCGTCGGGATGGATGTTCTGCGTCGGATCGGCCTTCTGGTTCTGGATCATCGACAGGTACGTGCCCATCGCCGGATGCTTGGTCACATCCTCGAGCAGGGTGCGGTAGTTGCCGAACGCATCCGCGGCCAGCGTGTCGTAGTAGCTCGCCAGCGCCCAGGGTTCGTAGGCCAGCGTGCCGTTCTTGTTCGAAACGACGAACAGCTCGCTCAGGGCGAAGGCGACGCGCTGGCGCAGCTGGTCGGTCGGCGCGTTGCCCGGAAATCCCGCACGGCTCGGATCGCCGGTGCCGAGCGAGTTGATCGCCCAGGCCTGCATCCGCGTCGAATCATCGACCGAATTGCTGCCATCGGGCAGTTTCTTCACCCAATCCAGGTACGGGGCTTCACGCGCGGCGGACGCGGCGAACTGCCGGTTCAACCAGCCCTGGTAGCCGAGCGCGCGCAGGGACTGGATGTCCGCAAGACTCGGTCCGAACGTCGACTGGGCGAGAAAGCGCGCGGCATCCGCATCGCTGGCGGGCCCGGTCGATTGGGCGGAAACGGGAGCCGCGGCGAATGCGGCGACGAGGGTGAAGCACGCGATGAATCCTGCGCGGACGAACTTCGATGCAGCGGTATCCATTTTCCTGCTCCGCAACGAAACGGCGCGAGTCTAGTCCTTCGCGGCAGGGCGATACTTTGATCCGCCTCACGCTGGAAGAAAGCGAGCAAATAAGAGCAAATGTCATTAACCCGCCCTGTCTGCCGGGGCGTGCCCGATGCAAGGTCGCCGGCACGGACGGGCGGAACCGGGGACTTCGGCTAGAATGCGCGCCTCGTCCACGAGCGTTTTGGGAAAGGACCGTGCAGCTCAATCAAGTCAAGGCCGTCGTCACCGGCGGCGCCTCCGGGCTCGGCTTCGGCGTCGCCAGGCATCTGGTCGCGCACGGCGCGAAAGTCGCGCTGTTCGACATCAGCGACGAGAAAGGCGCGCAGGCCGTCGCCGCGCTCGGCGCGAACGCGCGCTACTTCGGTACCGACGTGAGCTCCGAAGAACAGGTCGCGGCAAACGCCAAAGCCGCGCAGGACTGGCTCGGCGGCCTCAACGCGGCGGTCAGCTGTGCCGGCATCCTCGGCGCCGGCCGCGTGCTCGGCAAGGAAGGACCGATGCCGCTGAAGACCTTCGAGACGACCGTGCGCGTCAACCTGATCGGCAGCTTCAACGTGGCCAAGGCCGCCGCCGATCTGATGCAGCACAACGCGCCCGGAGAGGACGGCGAGCGCGGCGTCATCGTCAACACCGCGTCGATCGCCGCCTTCGAAGGCCAGATCGGCCAGGCCGCGTATTCCGCATCGAAGGGCGGCGTGGTCGGCATGACCCTGCCGATGGCGCGCGAGTTCGCCCGCATCGGCGTGCGCGTGATGACCGTCGCTCCCGGCGTGTTCCACACGCCGATGGTCGAAGGCATGCCGCCGCAGGTCTACGACTCGCTCTGCGCGCAGGTGCCCTACCCTTCGCGCCTCGGCACCGCCGAAGAATTCGCCGACACGGTCGCCTTCATCCTGCAGAACCGCTATCTCAACGGCAGCGTGATCCGCCTCGACGGCGCGATCCGACTTGCGCCGAAGTAGAGGGCTGAGGGCCGAAAAGCGGAAGCGAAATCAACCAGCCCTCAGTCCTCAGTCCTCAGCCCTCAGCCCTCCAGCCCTCAGCCCTCCTCCCCCATGAAAGCTTTCGAAGTCAAACGCGGCAACGTCGTCGAGTACAACGGCAAGGTCTACCAGATTCGCGACATCGAGCGCAGCTCGCCGCAAGGCCGCGGCGGCAACGTCACCTATCGTTTCGTCATGTACTCCGTGCCGGGTACGCAGAAGCTCGACATCTCGCTGCGCGCCGACGACGACCTCAAGGAAACCGAACTCGTCCGCCGCGCCGCGAATTTCTCGTACAAGGACGGCGACGCCTTCGTGTTCATGGACAACGAGGACTACACCCAGTACACGCTCGACGCGAATGTCGTCGGCGACGCCGCGGGCTACATCGTCGAAGGCATCGAGGGTTACTACGTGCAGCTGATCGACGACGCGCCGGTGGCGGTGCAGGTGCCGGCCACGGTGACCCTGCAGGTGGTCGACACGCCGCCCGAACTCAAGGGCGCGTCGGCGACCAAGCGCACCAAGCCGGCCAAGCTCAATACCGGCCTCGAGATCCAGGTGCCCGAATACGTGACCAACGGCGAATCGGTGTTCGTCAACACGACGACCGGGGAATTTTCCGGACGCGCGTAGCGCAATCTCGCGATACCGGCGCGGTTCATCGTGCCAATACTCTCCGACGCGGATTGTGCGGATCAAAAAAAATCAGCGCGGACGGGGCCGAAGATCGATCTTGAGCTTTGGCTCCATCCGCGCCGATCGCTCTTCAAATCCGCGTCAAAAAACCTGCAGCAGCGCACGACGGATGAATCGCGCCCCTATTTGCGCTTCAGCTCGTAGAACTCCGCGACGAAATCCGCCAGCTTCTGCGCCGCGATCGCCGCGCGCAGACCGCGCATCAGATCCTGGTAGTAGTGCAGATTGTGGATCGTGGCCAGCATCGGCCCGAGCATTTCGCCGCATTTGTCGAGATGGCGCAGGTAGGCGCGCGAGAAACCGTTCGCGCAGGTATAGCAGGCGCAGGCTTCGTCGAGCGGCCGGGTGTCGCGTTCGTACTGCGCGTTGCGGATGCGCAGCACGCCGGTGCGGGTGAAGATGTGCGCGTTGCGCGCGTTGCGCGTCGGCATCACGCAGTCGAACATGTCGATGCCGCGCACGACGGCTTCGACGATGTCTTCCGGCCGTCCCACACCCATCAGGTAGCGCGGCTTGTCGGCCGGCAGCAGCGGTACGGTTTCCTCGAGCGTGCGGTTGCGCTCTTCCTCGGGTTCGCCGACGGCGAGGCCGCCGACCGCGTAGCCGTCGAAGCCGATCTGCAGCAGCCCGTCGGCGGAGACCTTGCGCAACGCCGGATAGGTGCCGCCCTGGACGATGCCGAACAGCGAATTCGGCGGCGTTGATCCAGCACGGTTGAGATCGTCGAACGCGCGGCGCGAGCGCTCGGCCCAGCGCAGGCTGAGCTGCATCGAGTCGCGTGCCTGTTTCTCCGTGGCCGGATACGGCGTGCACTCGTCGAAGATCATCGCGATGTCCGAATCGAGCGTCTTTTGGATGCGCATCGATTCCTCGGGCGAGAGGAACACCTGCGAGCCGTCCACGGGGGAGGCGAAGCGCACGCCCTCCTCGCTGATCTTGCGCCGCTCGGCGAGGGAGAACACCTGGAAGCCGCCCGAGTCGGTCAGGATCGGCTTGTTCCAGCCGATGAACTTGTGCAGCCCGCCGAATTCGCCGATCACCTCGAGGCCGGGGCGCAGGAACAGATGGAAGGTGTTGCCGAGGATGATCTCCGCGCCGATATCGAGAAGCGACCGCGGCGTCATGCCCTTGACCGAGCCGTAGGTGCCCACGGGCATGAACGCCGGCGTCTCGATCGTGCCGCGCGGAAAGGCAAGCCGCCCGCGGCGCGCGGCGCCGTCGCTGGAAAGAAGTTCGAATCGCATTGCCGTCATGGTGTTCTTTTCGACGTTGATACGTTATTTGCTGAAAGAAGAAGAGAAAGAGGAGGAAGAAAACCACGAAGACACGAAGAGCACGAAGGAACACGAAGAAGAAACGGGGATGGCGAGACACGACGCCGATCGATATTCAATTCCTTCGTGCTCCTCGTGTCTTCGTGGTTCGTTTCGACTGGCTATTTCGATTCGCGATCGCCGGGGAAGATCAGCATCGCGTCGCCGTAGGAAAAGAACCGATAACGCTGCTCGACCGCGTGCCGGTAGGCGTCGAGGATCAGCTCGCGCCCCGCATAGGCCGACACGAGCATCAGCAAGGTCGATTCGGGCAGGTGGAAATTCGTGATCAGGGCGTCGATGCTGGTGATCTTGTAGCCGGGGAAGATGAAGATCTGCGTCTCGCCCGCGAACGGTTCGACGACGCCGTCGTGCTTGGCCGATTCGAGCGCGCGCACCACGGTGGTGCCGACGGCGACGACGCGGCCGCCGCGAGCGCGCGTGCGGCGCATTTTCTCGACCAGCTCGGCGCCGACGTTGAGCCACTCGCGGTGCATGACGTGGTCTTCCAGGCTGTCGCGGCGTATCGGCTGGAACGTGCCCGCGCCGACGTGCAGGGTGACGTAGCCGAAATCCACGCCGCGCTCGCGCAGCGCGTCGAGCAGCGGCGCGTCGAAATGCAGGCCGGCGGTCGGCGCCGCGACCGCGCCGGGCTTGCGCGCGAACACGGTCTGGTAGCGCACTTCGTCGTCGATGTCGATCGCGCCCGCCTCGTCCGCAGCGCCGCGCTCGATGTACGGCGGCAGCGGCATGCGGCCGAGCTTCGGCAGCAGCTTTTCGAGCGGTTCGGGCGACTCGAAACGCAGGGCGAAGAACTCGCCTTCGCGGCCGAGCACGAGCACGCTGCTGTCGTCGCCGAGCACGATGCGCGAACCCTCGCGCGGCTTCTTCGACACGCCGAGCTGGGCCAGCGCCTCGTGCGGACCGTTGATGCGCTCGATCAGGATCTCGACCGCGCCGCCGGTCTGCTTGCGTCCGTACAGGCGCGCATGCAGCACGCGCGTGTCGTTGAACACGAGCAGGTCGCCTTCGCGCAGGTACTCGGTCAGATCGGTGAAGCGGCGGTCGGCGAACCCGCGCGCGGCGGCATCGACGACGAGCAGGCGGCTCGCCGAGCGCTGCGGCAACGGCGCCTGCGCGATCAGTTCGCGCGGCAGGTCGAAATGGAAATCGGATTTCTTCAAAGCGGAGGCGAATCGTGCATCGGGACGGAATTATCGCCGATACGCCGCGGTCCATGGCGCACGACCCGCTTCGCCCGCGGAAAAACCGCCGCTCCGCGGCACGGCGCGGCCCCTTGATGGGCCGCCGGCCCGCTCACGGCCGGCACCGCTCCAGCCGGCTATTTCGACCCCGACATCCAACGCTGCACGCCGATCGCGATCAGGATCAGCGGCCACCATTTCGCGATCAGATGACCGACGTCCGGAATCAGGTTGAAATTGGCGAGCAGGAAAAACACGCCCAGGCCGATCAGGATCAGGGCCGTGACTTTGTTGGCGGACATAGGAAACCTTGGTGGTGGGAATGCCCGCGCCGCATGGCGACGCGAGCGCCGTTATTTTTGCAAGGGCAGATGAATTCCGGCTGTCCGTCGGGCGTCACTTGCGCGCCGCCGTCTTCCTGCGCAGCAGCCACCAGATGCCGAATCCGAACAGGACCGCTCCGATCAGGACAAACGGCGCGCTGCGCTTGACCGTGTGCTTCCACCAGGCCACGCGCTCGGCGCGCAGGCGCGCGGCCGCGCCGGCGAAATCCGGCTCCGGGCAGATACGGCCGAAGTCTTCGCCCCAGGCCACGTACGGCCCCTGCTTGACGTAGCGCGCGTAGAGCTTCGCCGCGGCCGGCGGATCGCGGTCGATCAGCCAGGCGGTCGCATGGCAGAGCACGGCGGCGAAGGCCTGCGTGCGCGGCGGCAGCAGATCGGCGGACTTCGAAGCCAGGTCGACCGCGTTGTAGCGGTAGTGGAAACGCTGCAGCGGCTGCGCGCGGCTCGCGGCCACGCGCGCGGCTTCGTCGGGTCCGGCCAGGGTCTTCGGCAGGACGAGATCCTTGCGCATAGGCGATGCGGGCGGCGCCGTCGTCGGAGCCGCCTGCGCTGCGGCGTCGGCGTTCGCCGCGTCGCCGCCGCCCAGATCGAAGTCGCCGGCGTAGATCTGATAATCGGGGTCGAGTTCGTAGCCGATCAGATCGATGCCGTCGAAACGCGCGGAATGCGCGGCGGCGTACCAGGCCTGCGCCTGCTCGATGCGATCGCCGCGCGCGGCGGCGCGGCGCGCGTCGACGTAGGTCTGTGCCTTCTTCTTCAGCTCCGCGTCGTCGAAGTAGTTCAACGCCTCGTCGTAGCGCTCGGCGCGCAGCAGCCGGCGCGCCAGCAGCGCCCGCAGTGCCGTCGCCGGCGCAGGATTGCCGAAGCCGCCGTCGCCGTCCGCCGTTGCCGGCTTGGGCGCCGCCTTTGCCACATGCGCGTCGACGAAGGACTTCAATTCATCGACGCTGAGCACGCGCTCGGCGACGTAGGCCGCGTCGGGCCAGTACATCGATGCCGCATTGTATAAATGTTCCATCGCGGCCAGATATTCGCCGCGCGACAGCGCGAGCGTGCCGCTCTCGCCTTCGATGCGGCATTGCGGCTTGATCGTTTCGCGGCCGAACGAGTACGAGTCGGAGTTGTCGCCCCACTCCTCGCCCGCCGGGAACGCCTTCGCCGCCTGCGCATAGGCCTGCGCGGCATCGGCCGCCTTGCCCGCACGCAGGGCCAGCTTCGCGCGCACCCACCAGGCGAGCCCGCTCGTGTCCTTCTGCGCGAGCTGGGCGGCGAGATCGTACTTGCCGCTGCGGTAGGCAAGCGCGGCGACGCGGTCGGCGCCGGCGATCTTGTCGACGCCGGCGCGGGCGACGGCATCGAGGAAACGCTGTATGCGCTCGTCGCCCTCGGCCCGCGCTTTGGCGACTTCCTGCGCCGGCCGATCGTCGTACAGCGCTTCGCCGCTCAATTCGCCGCCGCGCGTGTACAGGTAGGCGGTCATCAGGCGCTGGCCGAGATCGTCGCGGAGCGTGCGCTCCAACCGCGCCGGATCCTTGATCGTCTGCCGCGCGACCTGCAGCAGCGAGACGCGTCCCGACTTCGAACCGACCGCCGCCTGCTGCGCATACAGCGCGATCGCGGCGGCGTCCTCGCCCGCTTGCAGATGCAGGCGCGCTTCCTCGCCGAGGCTGGCCGCGGCGAGACCATAGGGGTCGTTCGCGCCCTTGGCCGCCTCGTCCCGCAGCGCCGCGTAGGCCGCCGCTGCTTCGGCCGCGGTGCCGCCGCCGATCTTCGCGAGCATGAACTGCGCCCACAGCCCGTAGTGCGTGCGCTCACCCGCCGGCAGTTCGAGCACGCTGCGGAACCGCTTCCGCGCTTCGGCTTCGTCGTGCCTGGACCACGCCGCCGCACCGGCCAGATAGCGCCGCGCTTCCTCGGGCAGATCCTTCGCCGTCGTGTAGGCCGATGCGGCGGAATCCGCGTCGCGCGCCGCGGCGACGCGATCGTACTGCGCGCCCCACCAGCCGCGTTCGATGCGCTCGCGCAGCGCCTGCGTCTGTCCGTCGACGTATTCCTCGCCGTCGTCGACTGCCTTGAACGGCTGTGCCGGCGCGACGAGATGCGCGGCTTCGTAGTCGAATGCGCCTTCGGGCAGCTTGTCCAGGGTCCAGCCGCGGTCGCGCAGCAGTTCGACGGGAAAATCGGGGCCGCAGGCCTGCGCGGAAACCGGCAGCAGCGCGGCCAGCGCCGCGCAAAGCAAGGTGCTACGGATGTTCATGCACGAATACCCTTTCGATCGTTGCGCAGCGCACCCAGCCGATGCGGCGCTCATGTCCGGCGCGCAGTATCGCATCGGTCTGCGGAAAAAAAATCCATCCTTCGCCGGATCGTTCGACGCGGAAACCGCCGAGTGCATCGGCGGCGCTGCAGTTTTTCGCCGCAACCGTGACCGGCAACGCGATCGGCGCGTCGAGCGTGCCGCGGTTGACGAGCGCGATGTCGGCCGCACCATCGCTCGAAGCCCGCGCCTGCGCGGCGAATCCCGCCTTCAGAGCCGCGCCGCCGATCACCGCGTGCAGGGCGGCGACGCTCCATGCGCGCCGGTCGTCCTCGCTCGGCAGACGGAACCAGACGATGCCGACGAGTTGGGCCGGATGCGCACGTTCGAGCCTGCGCAGCAGCGAGGCGACGGCGGCGGGATCAACGCGCAGCTCACGCGTGCCGTCGGCGTCGATCGTGCGCGGCATCTCGCCTTCGACCGCCACGGCGCGGCCGTCCTCGTCGAAGCCGACGCGCAGGCCGTAGGCGGGCAAGGCGACGTGAAACGGCCTGGAGGTCGTCTTGGCATAGGCATCGATCCAACGCTGCGCCTGTGCCGCGTCGAACAAGCCTGTTGCGGCCGACCCCGTACGCGGCGCGGCAATCGCGTGCACCTGGAGTACCGATGCGTCGACCTGCGCGAGCACGCGCGTCAGCGCCGGCGCACCGATCCAGGTCGGCAAGGCGGTGATCGAAAGGCGCAGACCGCGCGGCAGGCGCGCACGCACCTGTTCGAGCAACACCGCATAGGCTTCGAGCTTCGCCGTGGCGCAGTCGTGGTCGATTTCGATGCCGGCCAGCGGCACGTCCGCACCGCGCCAGGCGCGAACGAGGTCGTCGATGCGTTTCGCGATCGCGTCGGCCGCGGGCGGCGGGCGGCCGCCATTGATGCGCAGCACGGCGATCACCGGTTTGCCGCTGCGCACGAGCAGGTCGAGCTGGGGCGAGACGTCGATCAGATAGCCGGTCTCCGTCGACTCGGCCGCCAGCACGCGCCAGCCGGCGAAGTCGTCGCGCATGGCGTCGATCGACGCGGCCAATGCCGGGGTCCACCGGCGCTGCCAGATATACGCTTCGTGGCCGAGCGGCGGCGCGGGCTTCGAAGCGCAAGCCGCGAGCATCGCAACGAGGACGGTTGACGTGAGCAGGCGCAGGATGGGCATCGACGAATTGTAGGGAATGCCGACAGCGCGCTTCCATCCGCCGACGGCCGAGAAAGAAGAGAAGACTGCGAAGTGCCCGATGGAGACCCACGCAGAAAAAGCGGCGACGCGGAAAAGCTCGAAATGGATTGCCTTTCGCGTCGCCGACGGCTTCATCGTCGAGACCTGGCAAAGCGGCAACGGCGACGTCGGGGCGCAAACCATTGCGCCCGGCTTTTTCGCTATCGGAAGAGCAGAGGCCGGGCATGATGAATCGCGCCCCGGTACCGATCGGGAAGATCGTCGGGATCCAAGCGAGTCCGCGGCGTCCGGAGCAAACGGTTCTGCCGAGACCTTCTCGACGATGCTTCTTCGTGTTTTCCGCGTCGACGCCCTTCGATCTTGTTTTGCCGGCCGATCGACTGCGCGGCGGTTACAACCAGCCCTTCTGCCGCGCCAATCGATACGCCTCGATGCGATTGCCGACGCCGAGCTTGCCGATGGCCTCGGACAGGTAGTTGCGCACCGTGCCCTGCGACAGATGCAGTTGCTCGGCGATGTCGCCGGCCGAGGCGCCCTCCCCGGCAAGGCGCAGCACCTGGCGCTCGCGGTCGTTGAGCGGATCGGCTTCGCTCCAGGCCTCGAGCGCGAGCTGCGGATCGATTGCGCGGCCGCCGCGATGGACCTTGCGCAGCGCTTCGGCCAACTGGTCCGCGGGCGCATCTTTGAGCAGGTAGCCGCTGACGCCCGCGTCGAGCGCGCGGCGCAGGAAACCCGGACGCGCGAACGTGGTGACGATGACGACCTTGCATTCGAGCCCGCGGTCGCGGATGCGCTGCGCGAGCTCGAGCCCGGTCAGCCGCGGCATTTCGATATCGGTGACGACGACGTCGGGCTGGTCCTTCTGGATGAGCTGCCAGGCTTCTTCGCCGTCGGCCGCGCTGCCGACCACGTCGAGATCGGATTCGAGCTTGAGCAGTGCGGACAGGGCGCCGCGCACCATGGCCTGATCTTCGGCGAGAAGGATGCGGATCATTTTCTGGAGAACGACAGCGGGATGGGAAGTATAAGCGCGCCGCCTTCGCGGCGCGGGCACGTCTCGGTGCGAAGCCCTCAGCCTATGCGCGGCGCAGCGCCGCGGCGTGTTCCGCCCCGGCGGCGGCAGCCTGCTGCGGCAGCGTAGCGAAGATCTTCAATCGGGTGCCTTGCCC
>CBJLOV010000126.1:0-13059 GCA_966424745.1 uncultured bacterium
CGGTGCCGCCCGACACGATCTTGTAGCCGCGCGAAATGAACGTCTTCGCCATCGCCTGCGCATTCTTCACGACCTGCTGCTGATAGGCCGTGAATTCGGGCTCGAGCGCTTCCTTGAACGCGACCGCCTTGGCCGCGATCACGTGCATCAGCGGACCGCCCTGGATGCCGGGGAAGACGATCGATTGCAGCTTCTTCTCGATCTCCTCGGCGCCCGGCCCCATACCGGCGCGGCTGGCCACGATGATGCCGCCGCGCGGGCCGCGCAGCGTCTTGTGCGTGGTCGAGGTGACGACGTGCGCATGCGGCACCGGATTCGGATACACGCCCGCGGCGACGAGGCCGGCGATATGCGCCATGTCGACGAACAGGTATGCGCCGATCTTGTCGGCGATCGCGCGGAAGCGCGCCCAGTCCATCACCTGCGAATAGGCCGAGAAACCGGCGATGATCATCTTCGGCTTGTGCTCGAGGGCCAGCTTCTCGATCTCGTCGTAGTCGACCAGGCCCTTGTCGTTCACGCCGTACTGCACCGCGTTGAACACCTTGCCGCTGAAATTGACCTTGGCGCCGTGGGTGAGATGGCCGCCGTGCGCGAGCGACATGCCGAGAATCGTGTCGCCGGGGTTGAGCAGCGCGAAGTACACCGCCTGATTCGCCTGCGAACCGGAATGCGGCTGTACGTTCGCGTAGTCGGCGCCGAACAGTTTCTTGACGCGCTCGATCGCGAGTTTTTCGGCGATGTCGACGTATTCGCAACCGCCGTAGTAGCGCTTGCCCGGATAGCCTTCGGCGTACTTGTTCGTCAGCACCGAACCCTGCGCCTCGAGCACGCGCGGGCTTGCATAGTTTTCCGACGCGATCAGCTCCACGTGGTCTTCCTGACGCTGCTTTTCCGCCGCAATTGCAGTGGCCAGTTCGGAGTCGTAGCCTTCGATCTTCATTGAATTCGGGAACATGCACGCGCCTCGACGGGGAATTTTTCTAGTATAACTTGCCGTCGCGGGCTCTGTCGCAGAGCAGCATTACCGCCCTCGCCCGTTCGAGAACCTGTCCGACCGACGCCGCCTTCGCCTTCCCAGTCCGGATCCGTAGCGGCGGCGCGTTCGAATCCGAGGATCGCTTCGGCCGTCGGACTCGCGCGCGCGGGCAGGATTGACGACCGGCCTGCGTTGCGTCGTTGCGGCAGATATCGTTCTGTGGCGTGCATCCGGCGGAGACTACAACAGTCCCGCATGGCGGCTATATGCGCAGTGCTTCGTGCGCGAATTTCCCGGGCTTCAGCCGACGGCGGCAGCCGCACCCTACGAACTCGTCATCATCAACATCGACCAGCGGATCTGCCCCGCAACGTACCGGCGGATAGCGTACCGGGCATCGACGGCTTCGTGCCTTTCCCTGCCGCGCAGAGCCGAGGTCACAGTCTATTTTTGTGCGACAGCACGCAGGGCCCGGAGCATTTCATCGGCGAACTGCCGCGCATCGCAAAGAGCCGGCGCGATTCGATCGCGTGCTTCGCGTCGCCAGTCGCGGCGTGCCGTCTCGTCGTGCGCCAGGGCGACGGTTCTGGAAACGTAGGAGTCCGCATCCGACGCAATCCAGGCATCCTTGCCGAGCACGTGCAGCAGGGAGGCGGTCTGGCGACTGGCCAATGTGTCGCCTGGCAGGGTCACCACCGGCAATCCCATCCACAGTGCGTCGCAGGTGGTCGCGCAGCCGCTGAACGGAAACGGATCGAGCGCAATCGCCGCGGCCTGGTAAGCCTGCATCGCTTCGGGATAGCTGCAGAACTCCTCGACGGCGATACGTTGCGGCTCGACCCCGTAGCGATTGAAATGGGCTTGCAGCGCTGCGACAAAATCAGCGTCGCCGCCCCCTTCGGCCTTGAGTCGCAGGGTCCAGTCCGGCAATTCGCACAGGACCCTCGCCCATACTTCGACGACCGTATCGTTGAGCTTGGCGAAACGGTTGAAGCTGACGAAGGTCTTGCTGACGACGCCGTCCATTCCCGGCGCCGGGGCTGCAGGCGGGCTGTAGGCCAAACGCCCATACGCCAGCCGAAGCAGCTTCTCGGAAAAAAATGCGTCCGCGCCCGGCGGGCTCAGGCGGGGATCCGTGATGAGATAATCCATTGTCTCGATGCCGCTCGGACTGATCGCGTCGAACCAGGCGACCTGTACGGGCGCCATGCGCGCCGAGAGCGCCGCGAGCCGGTTGCCTTTCGTCCGGCCGACCATGTCGACGAGAACGTCGATACCGTCGGTGCGAATGCGCTCGACCAGTCGATCGTCGCCAAGGTCGCCGACGAACCTACAATCCCGCGCCCATGCTACGCCCGTCGCCGCGTTGCCGACAGGATCGCGGAGCGCATAGAACACGTGCTCGACGTCGTCGCTCCCGATCAATTCCCTGTACACGTCTTGAAAATAGGTGCGAAGCAGACCGTTTGCGTAGTGTGCCGTCAGCCAGCCGATGCGCAGCTTGCCGGCGCGTCGCGACCATCCGCCAGGCCAAGCCGGAGCGCTAGCCAGCACCGGCTGCAACCGGCGATGCTCGGCAAGCAGGGTTGCGGCATCGATATGCGGACTGTTCTGACAGGCGAAAAGGTAGACGTTCACCGCGTTCCAATCGTCCGGGTGACGATCCAACCAGTCGCGTAGCCTCTGCAACCCTGCTTCGGTCTCACCCCGGCTGATATCCAACCAAGCCAGCCTCGTGCCGGCATCACCATTCTCCGGGTCGAGCGCAAGCGCTTGCTCGAACAACCCGCGCGCTTCGTCACTGTGTTCGCGCTCGACGATGCGCGCATGCAGTATCAGCGCCCGCGCACGCAGTGGGTCTTCCGCTGCAAATCTGCACAATAGCGAACGCGCCGATGCCGTTTCGCCGAGCTCGATCCAAGCTTCGATGCGAACCAAATCCAGCTCGGGATCGGCTCCCTCGGCGAACGCGGCCAGTATTTGCAATGCCGCTGCCGGGCGGCCGCCACGCAGTTGACAGCGCCCCAGCGCCAGCGTGGCGAGCGCATCGCCGGGGCGAATTCGCAAGGCCATTTCCAACGCGGCGATCGCTTCGCTGAAGTTGCGTTCGGCCTCACCGGCGATGCCCAGGTTCAGCCATGCCCCAAAATGCTGCGGATTCGCCTGCGCGGCGCGCCGGCAAAGGGAGATCGCCTCGCCCGTCCTGCCCAAGGCGATCAATGCCGCGGCATGATTGCTCCACAACATCGGATTGCCGCCCTGCCCCTCCGCCCGCTCAAACCACGCCAACGCCTCGGCGCTACGTTTCTGCCCGTGCAGCGTCAGACCCAGCATGTGCTCGGCATCGGCATGAGCGCCATGTCGTTCGAGCAGTTCCCGATAGGCCTTTTCCGCCCCGGCCAGGTTTCCGCGACGCTGCAGGGAAATCGCCTCGGCGAACGCCGCCTCGATTGTTCTCTCCATAACTTCTTACTTTACAGTGCGTTCGGTCGCCTCACGCGGCCGACACCCCGTCGGCCTCCCGAATGCCCTCTATCACGACCGAACATGGCAAGAGACGGCGGCATCGGCGATAATTTCATTCTCCGCTTCAACCTCCCCCGACGAAAATCCCATGCAATACATCTACACCATGATCGGTGTGTCCAAGGTCGTGCCGCCGAAACGCGAGATCATCAAGGACATTTCTCTCTCGTTCTTCCCCGGCGCCAAGATCGGCCTTCTGGGCCTCAACGGCGCGGGCAAGTCGACCGTGCTGCGCATCATGGCCGGCGTCGACACCGAGTACAACGGCGAAGCACGCCCGCAGCCGGGGGTCAAGATCGGCTACCTAGCGCAGGAACCGCAGCTCGATCCGGAAAAGACCGTGCGCGAATCGGTCGAGGAAGGCGTCTCGGAGATCACCGACGCGCAGAAGCGCCTCGAAGAAGTCTACGCCGCCTATGCCGAAGAAGGCGCGGATTTCGACAAGCTCGCCGCCGAGCAGCAGCGCCTCGAAGCGATCCTCGCCGCAGGCGACGGCCATACGCTCGAACGCACGCTCGAAGTCGCCGCCGACGCGCTGCGCCTGCCGCCCTGGGACGCGAAGATCAAGACGCTGTCGGGCGGCGAGAAGCGCCGCGTCGCGCTTTGCCGTCTGCTGCTGTCCAAGCCGGACATGCTGCTGCTCGACGAGCCGACCAACCACCTCGATGCGGAATCGGTCGAGTGGCTGGAGCAGTTCCTGCAGAAATTCCCCGGCACCGTCGTCGCGGTCACCCACGATCGCTACTTCCTCGACAACGCCGCCGAGTGGATCCTCGAGCTCGACCGCGGCCGCGGCATTCCATGGAAAGGCAACTACACTTCGTGGCTCGAACAGAAGGATGAGCGCCTGAAGCAGGAAGCCTCCAGCGAAAAGGCGCGGCAGAAGGCCATCCAGAAGGAACTGGAATGGGCGCGGCAAAATGCCAAGGGCGGTCGTTCGAAGGGCAAAGCGCGTCTTGCGCGCATCGACGAGCTGCAATCGGTCGATTATCAGAAGCGCAACGAGACCAACGAAATCTTCATCCCGCCGGGCGAGCGCCTCGGCGACAACGTGATCGAGTTCAAGGGCGTGTCCAAATCCTTCGGCGATCGCCTGCTGATCGACGATTTGAGTTTCAAGGTGCCGCCCGGCGCGATCGTCGGCATCATCGGCCCCAACGGCGCCGGCAAGTCCACGCTGTTCAAGATGATCACCGGCCAGGAAAAACCCGACAAGGGCGAGATCGTCGAGGGACAGACGGTGAAGATCGCCTATGTCGACCAAAGCCGCGACAAACTGGACGGCAAGCACAGCGTCTTCCAGGAGGTGTCGGGCGGCTCGGACATCCTCAGCATCAACGGCATCGAAATCCAGTCGCGCGCCTATATCGGCCGCTTCAACTTCAAGGGCCCCGACCAGCAGAAGATCGTCGGCCAGCTCTCCGGCGGCGAACGCGGTCGCCTGCATCTGGCGAAAACGCTTTTGCAAGGCGGCAATGTGCTGCTGCTCGACGAGCCGTCCAACGATCTCGACATCGAAACCCTGCGCGCGCTCGAAGATGCGCTGCTGGAATTCCCCGGCAACGCCTTCGTCATCTCGCATGACCGCTGGTTCCTCGACCGCATCGCCACGCATATTCTCGCGTTCGAAGGCGACTCGCACGTCGAGTTCTTTGCCGGCAACTACCGCGAATACGAGGAAGACAAGAAGCGCCGCCTCGGCGAGGAAGCGGCCAAGCCGCACCGGATCAAGTACCGCAAGCTGGCCTGAAGCAGAATCGGCATGAACTTCATCGAGGCGCTGAAGCAGACGTGGCGGGCGAACGGTTCGCTCGTCTGCGTCGGCCTCGATCCGGAGCCGGCCAAATTCCCCGCGCATCTGCGCGATCAGCCGGATGCGATCTTCGCTTTCTGCCGCGAGATCGTCGATGCGACGGCCGATCTGGTCTGCTGCTTCAAACCGCAGATAGCCCATTTCGCCGCCCATCGCGCGGAGGATGCACTCGAGCGGCTGATCGCGCACGTTCACGCCGAACATCCCGACGTGCCGGTCATTCTCGATGCCAAGCGCGGCGACATCGGCTCGACGGCGCAGCACTACGCAGTCGAGGCCTACGAGCGCTACGGCGCCGATGCGGTCACGCTCAATCCCTACCTCGGCCGCGATTCGGTGCAGCCTTTTCTCGACCGCGCCGACAAGGGCGCGATCCTGCTCTGCCACACCTCGAATCCGGGGTCGACCGATCTGCAGGAACTGACCGTGCGCGGCACAGACGGCGAAGAGCTGCCGCTGTATCAGCACGTCGCCGCAACGATCGCAAATGACTGGAACACGAACGGCAACTGTGCACTCGTCGTCGGCGCAACCTGGCCGGAACAGCTTGCCCAAGTACGCGCCCTCGTCGGTGCAATGCCCTTGCTCGTACCCGGGGTCGGCGCGCAGGGCGGCGACGTCGAAGCCGTCGTACGCAACGGCGTGGCGCAGGACGGCGGCGGGCTGATCATCAGCTCTTCGCGCGCGATCCTCTACGCGGGCGGCGGCGAGGATTTTGCCATCGCCGCCCGCAAGGCGACGATGGCGCTGCGCGACGAAATCAATCGTCATTCACTCATGCCCGAAAGCAGATCGATTCGCGGATAAACGCAGATCGACGCAGATGAAACCCCGCGCCGGCTTTATTTGCATCCATCCGCGCTTATCTGTGAATCGTCTTTCTTTCATGGTTTTCCCTGCTTTCGAATGAGCGCCTCTTTCGCCACCGCACCGTTGGTCTCGATCCTGGTCCGCAGCATGGATCGCCCGACGCTGGCGCGCGCGCTCGATTCGGTGGCAGCACAGACCTGGCCCAACCTCGAAATCATTGTCGTCGCCGCCTGCGGCGCCGCACATCGTCCCTTGCCGAACACATGGAAGGGGCGCTCGCTGCACCTGATTCTTCCGGACCCCGACCGCCGCCTGTCGCGACCCGACGCCGCCAACGCCGCGCTCGAAGCGGCGCACGGTGAATGGCTCAACTTTCTCGACGACGACGACGAGCTGCTGCCACAGCATCTCGCGACCCTGCTCGCGGCATCGCGTCCTCGCGGCGAGCGCGTCGTATTCTCGCGCACGCGCGTGCTCGATGCGTCGGGCCGCACCCTCGGCCACGTCAGCCACGCCGGCAATCATGTGCAGCTCTATTTCCACAGCCGCGCGACAACCTGTGCGCTGCTGTTTCATCGCAGCTTGGTCGACGAAGGCGTGCGCTTCGACCCCGGGTTTGCCGTGCACGAAGACCACGATTTCCAGGTCAACTGCGCGATGCGCAGCGAGTTCCGCTATGTCGACGCGGCGACCTGCCTCTGGCATGCGCAGGCCGGCGAGTCAGGCTGCGGCTTCGGCGACAACGACGATGCGGCGCAGCGCACGCAGAGCGTACAAAAGATCCGGCACAAATGGGACGTTGCGCTGCGTCGCTGGCTCGGCGATGCCGATGCAGTATCGCTAGCAGGTCGGGAATATCTGCGCTGGGGCGACCGCGTCACGGCTCGGCTGTGTTTCGAGCAGGTCCTGCACCTGCGTCCGGGCGACGCAAAAGCGGTCCAGGCCATTGCCGCGATCAACCCGTCGCGAAAGTCGACGATGCCGGATGCCGCAGCGCCCTCAATTGCGCCGCGAGGCGAAACCCCTCTCGTCTCGATCCTGATCCGCAGCATGGATCGCCCTACCCTCGTGCGCGCGCTCGATTCCGCCGCCGCGCAGACCTGGCCCAACCTCGAGATCGTCGTCGCCGCGGCCTGCGGGGCTCTCCATCGCGCTTTGCCGGCGATGTGGAAAGGCCGCCCGCTGCGTCTGGTCTACCCGCAACCCGATCGCACATTGGCGCGCCCCGATGCGGCCAACGCCTGCCTCGATGCGGCGCACGGGGAGTGGTTGAATTTTCTCGACGACGACGACGAACTGCTGCCGCATCACGTCGCTACGTTGCTCGCAGCGCCGCGCTCGGCCGCGGCGCGTGTCGTCTATGCGCGCGCGCGGGTTGACGACGCGGAAGGCAGGTCGGTCGGTCGCGTCGGCTTCGCGAGCTTTCCGGTGCAGTTGTACTACCAGAACCGCTCACATCCGGCGGCGACGATGTTCCATCGCAGCCTGCTCGACGAAGGCGCGCGCTTCGACACCGATTTCCCGGTGTACGAGGACCACGACTTTTTCATCAACTGCGCCACGCGCTGCGAGTTCCAGTTCGTCGATGCGGTCACCTGCGTCTGGAATGCCTTCATCGGCGAGTCCGGCGCAGGCCACGGCGGCAACACGGACGAAGCGCAGCGTGCGCATTTCTACGCCAAACTGCACCGCAAGTGGGCCGCCTTCTTCCAGCCCCTGCTCGGCCAGCCGGAAACGCTGATCTTCGTCGGCCAGCAATATCTGCGCGACAACGACCCGCGCAAAGCGCTCGACTATCTCGAACGCGCGGTCCTGGCACGTCCCGCGGACGTCAACGCACTCAACCTCGCCGGCATGGCCAACCTGCGCTGCGGGCATCTCGACCGCGCAGAAACGCTGCTGACTCAGGCCCTGGAACGGCTGCCTGCCCACCCCGGACTGCAGGCCAACCTCGATCTGCTACGCAGCATGCGCGGTGCGGCGGCGCAGCCAGAGTAGCGGCAAGCTCGCGGCAAACGCCGTCCAGATGCCGCACCAGACGAGAATGCGCAGAATTGGATTGCGCGCGGCCGGATCGAATTTGGTGAACCAACGCCACATGCCGCGGCGCTTGTGCCACGCGACGAACACCGGCCGATGCCGGCTCGACCCGCCTTTGCCGTGAACGACACGCACGTCGTTGGCGCAGACGACGCGAAGACCCGCATCGCGCACGCGGCGGCAAAGATCGAGATCTTCGCAATGCAGAAAGTAGCCTTCGTCGAATCCGCCGATGCGCTCGAACACCACGCGCGGGAGCAGCATCAGGGCGCCGGACACGGCATCGACCGTCTCTACCGCAATCCCTTCCGCGCCCGGCGGCATGTCCACGCCGGCCAATGCCGGCCAGCGAGAAGCGAATCGAGCGAGCCCGGACGCCGTCATCAGGGCACGCCCGAGCAGAGGGTCGCGGCGGCGGGAAACGGGATCCACGCCGCCTCGCGTATCGATCTGCAAGGCGCCGACCATCCCGATCCGCGCATCGGAATCGAGCACGGCGCGCAACCGCGCGAGCGTGCCGCTCTCGACGAGGCAATCCGGATTGAGCAAGAGTACGGCGTCACCCCGCGCCGCCGCCGCTCCACGGTTGCAGGCCGCGCCGAAACCGAGATTTTCCCGATTGTATAAAATGCGCACTTCGGGATTTCCCGAGAAACGCGCCGCGATGCGCTCGATGCTGCCGTCGTGTGAGGCGTTGTCTACGACGATGACTTCGACCGCACGCGCGCCTTCGAGCACCCTTGCAACGCATTCCCCCACGCCATCGCCGCTGTCCGCAGTGACGATGACGACGCTGATGAAGCCGGCCGTCGCAGGCGATCGCTCGGCGGACTCGTCCACGGATTCGTTCCGACTACAACGCGCCGAGCAGCTTCTCGCCCTGCTCCGCCGCGTATCGCCATAGCGCAGGCCAATGATCGAGCGCGCCGGCCATGTCGTTCAACTCGCCGGCCAGCGCCGCTGCGCAGCCGTTGTCGTCGATGTCCTCGGCCCATTCGTTCAGGCGCGGGGGAGCCTTCGCGAGCAGGGCTTTGGCATTGCTTTCGACGATCGTGCGCGCGTCGGCCTGCCAGTAGATCGGCGCTTCGGTCGCCGCCTCGATCTGGTGCTGCATGCGATCGATGATATCGGCGCGGATGTAGCTCAGATACTCGCGCAGGTTTGCAACGCGCTCGCTTACGGTCGCTCCGGCCAGGTCGCGCAGTACGTCGGCGAACAGGTGCAGGCGCTGGCCCGGGTCCGCCGCTTTGTACAGGCCGAACTGGCGCTGGATGTAATCGCGCAGAAACATATTGACGCGCGGCGTAAAAGTACCGCGAGTCAGGCCGGAGCGCGTGCGCTGGCTTTCCTGTACGTGTCCAATCGCCTCGGGCAGTTCCAGCACGACCGCGTCGGGATGCGCGTAGCGCGTCAACGCGCTCCACAGGCTGTCTTCGCCGCGGCCGACCGGATTCGTACAAGGCAACAGCACGCTGTTGTCGAACGTGAAAGGAGTGAAGCCCGTGGTTTCCTTCGGCAGTGCCTGAGCAACGCCGAACCAGATGTGCTGCGCTTCGGTGTTGCGCAGATAGCTGGCGCGTTCGTGCCAGAATTCATCGCGGCTGCGGCCTTCGAGACGATACAGCCACAGCCCGTTCTCGGTGCGTGCGCTGCCGTAGGTGCTGATCTGGGTCGCGATGACGCGCGAGGGGGCGGACAGAAGCTCCAGCCGCGAAAGATTCAGCCCGCGCAGCGACTGGCGTGACAGTGGATATGCATCGCGTGTCAACGTGCCGAGCATCTGCCCGCAGGCTTCGAGGTGCAGGGCGAACGGATCCTGATCGGTGTCTTCGCCGTAGCCGAACGCCTCCTCCATGTTGGCCATGAACGAGGCCTCCATCGGCGCGGAGGGGTTCGGATCGAGGCCAGGCCGCGCGAACGGCGGACGCTTGAGATTCAAGCGGAGATCGTCGTCGAGCAAGACGAACCGGGAACCCGCCGAGAGCAGCAGAGCCATGTTCCAGCCGCGGCCGCCGCCGAAGCGCTGAGTGCTTGCGTTCTTGTCGCGCAGAAGCAGATTCTGGATCGTCGCCTTGGCCAGGGGAAACTCGCGCGCAAGCTTGTCGACGATCTTTGCCCGTTCGGCGTGGCCGATGTAGTGCACCTTGCACCCGGTCGTGCGCGCGAACTCGCGCAGGAGATCGCGTTGCTCGTTGATGCTTGCCTGCAGCACCGAGTCGTCGAGCACGACGTAGCGGCGGCCTGCGCGGAAGCGGCGCTCATAGTCGGCCAGCGAAACCAGCAGATGAGCGAGTTGTTGCGGCCGGTCGCAGGCGCGAATGAATACCGCGCGCATCGGCGTTTGCGCGATCGGCGCCTGCGTGCCCAAACGCTCCACGAAACCCGAGTCGGACACGAGCAACTGGCGCTGCACGAGGCTCTCGAGCACGCGCTTTACATCGTCGCGCTTGCTCGCGAGCGCGGGCTGGGTCGACTGGATACGGGCGACATGCTCGTCGAGCGTCCGGAACTCGCGGCACTGGTCCATCGCCTGCAGGACCTGGAAGGTCATGACATGGGGCTCGCCGGTGCGCCGGATCTGGAAGATGCATTCCTGGCTCGACAGCGAAGCGACCATGCCGTCTTCGGAAGCGTAGGTCGGCGCGTTCGGGTCGATCTTCGGCGCCGCGGCGGTCAGCGGCGGCAAGGTGTAGTTGAATTGGTAGCTCAAGAGACTGCTCGAAAGAAAGGATATTGCCGCGGAGAGCGGCTGCGGTGCGATTCGCAACTACGGTTTCGCGGCGCCTCGTAATTGCCCGACTTCGGTGCGCAACGCTTCGACTTGCGCCTCGAGTTCAGCGATGCGCCCACCCGCGGCGATGTTCTTGCGCACCTCGTGGTTGTAATGCGCATACACCGATTCCGCGCGGTCGCCGAACAATGCCAGCTGCGGCAGGTCGCCCAAAGGCCGGCGCGAACACACTGCGATGAAATACAGCGGATCGTAAAGCAGGCCGGATTTTACCAAAGTCGAGCCGTCGGCGGCCTGCTCGGCAGTCGTCGCGGCGATCCCGGCGGGGGAAGGCGGCCCGTCCTGATCCAATGCCCAGATCGCGGACTGGAATAGCAGCTTCTGCCCATACAACCGCACTTCCGGGAAATGCGCCCTGAGCAGGGCCAGCAATTCATCGCGATAGAGCTCGCGCACGTGGAACTCATTGCGGAATCCGCTCACGTCGCTGTAGGTGCGCTTGTCGGGTGAGGAAACGATGAACACGCCGTCATCGCTCAACATGCGCGCGAATCCAGCAACCATTTCCTCCTGCGCCGCGACGTGCTCGAGCGTCTCGATCGAGACCGCGAGATCAAAGCTTGCGTCGGGAAGGTTCAGCTTGGTGCAATCGCCCTGCTGATAGTTGAGGTTCGCGCTGCCGCCATAGCGCATCCGGGCGTGTGCGATCGCCTGGGCGGACACGTCGAGCCCGGTCACCTCGCGCGCCACGCGCGCCAGCAAGGCACTGCCGAAACCCTCGCCGCAGGCGGCGTCGAGCACGCGTTTGCCACGGGCGAACTCGAGCGCGAATGCATAGCGTGCCCAGTGTTCGTACCAGATTTCGCGCACGCATTCGGGCGTGAAGCGCTCGCCGGTGAATTCGAGGGCAGGAACAGTAGACGGGGTCGTCATTTCAAATTCGAAGATGCGGAATCGGCGCTATTTTGGGACATCGGCCGTCCCGGTGCACCGTTCCAACGGTGCTGCAGCCGGACCAATCCGAATTCGCGCGTACTGCCACGCACGACGATGCTGCGCTCGACCGTGTCGAACAAGCGGACACCCTCGGTATCCATCGGATGTGCCTTGATCGTGTAGGTTCCCGGCAGGAGGGCGAGATCGTCGAATACGATCTCAGCGGCCCATTCCTCCGTGCCGACATGTAGTGGTGTGACGCCATCCATTTCGCTGCTGACTCCGTACACCGCGGTGCCGTCCGCGCGCGCGATGCCGAAGGCCACCGTCGGCACGCGCCCATCGCGCGAACGCACGCGCACGTTCAGGCGCAGCGTCTCGCCTTGTTCGAGGAATACCGGCGCCTCCTGTTCGATGCCGTTGACGGCAAAACCGAGCAGATGGAATTCGATTCCTTGCGCCGCGATCGCATCGCGCGCCGGCACGCCGGCCGATTTGCGTTCGTGCCAGGCGAGATAGGCTTGAGTCACATCGAATACGTCGCCGGCTGCAGCGACTTCGCCCTGGCGCAGCCACAGGGCGTGTCGGCACAGCTTCTGGATGTGGTACATGCTGTGGGAAACCAGAATCAGCGTACCGCCTCCGACGAGATAGTCTTCCATCCAGCGCACGCATTTTTTCTGGAACGACTCGTCGCCGACCGCCAGCACCTCATCGGTAATCAGCAGATCCGGCCTGAGCGCTGCGACGATCGCGAAACCGAGACGCACGACCATGCCCGAGGAGTAGTGCTTCACCGGTTCGTCGACATAGTGACCGATGTCGGCGAACTCGATGATCTGAGGCAGTTTTTCTCGCAATTCATCCGCATCGAGACCGTATAGCGCCGCCGACATCGCGATGTTGTCGCGCCCGGTGTATTCGGGATGGAACCCCGCGCCGAGTTCGAGCAAGGCACCGACGCGCCCGCGCACCTCGACGCTGCCGGTAGTCGGCGTCAGCACGCCGGTGAGGAGCTTGAGCAGAGTCGATTTGCCCGCGCCGTTTTCGCCGATCAGGCCCAGCGATTCACCGCGCACGACGTCGAGATTCACTCCGCGCAACACCGGTACCGAGTCGATCGTATCGATGCCGACGAGCAGCTTGCCCAGGGCGCGCAGGCGATCGCGCGGACGGAATACCTTGGGATACGATTTGCCAAGATCGCGCGCGACGGCGAGCAAT
>CBJLOV010000127.1:0-12910 GCA_966424745.1 uncultured bacterium
TTCTTGCCCTGCTTCTGCGCCCAGTAGCGCGAATAGTGCAGATAGTCGATCTTGCCCTTGCTGACGATCGAGGTCTTCTCGCGCGCCAGGCCGTCGTTGTCCCAGGGCAGCACGGCCGCCTGTTCGTCCCACGGATCGGCGTAGATGCTCACGCGCTCGTCGAAGAGTTTCTCGCCGAGCTTGTTGCCGCCGCCCTTCTTGGAAAGAAAGCTGCGGCCTTCGTCCGCTCGGCGCGCATCGAAACCGAACATCATGAAGCTGATCAGGCCCGCCGTCGCAGCCGGCTCCATGATCACGGTGTACTTGCCCGGCTCCAGCGCCTTGGCGTCGGCCGAACCCTTCGCCTTTTGGATCGCGGTCTTGATTTCGCTCTTCGCGTCGAACTTGGCCACGTCGGCGAGATTGCGCGCAACCCAGCCCGAGCCCTTGCCGTCGTCGGTGCGCACGGTGCAGGTGAAATTCATCCCGCTCGACTTCTGGTAGCCGAAATTGCCCTTGCTGTTCGCGGTCGCCGAGAACTCCTGCGCGTCGTTGAAAAAGCCCGCGGCGACGAGCTTGTCCTTGCGGCAGGGCTCGATGCAGTCGGCCGCGACCTGGGCGCGATACTCCGGCGTGATCGCGGCGGTCTTCTCGACGAAGGTCGTGCTCGGCTTGTAGGTCTGCTTTTCGATCGCCGGCACGAACTCCGGATTCTCCGGCGCGAGCCTGGCCAGTTCCTCGGCGCGCCGCACCACGGCTTCGATCGACTTGTCGTCGAAGGCGTTGATCGTCGCCGTGCCGACGCGCTTGCCGAACGCGACCTCGACGGCGAGGTCGGCGTCGCTGACGTAGCCGCTGGTCGACACGTTGTTGAGCGCATAGCGCACGTTGCCGCCGACCGAACCGGTCAGCGTCGCCGTGCACTCGTCCGCCTTGGAAAACTTGATCGCCTTGTCGAGGATCGCCTTGGCTTGTTCTTCGCTGTAGATGGTCATTTGGGATGCTCCGAATTCTTAGGTGACTGCCTAGGGCTGAGAGCTGAGGGCTGAGGGCCGAAGAGCAAAAAGCGCGCCGCATTGCGGACGCTGTTCAGCCCTCAACCCTAGGCCCTCAGCCCTGCTTCACCCGAGGCTGCGCGCCGTATTGATGACGTTGACGCCGTTGAAGCGCGCCGTGCTCGAACCGTGCGAAACGGCCGAAACCTGGCCGGGCTGGCCCTTGCCGTCGAAGAACGAGCCGCCGAGGCGGTAGTCGCTTTCGTCGCAGACCGCCACGCAGGAGTTCCAGAATTCCGGCGTGCGGATCTGGTAGGCGACGTCTTCGAGCGGCTGGGTCACCTTGCCGTTCTTGATCTCGTAGAACAGCTGGCCGCCGAACTGCGCGTTGTAGCGCTGCTGGTCGATCGAGAACGAGCCCTCGCCGACGATGTAGATGCCGTTTTCGATGTTCTTGATCATCTCCGCCGGTGCGAGCTTGTCCTTGCCCGGCGCGAGCGAGACGTTGGCCATGCGCTGGAACTGCACGCTCGACCACGAGTCGGCGTAGCAGCAGCCCTGCGATTCCTTGAGGCCGAGGATGTGCGCCTGGTCGCGGATCACCTGGTAGTTGACGAGCACGCCGTCCTTGATCAGGTCCCACTTCTGCGTCTTCACGCCTTCGTCGTCGTAGCCGACCGCGCCGAGCGAGCCCGGCTGGATCTTGTCGGCGAAGATCGTGACCTTGTCGCTGCCGTACTTGAACTTGTCCTTGAGCTTGTCCATCGTCGCGAAGCTGGTGCCGGCGTAGTTGGCCTCGTAGCCGAGCACGCGGTCGAGTTCGAGCGGATGGCCGACCGATTCGTGGATCGTCAGCCAGGTGTGCGACGGGTCGAGCATCAGGTCGTACTTGCCCGGCTTCACCGACGTCGCCGTGAGTTTCTCCTTGGCCTGCTTCGCCGCCGCGATCGCGTCGGCCTTCATGTCGTAGGAGTCACGGTAGACCACTGCGCCGCCGGGCAGTTCGATGCGGTCGGCCGGCTTCGCGTCGAGATATTCGAAGCCCATGCCGCGCGGCGCCGACAGACCCTGGCGGATGCGGAACTTGCCGCTCGCCTTGTCCACCGCGGTCACCTGCATCGGCGCCCAGATGCGGTGCACGTCCTGATCGATGTAGGAGCCGTCGGTCGAGGCGAAGTATTTCTGCTCGTTGACCAGGAACAGGGTCGAGTTGATGAAGCTGGCGCCGGCCTTCATCGCTTCGGCGTTGACGCCGAGCAGCAGGTCGACTTTGTCCTTGAGCGGCACCGCCATCGAATTCTTCACGATCGGCGTCTTCCACGAGACTTCGCCGACGCCCGCGACCTTCGCCAGTTGCACGGGTTCGGTGCGCAGGCGCGCATTCGCCTTGGCGATCGCGACCGCCTGCGCGGCCGCCTTCGCCACCGCATCGTTGGACAGGTCGCTGGTCGCGGCGAAGCCCCACGAGCCCTTGGCGACGACGCGGATGCCGATGCCGGTCGACTCGGTGTTGACTACGTTCTGCACCTTGTCCTCGCGCGTGATGACAAACTGGCGCAGGTAGCGCCCGATGCGCACGTCGCAGTACGTCGCGCCGCTCGACTTGGCCGCGTTCAAGGCGACGTCGGCGAGACGTTTTTTCGTCGCCGTATCGATCGTGCTCAGCAGCTCTTCGGCCGCGATGGCGCGCCCGTAGAATCCGGGGATCGCCAGGCCGCCCAGGCCCATGCCGGTCATCTTCAGAAAGTCACGTCTGTCCACTGTCCCTCCCAGTCGAAATTTGAAAGTGTGCGAAACCGGCGTCGCGCCACGGCCGCATCCGAACGGTTGCGGCGAAGCGCGCCACGCTCTTGCCTCCGGCACTCGCGTGCCCGGACCGCCGTACGTTCGTGCGTCGCACCGCGGCGAGACCGCGTGCGGGTCCGTAGAACTTGTCAAAGCCGGGGCCGGCAGTCATATGCCAAACGTCATGACCTCGTCCGCGGCGCAGCGGAGCCGCCGCGCCGGGCAGCACACGAGGTTGCCGGCGCGGACGATCCGCGGAGGAGCGTTCGGGCATGTCGCGCGATCCGCCGCCCGGGCCGACGGGCGCGGCCGCAAAGGACCTGAAAAGCCGAAACGCACCGCGGTCTGCCCGTTCTTTTCCCGCCGAAAACCACGGCGATGATGAGCACGGCGTCAAGGCTTCGAGCCGCGTAACGCGATCGAAATAAATCCGTAACGCCGCGTACACCCCATGGGACTAGCGTGCGCTCAGTACGCGGAGCGAGCCGCGCGGAGCAAGCCGATGCGCATTGCCATGGTCACCGAGACGTTCCCGCCGGAAATCAACGGCGTGGCCTTGACCGTCGCCGGCCTGGCGCAGGGTCTGCGCGAAGCCGGCCATACGGTGCAGGTCGTGCGCCCGCGCCAGACCGAAGACGATGCCGACGAGCAAGGGCCCGACGTGCTCGTGCGCGGCGCGCGCCTGCCGAAGTATCCAGGCCTGCAGTTCGGTCTGCCGACCGCGCGGCGCCTGCGCAAGCTGTGGAAGGACGAGCGGCCCGACGCGATCTACGCCGCCACCGAAGGTCCGCTCGGCTACTCGGCGCTGCGCGCGGCGCGCGCGCTCGGCATTCCGGCCGCGACCGGATTCCACACGCGCTTCGACGATTTCGCCCGCCACTACGGCTTCGGCTTCCTCACCCCGGTCGTGTTCGCCTACCTGCGCCGCTTCCACCGCCAGGGCGCGGCCACCCTGGTGCCGACGATCGAGCTGCGCGATTTCCTCATCGAAAACAAGTTCGGCAACGTCATCCTGCTGCGCCGCGCCGTCGACAATGCGCTGTTCTCGCCCGCCCACCGCGACGAAGCACTGCGCGCGCAATGGGGGCTCAAGCCGGGCCAGCTCGCGGTGATCTACGTCGGCCGCATCGCGCCGGAGAAGAACCTCCCGCTCGCCGTGCGCACCTTCCGTGAAATCCAGAAGATCCATCGCGACGCACGCTACGTCTGGATCGGCGACGGCCCCGCCCGCGCCGCGCTCGCCGCGGAAAATCCCGATTTCATTTTCGCCGGCATCCAGCGCGGCGAGGAGCTCGCGCGGCACTTCGCCAGCGCCGATCTGTTCGTCTTCCCGAGCCTCACCGAAACCTTCGGCAACGTCACGCTCGAAGCGCTGGCGAGCGGCCTGCCGACCGTCGCCTTCGACTACGGCGCCGCGCGCGAGCATCTGAACAACGATTGCGGCCGGCGCGTGCCGTTCGCCAACGAAGACGCCTTCGTGCGCGCCGCGCTCGACCTGGTGCGCAGCGACGCGACGCGGCCGGACATCCGCGAGGCGGCCGTCGCCGCGGTCGCCGAACTCAGCCCGGCCTCGGTCACGGCGAGCTTCGCCCGGCTGCTGGCGGGCCTCGCGCCGACGAACGACAAGCTGACCCGCAACGGCAACCTCAGCGAGGGAGCGACATGAGCGCCACGCAACTTTGGCAACACCTCGAACTGCGCAGCCGCGAAGTGCGCCTGTGCAAGCGCGCCAACCTCTGGGGCACGCGGCGGACGATCGCACGCTTCTTCGGCATCGTCAGCCGACTTGGCGACGGCGTGTTCTGGTACGTGCTGATGCTGGCGATCGCCGTCCTCGGCGGCGCCAGGGGGCCTGCCGTCGCGTTGCAGATGGGCCTGACCGGCCTGGTCGCCGCCGCCATGTACCGCGGACTCAAGCGCTGGACGCGCCGTCCGCGTCCGTTCCGCACGCATCGCGACATCGTGCCGCTCGTGCTGCCGCTCGACGAATTCAGCTTTCCTTCGGGGCATACGCTGCACGCGGTGACCTTCACGATCATCGCCCTCGCCTACTTCCCGTTGCTCGCGCCGCTGCTGATCCCGTTCGCCGTCCTCGTCGCCGCCTCGCGGGTGGTGCTCGGTCTGCACTATCCGAGCGACGTGCTCGCGGCGACCTTGATCGGGTGCGTGCTGGCGACGACGTCATTCTGGGTCGCGTCGCTTATCCGCTTCTGATCGAGCTGTCCGCTGCGGTCGTTCCTCGCCTTTCGAGAGACGCGGAATCAACGCGTTTAACACGGATCAATGCGGATAAGGAGCAAAGAACGCAGATTGACGCGGATAGAGCCGAAGCATTCCGGTTCTGTCCGCATCGTAACGCTCCTAATCCGCGTTCATCCGCGTTAATCCGTGGCCAAATGCTCTTCGAGCTTTGGCTTTGCCCATCGCAACTTCGGAATATCCGGGAATAGATCTGAAAACAGGCATTGTCCGCAATGCCCGTCGGCAAGTTCGGTTCCCGATGTCCCGCTGCGGGCAAGAATGCGGAAGCGATGGATCGTCACTACGCCGGCTCGACCCGGGCACGGACCACGCCCGGCCGCAGTTGCTGGCTCCAGTCGATCGGCACGGCCACTTGCGCGCTCTCGAGCGTGGTGCCGAGCGCGGCGAGGTCCACGTCGGCGATCAGCCAGGTCTGGCCGGGCTGTGCGGCGGCCACGACGCCGTCGTCGGGCAGACCGCGATCGCTCGGCGCGTACACGGCCGCGTTGCCGGTGTTCGTGTCGAGCGCGGGGTTGCCGGGGGCGTCGCCCGCGGTGACCGAGCGAGCGACGAAAATGCGGTTCTCCAGGGCGCGCGCCATGCAGCCGACGCGCACGCGCGATGCGCCCGCCTCCGTATCGGTGCAGCTCGGCACGAGCAGCAGGCGTGCGCCGGCTTCGCTCTGCGCCCGCGCGTACAGCGGAAATTCGCTGTCGTAGCAGATGCCGATCGCGATGCGCCCGTGCTGGGTATCGAACACCTTGAGCGCGTCGCCCGGCTCGATCGCACCGCCGGCTTTTTCGAATCCGGTCAGGCTGAGCTTGTCCTGGAAAACACGCGAGCCGTCCGGCATGAACAGCCAGGCGCGGTTGCGGAACTTGCCGTTCGCCTGCGCCAGCAGGAAGGTGCCGGCGAGCAAATGAATGCCGTGCTCGACGGCAAGGCGTGAAAACAGACGCAGCCAGTCCTCGTGGAGGGGCTGCAGTGCCGCGAGCGTGGCTGAGAAATCCGCGCGCACGTCCGCTTCGAAGATGGAAGCGAGTTCGAGCGCGAGATATTCCGGCAGCACGACGATGCGTGCGCCCTGTGCGGCCGCGACGGCGACTTCGGACGAAACGCGCGCGGCGAATTCCGCAAACGTGACGGGCGCTTCGATGCGCCATTGAGCGAGAGCGATCTTCATGAGCGGCAAGTTTAAGCCAGTGCGCGACGGCGCGGGCGGATTGGCGAGATGGCTGCGTTTCCAATACGATTCAAGCCCGCATGAGGAGATGGCGATGAGCAAGTCCATTCGCGTCGGTATCGGCGGCTGGAACTACGCACCGTGGCGCAACAACTTCTACCCGGCCAAGTGGCCGCAGAAGCGCGAACTCGAATTCGCCAGCCGCCAGCTCAGCGCGATCGAGATCAACAGCACCTACTACAGCCCGCAGAAACCGGCGACGTATGCGCGCTGGCGCAGCGAAACGCCCGACGGTTTCATGTTCTCGCTCAAGGCGCCGCGCTTCTGCACCGACCGCCGCGTGCTCGCCGACGCAGGCAGGACGATCGACGATTTCGTCTTCGGCGGCCTGGCCGAATTCGGCGACCGGCTCGGTCCGATCCTCTGGCAGTTGCCGCCGCACAAGGTATTCGAGCGCAGCGACGTCGCCGCCTTCCTCGACCTGCTGCCGCGCGCGCTCGAAGGCATGCCACTGCGCCACGTGCTCGAAGTGCGCCATGCCAGCTTCCTGTGCGCCGAGTATCTCGAACTCGCGCGCAGGCAGCGCGTGGCGAGCGTGTTCACCGACTCGCCGAAGTATCCTTCGTTCGCCGACGTGACCGGCGACTTCGTCTACGCACGCCTGATGCGCAGCGAATCGAACGTCGAAACCGGCTACGCCGCCGCCGATCTCGGCGCCTGGGCGCGGCGTGCGCGCAGTTGGGCCGCCGGCGCCGAACCGGCCGATCTGCCGCGCATCGCGGCTGCCTCCGAGGGCGGCACCATGCAGGCGACGCCGCGCGACGTCTTCATCTACTTCATCAGCGCAGCGAAGGAACGCAATCCCGCGGCTGCGAAAGCGCTGATCCAGGGTTTGGCCGGACAAGGCTGAAAAAACCCCATCGGCGCGGAGCGCAGCGATCGCGCCCTCCCCGTCCTGCTACTCCCTCCGCGCTGCGCGGTGCAGCGACCAGAACGGGATATCGCGACGCAGGCGAAAGCCGATCTGCTCGTACAACTGCTTCGCGCGCGGATTCTCGTGGCTCACATGCAGAAACGGCAGGCGCCCCTGGCGCAAAGTGTCGTTGGTCAGTATCGCCGTCAACCGCCGCGCGTAGCCGCAGCCGGCGAAATCCGGGTGCGTGCAGATCGCGCTCATTTCCTGCGCGGATTCCGTACCGAGCCGCTCGCCGATCATCGCCGCGAGCCGGCCGTCCTGATAAATGCCGAAATAGCGCCCCATCTCCATCGTGCGTTCGCGGAAATAGTGCGGATACACGAGACGCGTCAGCGCCAGCACGTCGGCGCGGTGCGCCGCGGTCAGTTCGATGATCTGCGGTCCGTCGACGACCGCAATCGGTGCCTCGCAGATCATCTGCGCGAGCGGGCGGAACGCTTCGAGCCGCCAATGCGCCGTCGCCCTGGGCGCCACGCCGAGCAGGTACACGCTTTCATCGGGAGCCACCAGCGCTTCCAGTTCGGCCGCCACGTTCGCCTTCGCATCGCCTACGCCGAGAAACGGCGCGAACTGCGCCGGATAGCGGGCGACGACGCCCGCGCGCACGGCCAAGCCGCCATGGATGCTGTTCAACGACGACCAGAACGGATTGTCGAGTTCGGAGTGGTCCAAAGCATTCCGCCTTGCTGGTCGATGTCCGCTTGAATCCGCCGCCGCCGCGGCGCCTCATTCTACCGTTCCGGCCAGTGCCATGCCGGCTGGTCGAGCATGCCCTGTCCGCTCACGATCGTCTGGCTCATCTCCTTCTCCAGACGGATCGTATGGCAATGCGGCTGCGCTTCGAGCGCCGCGATCAGGCGCGGTGCGTGCGAGACGATCCAGATCTGCGTACGTTCGGCGGCGTCGGCGATCAGGCGCGCCAGCGGCGGCAGCAGATCGGGATGCAGACTGGTCTCGGGCTCGTTCAGCACCATCAACGGCGGCGGCCGCGGGGTGTGCAGCGCGGCGATCCAGAGCAGATAGCGCAGCGTGCCGTCGGAGAGCTCGGCGGCCGACAGCGGGCGCAGCAGACCGTGCTGGGAGAAATGCAGGAGAAAGCGGCCGTCGACGCTGCTCACTTCGACCTCGGCCTCGGGAAACGCGTCGGCCACGGCGGCATCCAGCGCGCGCGCATCGCCGAGTTCGCGGATGGTCTGCCACGCGGCGGCGACATCACGCCCGTCGTGGCTGAGTACCGGCGTCCGCGTCGCCAGCTGCGGCAAGCGCGCGGGCGAATCGGCGTCGGAACGGAAGTGATCGTAGAAACGCCAGCCGCGGATCGTCTCGCGCAAGCTCAGCACTTCGGGAGCGCTTTGCGGGTCGGCGATCTGGCCGAACATGCTCTCGAACGGATTGAGATGTTGATGCGTAACCCGCCAGCTGCGCCCGTCGCGTACGCGCACCACGCTGCCGTCGCGGTCGACCAGGGTGTTCGCCGCACGCAAAAACGGACCGTTCCAGATCGTCTCGCGTTTGATCTGCGGATCGAGTGCGAAGGCGCTGCGCGACGGCACCGGATAACCCAGATCGACCGCATAGCCGAGATCGTCGCCGGCAAATCCCAGGCACAAACGCACGGATTCGCGGCGCGGACCGCCCTGCACCGGCACTTCGCCGCGGCGCATGCCGCGGCTGATCGTTTCCGGCCCGGCCCACAGCACCGAACCGAGCCCGCCTTCGCGCGCCAGCGCCGGCACGATGCCGGACTGCGCGGATTCCGCCAGCAAGCGCAAGGCCCGGTAGAGATTCGACTTGCCGCTGCCGTTCGCGCCGACGACGAGGTTCAGGCGCCCCAACGGAACGATCAGCTCGCGCAACGAGCGATAGTTGGCAACGGCGAGCGTGGTCAGCATGCGCGGCCCGGCGCCTCGCCTATCTCGACGTTTCCACCGAACGCAGCGAGCGCGCGATCAGGCCGATGCCGCCGAACAGCAGCACCAGCATCATCAGCGTATTGAACAGGCTGGTGGGCCGGAAATAAATCTGCAGATTCGCGATCACCCCGGCAAGGACGATCGCGAGGCCGGCAAGCGTCAGCAGCCAGCCCATCCCCGACTTGCCGTTGAAGAACAGCAGGGCGACGCCGCCGATGAACGGCACCAGCGAAAGGCCGAACGAGTTGTGGCCCCACAGCGTCCATATGCCGCTCGTCACGGTCACCTGGTTCATCAGCAGCCAGCCGCCGACCACGGCGAGCACGACGCCGACGAGAAACTGGCCCACTCCCCCGGGCGTGCCGCCTGCACCTGAGATACTCATGTCTGCCCCTTCATTTCCGGATCGACGCGGGTGTAGCGATTCGATGCTTCGGCGCAGCGCGACGACCGTGTCGACGCGCCCGTCCCGTAGCGCATACAGCGACCTATCGAGCGAGCAGGACGAAGGTCTCTTGCCCGCACACATCGCCCACGCGGCGGCCGAGTTCGAATCCGCTGCGCTCCGCCAGCGCAAGGAAATACTCGGGCTGCACGTCGGCGCGGAATTCGTCGCCGCTGAATTTGCTGCCGTCTTCCGGACGATCGTGGATCGAGGCGATCAGTTTGCCGCCGCGCTTGAGCACGCGCCTGGATTCCTGCAGATAACGGATCGTTGCGGCTTCCTTGAGGTGGGTGAACAGCGACGCGGCGAACGCCAGCGTCATGCTCCCGTCCGCCGCCGGGAAGACGACTTCCTCGGCGCCGACCGCGCCCTCCGGGTTGTAGCGCGGTCCGCGCACGTCGAGATGCGCGAAGCGGAAGCGTCCTTCGGTCAGCGGCGAAATGAACCGCGAATTCCACTCGATGTACGGCCGGATCACGTCGACGCCGAGATAATCCTCGATCTGCGGATGGTGCAGCAGCATGCGCGCGGTGCGCGCGCAGCCGCAGCCGATATCGAGCACGCGCGCATGCGCCGGCAACTCCATCGCGACGAGTTGCCCCCACGCATCGCCGACGACGAGAAAATTCTCGACCGTCTCGGCGCCGATGTGCAGCATCATGCGCGCGTTCGGCAGCGGCGCGATGCCGTTCCAGCGCGGGAAATGCGGATGCGTGGCGGCCGCGTCGGCGGCGGTCGGCAAAGCCTTGTCTTCTGTCATTACCTTTCCTTGAGAATCGATTGCCTGAAGGTCTTCGACGGGATGCGGCGTGCGCCGACCCGCGGCCCGACCGACGGAAATCGGCGAGCCGTGCCGGCGCAAAGCCGCTGCGCCGGGAAAACCCGGATTCTTCAATTTCGGGAGCCGACAGACAAGTGCCCGGCGGATTCAACGGCCCGGCCGCCGGGCACGGACGTGGCTCAGCCGAAGTTCGGCTCGACGACCTCGCGGACTTCGCAATCGATTTCCCAACCGTCCTCGCGGTGCAGTTCGACGAAGCGCTCGGTCAGCGCGATCGCCTCGTCCAGCGAGTCCGCCTTGAGCATTGCATAGCCGCCGACCACTTCCTTCGTTTCGGTGAAGGGCCCGTCGACGACGCTGATCTTGCCGCCGCGCAGACGGACGCGTTTGCCTTGGGCGGTCGGCATGAGGCCGGCGGTATCGAGCAGCGCACCGGACCGGCTCATCTCGCCCATCAGCTTGCCCATTTCGCTCATCAGGCGCTCGCTCGGCACTTTGCCGGTGTTTTCCTGGACCCGGATCAGAGATAAAAATCGCATCGTTGTTCTCCTGTATTGGTTGACGGACGGCCGCTTCATTGCGCCAAGCGGGCCGTTTCCATCTCGATGACGAACGGGCCGCCGCAGAATCGACTTCCGGCCGCACGATTTTTCTCCGGTGTCGCTGTCGATTTCCACTCCGATCGTCCGTCGTGGAGAATGAGGGCTCTTCCTCGGCCAACGAGCAACGATCATGTCCAGCACTATCCGTCTGCACCGCGTCCTGCGCGCTCCGCCCGAGCGCATCTACCGCGCCTTCCTCGATGCCGCCGCACTCTGCAAGTGGCTGCCGCCGAACGGTTACACCTGCACCGTTCACGAACTCGAGGCGAAGGTCGGCGGCCGCTACCGCATGTCCTTCAACAACTTTTCTTCCGGTGGCGGCCACGCCTTCGGCGGCACCTATCTGGAACTGGTGCCGAACGAACGCATCCGCCACGACGACCGCTTCGACGATCCCAATCTGCCCGGCACGATGGTCACGACGATCAACCTGCGCGCGGTGGTCTGCGGCACCGAATTGAGCGTGGTGCAGGAAGGCATCCCCGACGCCATTCCTGCGGAAATGTGCTACCTCGGCTGGCAGGAATCGCTGCTGCTGCTCGGCAAGCTCGTCGAGGCGGAAATTCCGGGGTAGGGGCTCGATTCATCGATCCCCCCCGCTGGTGTTGCAAAAGAATCGGGCGCGATAAATCGCGCCCCTACCAGCATCCAAAGAGGTTCTTCCCTTCATCACCTACCCCGCAACAACATTTCTCGAATTCCGCACGAAATCGTTCATATGCCCCGTGAGCAGCGCCTTCGAAACCCGACGTCGTCCTGCCGGATTCACACCATCGGCAATTTCAATCCCTGTTCCTTCGCACACGCCTGTGCGATCTCGTAACCCGCATCCGCATGGCGCATCACCCCAGTGCCCGGATCGTTCCACAACACTCGCGCGATGCGCTTGTCGGCAGCCTCGCTGCCGTCGCAGACGATGACGACGCCGCTGTGCTGCGAATAGCCCATGCCGACGCCGCCGCCGTGATGGAAGCTGACCCAGGTCGCGCCGCCGGCGGTGTTGAGCAGCGCGTTGAGGATCGGCCAGTCGCTGACCGCATCGCTGCCGTCCTTCATCGCTTCGGTTTCGCGGTTGGGGCTGGCGACCGAACCGGAATCGAGATGATCGCGGCCGATCACGACCGGCGCCTTCAGCTCGCCCTTGCGCACCATCTCGTTGAACGCCAGACCGAGGCGGTGGCGCTGGCCGAGGCCGACCCAGCAGATGCGTGCGGGCAGGCCCTGGAAGTCGATCCGCTTCCCGGCCATGTCGATCCAGTTGTGCAGATGCGGATCGTCGGGGATCAGCTCCTTCACCTTGGCGTCGGTCTTGTAGATGTCTTCGGGATCGCCCGACAGCGCGACCCAGCGGAACGGGCCGATGCCGCGGCAGAACAGCGGACGCACGTAGGCCGGCACGAAGCCCGGGAAGGCGAACGCGTTCTTGCAACCCTCGTCGAAGGCCATCTGGCGGATGTTGTTGCCGTAGTCGACGGTCGGGATGCCCTGCGCGTGGAAGGCCAGCATCGCCTCGACGTGCACGCGCATCGACTTCTTCGCCGCGTCGCGCACGCCGTTCGGATCGGCCTTGCGCCGCTCGATCCACTGCTCGACGGTCCAGCCGATCGGCAGGTAGCCGTTGACCGGATCGTGCGCGCTGGTCTGGTCGGTGACCGCGTCGGGCTTGACCCCGCGCTCGACCAGTTCGGGCAGGATCTCGGCCGCATTGCCGAGCAGCGCGATCGATTTCGCTTCGCCCGCCTGCGTGTACTTGGCGATGCGCGCAAGCGCATCGTCGAGGTCGCGCGCCTGTTCGTCGACGTAGCGGGTTTTCAGGCGGAAATCGATGCGGCTCTGCTGGCATTCGATGTTGAGCGAGCAGGCGCCGGCCAGGCTCGCCGCGAGCGGCTGCGCGCCGCCCATGCCGCCGAGGCCCGCGGTCAGGATCCAGCGCCCTCGCAGACTGCCGCCGTAGTGCTGGCGGCCGAGTTCGACGAAGGTTTCGTACGTGCCCTGCACGATGCCCTGCGA
>CBJLOV010000128.1:0-12736 GCA_966424745.1 uncultured bacterium
GCCCGCTTTCGTCACCAGCGGATTGGCGTAGTAGTAATTGACCGGGTCGTCGCGCAGGCTGCCCGGCTGCCACAGCGCGCGCGCGCCGAAATGCCACTCGTTGGAGCCGCTCTTGCCGATCTGGTTGACCACGCCGCCGATCGAGCGGCCGTAGCGCGCGTCGTAGCCGCTGATGTAGGTCTGCTGCTGCTCGATGGCGCCGTACGGCAGGGCGATGCCGCCCATGTTGTTGAGCAGCTCCGTGGTATTCATGCCGTCCACGTAATAGGCGTTCTCGGCCGCGGAGGCTCCGCCGAACACCAGTGTCGGCGTGCCCAACGGGCCGGTGCCCAACTCGGCCGAAGCCATGTTGACGCCCGGCGCCAGCATGGCGATGTCTTCGGCGGTGCGCGCGATGGGCAACTGCTGCAACTGCTTCGCCGTGATCGTCGTCACCTGGTTGGTCGTGGACACGTCGATGGTCGCGGCCTGCCCGGTGACCTTGATCGTGCCGAGGGTCTCGGACGCGCCCGTCGCCTTCGCCGCGAAATCCACCGCGACCGCGCCCGCCGCCGCGGGGCTCACTCCGCTGCGCGAATCCACGACCTTGCCGTCGCGAAGCAGCGAAACGGTATAGGTGCCTACCGGCAGCGTGACCGAAAACTTGCCGGTCGCATCCACTTCGACGGTGCGATTGAAGCCGGCGCCGCCGGTGATCTGGATGGATTCGCCGGCAGCGACGGGAGCGGTGCCGTAGATGGTGCCGTTGGTCGCCTGCGCCCACACCGTGTTGGCGAGGCTGAAAGTGAACGCTCCGATGGCGAGCGCCAGCGCCTTGCGCCGGAACACGTTTTTACGATGCAACGAACGCAGGGACCCGCCCTTCATGATTTGTACTCCC
Organism: uncultured bacterium; assembly: GCA_966424745.1. Lineage (GTDB taxonomy): Bacteria > Pseudomonadota > Gammaproteobacteria > Xanthomonadales > Rhodanobacteraceae > Rudaea. The sequence goes on from CBJLOV010000128.1 coordinate 881, forward strand.
CAATCGTGGAAACTCGAGTGTCGTTGTCTTGACGAGGCAATTGCCCATTGCCGCACCTTGTTGTCGGCATTCCACACGGCCCCGTGGTCGCGATTTCTGCGCGCCGGCCGCATTGCAGTACTGCAATATGCGTTCGAGCATACTCATCGCTCGGCGGCGACCACCAATGAAAAGACCAGCACCCGGCATAGCTACGGGTTATGGTTTTTTGCGCGACGCCTCGGCGCCGAACCCCTTCGAGAACCGCAGTCTGATGCGCAAACAAGCGTGTCCGCATCGACGTGCCCGGAGCCGACTCGCCGGCCGGGAACCGTCTCAACGGACGCGCGCTGTCCATGTAGGATGCGCGGCGGCGACAAGAGCTTCGACGGTCATGCCACGCAGGCCGCCGTGCAAACCCGGGCTCTTCACCGGCCGGGCAGTCCTTTCAAGAGCACAGAAAAAGCGCCCGATGATGTCCAGATCCGCATTGGGCGCATCGGATTACGCGGAGGGCAGAATGCAACGACTGACACGATGGCTCGGTGCCGCGGCCTTGGCGGTGTCCGCATCCGCCACGGCCGAAGCGATCAAGGACGTTCCGTCCGGGCCGATCGCGTTGACGGTACGGCTGCCCGATCCGGGCCAAAAACTTCTCTATGTGCACGAAGTCGTCCCGGTCGAACCGGGGCCGCTGACCCTCTACTATCCGAAGTGGATTCCCGGCGATCACTCGCCGGACGGCACGGTGGACGAAATCATGGGCCTGGAATTCACCGCGGCCGATCGCCCCGTCGCCTGGCAGCGCGATGAACTCGACCGGTTCGCGTTTCACCTGACGGTACCCGAGGGCGCGCATCAGATCGAAGTCCGCTTCCAGTTCCCCGGCGGCAATCGCGTGACGCCGAATCTGATCGACCTGACCTGGGATCAGGTCGCGCTGTATCGCGCGGACCATCCGACCAAGGCGCAGACGGTGCAACCGGCGCTCGTCATTCCCGCCGACTGGCAATCCGCCAGTGCGCTGGAGACGGCGACGCGCGACGGCGGACACATCGCGTTCAAGCCCGTGCCGTTCGACACGCTGGTCGATTCGCCGGTGATCGCCGGCAAGTATTTCCGCACGATCGATCTGACCCCGGCCAATTCCTCGGTGCATCGCTATCTCGACATGGTCGGCGACGACGCCGCGGCGATCGCCATTTCCGACAGCCGGATTGCCGGTTATCGCCGCCTGGTCGAACAGGCGCAGGCGCTGTTCCATTCGCACCACTACGACCGCTATCACTTCCTGCTGATCTTGAGCGATCACACTTCGGTCGGCGGCCTGGAGCATCATCAGTCGAGCGACGACCGCGCCCGCGGCGGGACGAAGATGCTCGCCGATGCCGGCCATTTCATGCTCGACGGCTCGCTGCTGCCGCACGAATACACGCACTCGTGGAACGGCAAATTCATGCGCCCCGCCGGCTTGTGGCAGCCCGACTTCGCACAGCCCCAATACACCAAACTGCTGTGGGTCTACGAGGGGCTCACGGTCTACCTGGGCGACGTGCTGACGGCGCGCAGCGGGTTGTGGTCCGCGGACACGTGGCGCGAGGTGCTCGCCTACCGCGCGGCATCCATGGCGCACCGTACCGGTCGTGCATGGCGACCGTTGATCGACACCGCCGCCGCCGTGAACTACGGCGCGCCGAACGCGTGGGCCAACCGGCGCCGGGAAAACGATTTCTATCCCGAGGGTGAACTGCTCTGGCTGGCGGTCGACGCGAAGATCCGCGAGCTGAGCCGCGACCGGCGCTCGATCGACGACTTCGCGCGGAATTTCTTCGGCGTCGACGACGGCAGCTTCGTCGCGCATACCTATACCTTCGACGACGTCGTCGCCGCGCTCGACAAGGTGCAGCCCTACGATTGGGCGAAGTTCCTGGACGGCTGGATCAACGGCATCGGCGAACAGGTGCCGCTGCTGTCCGGCATCGAAGCGAGCGGTTGGCGCCTGAGCTACACCGACCGGCCGTCCGGTTATGAAAGCGCGCTCGAAAACGTCGGCATGGGAGAACTCGAGGGCAAGGGCTTCAACGAAATGTTTTCGCTGGGCGTGTTCCTCGGGAAAGACGGCAAGGTCGTCGACGTGCTCTGGGACGGACCGGCTTTCAAGGCCGGCATTGCACCGGGCATGCAGCTCGTCTCGGTCGACGACCGCCCTTTCGCCCCGTCCGTATTGCGCGAGGAAATCACCCAGGCGCAGCGCGGCAAAAAACCGCTGCAGCTGCGCGTGGAGAACGACGGCATAAGCGAGCTGCACGCGGTCCGCTACGATGGCGGGCTGAAATATCCCAACCTGGTCCGCGTGCCGGGCAAGGCCGACTACCTGCAGCGGATCCTCGCGCCCAGACCGGTCGATGGTTTTTAACGCCGATCGGAGCGAATCAAAACCAATGAATGAGATCGCTCTTATCGGTTTTTATCCGCGCCAATCCGCTCCGGTCCGCGTCAAATACACGGCAGCAAAAAGCATGAATCGAAAATTCGCCGGCGCAAAAGGTGGTATCCGTGTGCATGCGGCGAGGTTGGCCGCGTTGTTGGCGCTGAGCGTCCCGGCAGCGGCCTTCGCCGAGGCCGGTGACAACGAGCTGAACGCGGTCGTCGGTCTCGTGAGCGCCGGGCAGTTCCATGCCGCCGATGCACGCATCGACGCCGGGCTGAAGCAGCCGGCGATTTCCGCGGAGCTGCGCCGGGCATACGAATTTCAGCGCGAGCGCATGGCGCGCATACGCTACGACTTCAGCCTCACCGCCGATCAAGTCGAATCGAAGCTGCGCGAACAAATCCCCGATCTCGCCGACAGCGACTTCGCGCGCTGGGACACCCAAGGCCTGCTCGAGCACATGACCATCGACGGCGAACGCCTCTACTTCAAGCGTTCGCCGTCCAACCTGTTTCGTCTGAGCGCGGAAGCGCGTGCGCGAAGCAAGGCAGCCGCTTCGTTCGCCGCCAGCGGTTTGCCGCAGGAGGTCAATGACCGTTACGTCGGCTACGATCGGAAAACGATCCAGGAGGTACTCGCGACGGGCCGCCCCAGCGTACTGCCGCAGCGGGTCAGGGTAACGCAGACGCTGACCGTGGATGCCGACGCCGTGCCTGCCGGCAAAACCCTCCGCGCGTGGATCCCCTACCCGCGCGCCATCGCCGGCCAGCAGGAAAATATCCGTTTCGTTTCCAGCGAACCGTCCGCTCATCACATCGCGCCCGAGTCGGCACTGCAGCGCACGATTCACCTCGAACGCACGGCCCGTGCCGGCAAGCCGACCGAGTTTTCGGCGACCTACGAGGTGACCCTCCACTCGCGGCACCGAGCGATCGATGCGGACAAGGTCACAGCGGCGAAGATCACGCCCGAACTGGCACCGTATGTCGCAGAGCGCGCGCCGCACATCGTGTTCACCGAACCGCTGCGCCTGTTCTCGCGACAAGTCGTTGGCGACGCCGCCAATCCTTATCGGATCGCGCAGAAAATCTTCGCGGCGGTGGACGAGATTCCCTGGGCCGGCGCGCGCGAATACTCCACGATCGACGACCTGAGCAGCTACACGCTGCAGGCCGGCCACGGAGACTGCGGCGAGCAGACCATGCTGCTCATCACCCTGATGCGCATGAACGGGATCCCGGCGCGCTGGCAATCGGGCTGGACTTTCACCGACGGCGACTACGAAGACATCCACGATTGGGCCGAAATCTACCTGGCCCCGTACGGTTGGCTGCCGGTGGACGTCACCTACGGCCGCATCGACTCCGCCGAGCCTGCGCTGAAATGGTTCTACCTCGGCGGTCTCGACAATTTCCGCATCGCCTTCAACGACGACTTCTCGCAGGATTTCGTTCCGCCCAAGCGCTTCTTCCGTTCCGACACGGTCGACTCGCAGCGCGGCGAAGTCGAATGGGAGGGGGGCAATCTGTACTACGACAAATGGAACTACGACTTCAGCTGGAAAATCCTGACGCCAAGGCGCGATTGAAGGCCTGCCAGGTTTTGAACGTACGGCGATTCGGCCACGGATTACACGGATAACACGGATCAAGAACACTTGGATTTCGCTTTTATCCGTGCAACCCGTGCAATCCGTGGCAAAACGCTCTCCGACTCTGCGATTCATCCGTTCCCACAGGCCCACATGCATCACGAGCACCATCGCAATTTCCTCATTCCCTTGCCGCTTCTCGCCATCGCGCTGTGTCTCGCCGGTTGCACCTCGCACTCGACGCACACTGCGTCGTCAGCATGGCCCTGGCGCGACTCGCATCAGCTCGTGCTGGTGGTCATTCCGGACTGGAATGCGGACCATGGCCATCTGCGCACCTATGCGCGCGAAGGAGACCGCTGGCATCCCGTGGACGCAGCGCAACCCGTCGCGATCGGCCGTGCCGGCGCCGCCTGGGGCCTCGGCTTGCACGAGGCGAACGGCGACGGTCCGATCAAGCACGAGGGCGACGGCCGCAGCGCGGCAGGCGTGTTCCGCATCGGCGAAGCATTCGGCTATGGCAGCCGCGTCGACACCGGGCTTGCTTATCGCGCGCTGCAGGCGTCCGACTACTGCATCGATGTCGATGGCTCGCCGCTCTACAACCGCATCGTCGACGCCGACACGGTCGATGCGACCGGCTCCACCGAGCCGATGCGTCGCGATCTGCACATGAACGGCGACCAGCGCTACCGTCTGGGCTTCGTGATCGAACACAACGCGGCCGGCAGGCGCGGCGCGGGCAGCTGCATCTTCGCGCATCTATGGCAGTCGCCGACGGACACGACGGCAGGCTGCACGGCGATGAGCGATGCGACCATGGCGCATCTGCTGGCGTGGCTCAAACGCGAGGACGCCCCCATCTTCGTGTTGCTGCCCGAGCGCGAGTATGCGCGCGTGTCTGCCCGGTGGGGTCTTCCCGCCTGGGAGGTTCAGCCATGAGCGCCACGACGCGGGTACTGATCGGACTGGTGCTGGGCGCGCTGGCGGGATTGACCCTGGACGCCTACGACCCCTCTCTTGCCGTGCGCACGGCGGATTGGATTCAGCCCTTCGGGCGGCTGTGGCTCAACGCCCTGCAGATGACCGTGGTGCCGTTGGTGTTCGCCTTGGTCGTGGTCGGCGTGAACGCAGCCAGCGACGCGGCGGCGTCGGGGCGCATCGCGCGGCGCGCACTGGTGGTGTTCGTCGTATTGCTGACGATCGGTGTCGCCGTCGCGGCGGTGGCGGCGCCGCTGTTGTTCGCCCTGTTCTCGCGCCACCCTTCCTTGACGGTGGCGTTGAGCGACGCGGTGGCATCCCATGCGCCGACCGCCGTCCAGGCCGTCGGCTGGGCGGACTGGCTCAACGGCATCGTGCCCAGCAATGCCTTGATGGCCGCCGCGCAGAGCGCAATGCTGCCGCTGGTGGTGTTCGCGCTGTTCTTCGGCTTTGCCCTGTCGCGCATCGAAGCGGCGCGGCGCGAACTGCTGGTGACGTTTTTCCAGGCCATCGCCGACGCGATGATCGTCACCGTGCGCTGGGTATTGTGGGCGGCTCCGGCGGGCGTGTTCGCGCTGATCCTCGCGGTGTGCGCGCGCGCCGGCATACACATGATCGGCGCACTCGGAGTGTACATACTCGTGGAATGCACGCTGTATCTGATGGTCACGCTGTTGATGCTGGCCGTGGCCCGGCTGTGGGGCGGCGAGCGCCTGCGGCGCTACGTGCCGGCGCTGGTACCGGCGCAGATCGTGGCGGCGAGCACGCAGTCGTCGCTGGCCTCGCTGCCGGCGATGCTGGAAAGCACCGTGCAGCGCCTGGGCTATCCGCAGCGGATCGCCGCGCTGGTATTGCCGATGGCGGTGAGCCTGTTCCGGCTGACGAGCCCGGTGCAGTACGTCGCGTCCGCCTGTTTCATCGCCTGGGCGCTCAACATCGATCTCGGTCCTGCGCAGCTTGCCGCGGGCGCCGCGCTCGCGATCGTGATCAGCCTCGGCTCGGTGGGCCTGCCGGGACAGGTGAGCTTCATGGCGACCAATTTGCCGGTGGCGCAGGCGATGGGCGTGCCGGTGGGACCGCTGGCGCTGATGCTCGCCGTGGATACGCTGCCCGATGCCATCGCCACCTTGGGCAACGTCACGGCCGACATCACCGCGGTCAGCGTGGTGAGCCGCCAGTCCTCCGCGGACGCCGCCTGAAAACAACCGACGATATTCGACCCTCGCCGTGGTCCGATAGGCTCGGCAGAGCCTGATCGCGGCGCAATGGACATGCCGGCCGCAAAGCGGCCGTTCACGCCTGGCTCGCCGACCGTCGAAAAAATCCGGTCGCATTGTCGATTTCCGAAAATGTCATTCGTCGTTTCCATGCAAGACCGGCGAAACGGACACAAGCGAGGAGACGGACGATGCGTGTGATGGTATTGGTGAAGGCGACCGAGGACAGCGAAAAAGGCTTTCTCCGCACGCCCGAGACTGTCGAGATGCTCGACGAAATGGGCAAGTTCAACGAGGCGCTGGTCGAGGCCGGCATTCTGCTGGCGGCGGATGGGCTCAAGCCTTCCTCGCAAGGCAAGCGCATTGCGTTCGACGGCCGCGGCCGCACGGTCGTCGACGGACCGTTCGCCGAAACCCGCGAGCTCGTTGCCGGTTTCTGGCTCTGGGAAGTCAAGGACATGGACGAGGCAGTCGCCTGGGTGAAGCGCTGCCCCAATCCCATGCCGGGGCCGAGCGAGATCGAAATCCGGCCGCTGTACGAAATGGCCGATCTGCAATGAATCCGGCACCCAGGGCCGGGAAAATCCGCGGTCCGACCCGCGAGTAGTTCGGCGGCAACCGACACGGTCGGCCAGGGCCTGCTTGCCTCTGCGCTCGCGTCGGCCGACGGCACGGCATCATCCATCATGAATTGGAGAACGAAAATGATCAGCAAAAATACGATTTGCCTCTGGTATGACGGCACGGCCCTGGAGGCCGCGCAGTTCTATGCGAAGACGTTTCCCGACAGCGCGGTGGGAGCCGTTCACCGCGCGCCCGGCGACTATCCCGCGGGCAAGCAGGGCGATGTCCTGACGGTCGAGTTCACCGTCATCGGCATTCCTTGTCTCGGTCTGAACGGCGGCCCGGGGTTCAAACACAGCGAAGCCTTTTCGTTCCAGGTCGCGACCGACGACCAGGCCGAGACCGATCGCCTGTGGAACGCCATCGTCGGAAACGGCGGCCAGGAAAGCGCATGCGGTTGGTGCAAGGACAAGTGGGGCTTGTCGTGGCAGATAACCCCGCGCGTCCTTACCGATGCGTACACCGATCCGGACCGCGCGGCGGCGAAGCGCGTCTTCGACGCGATGATGCAGATGAACAAGATCGACATCGCAACCATCGAGGCGGCGCGACGGGGCTGATCGCGTGCCGGTCCGCTAAGCTCGATCGAAGAGTTCCGGCATCTTTCGCACGCGGATCCCGCCCGCCGCGCCACCTGGTGCCAGCAAGTCCCTGCGGGCTATCGCCTGCCAGTGCGTGGCGGTACCCGTCGGCGCGCGCCGAGCACCGGTCACAAGCCGGTGATGTGCACCTTGTGCTTGGGCTTGACGGCCGGTCCGGGCACCGTGTTCTCGCGCATCTGCTTGAGTTCGGCGGCGTCGTGGAAATCGACGTAGGGAGTCAGGTCCAGGTTGTCGGGCACCTTGCTCAGCTGCTCGTCGCCGATCACCTTGATGTACTCCTCCATGAAGGCGTTGTAGGCGTCCCACTTGATGCCCTCGGCGCGCACCGCCGCCTGCTCCGCGTGCAGGGCGATCTGGTGCGAGGTGAGGTAGTGCATGCCGAGCAGTTGGATCAGCGACTTCTCCACGGCCTCGTGCACGATCAGGAAGCGATCGGTGTACACGCGCCGACTCCGATAGACGAAACTTTTCGGCATGTGCCGGTCGATGAAGATGACGTGGCCGTCGAGGCTGTAGCCGGCGAGGTAAGGGATGTCGTAACTGCGCTCGAGGTGGACGCGCGCGACGATCGACCTCATCGCCTTCTCCATCATCCCTTTGCCGATCACCCATTCCGGCCAGTTCGATTTGTGCTTCTTCGTCTCGGGCGCCAGCGCTTTCGCCAGCTTCGGATGCCGTTTGGTGCCGTGCATGGTGTCCCTCCTCGTCGGGTTGCGTGGGCAGAAGCCTAGTTCAGGCCGTGTTGAATTTTCCCAGTTGGGTACGCCGCTCAGCCGCGGCGCTCGCGGAAGAACGCACGCAGCATCTGCCCGGCCTCGTCGGCGAGCAGGCCTGCGGAAACGGCGACGCGATGATTGTGCAGCGGCGAGACCAGCGTGTCGAAGACGCTGCCGGCGGCGCCCGTCTTGGGATCGGTCGCGGCGTAGACGACCCGGGCCACGCGCGCATGCACGATCGCGCCGGAACACATGACGCAGGGCTCCAGGGTCACGTACAAAGTCGCCCCCGGCAGGCGGTAGTTGCCCTCGCGCGCGCCGGCGTCGCGCAGCGCGACGATCTCGGCGTGGGCGGTCGCGTCGTTGTCGGTGATGCTGCGGTTCCAGCCCTCGCCGATGATCGCTCCGTCGCGCACGAGCACGGCGCCGACCGGCACCTCTTCGTGCGCGTCGCGCGCGTGGGCGGCGAGTTCGAGCGCACGGCGCATGAAGACGATATCGGCCGCGTCGAACGTCGAAGGCCGCGAAAACGAACTGTCGAGGGACATGGCGGGATTCTAGCAGTCCGCCGGACGCACCGATGACCGGTCATTCACCGGTGCCGATGCGACAGCGGTCCGCCGCGTGCGCGGACCGGGGACCGCCGGATGTGCCCGCACCCGTTCGCCGAACCCGTTGTCCGCCGCCGCGCAAATCGCAGATACTGCGGCGCCCCGCTCCATCGGAAGTCGTCCATGCCCGCATCGAACAAGAACTTCGCCAGCGACAACGTCGTCGGCGCCTCGCCCGAAATCCTCGCCGCGATCGCCGCGGCCAACGGCGGCGCGCAGGCTTCCTACGGCGCCGACGAGTACTCGCAGCGGGTGGAGCGCAGGCTGCGCGAAGTTTTCGAAACCGATCTCGACGTGCTGCTGGTGGCGACCGGCTCCGCGGCCAATGCGCTGTCGCTTGCCGCGATGACGCCGCCGTGGGGCGGCGTGCTCTGCCACGAGGAAAGCCACATCAACAACGACGAATGCGGCGCGCCGGAGTTCTACAGCGGCGGTCGGCTGCTCACGCTCGGCGGCGCCGCGGCGAAACTCGATCCGTCCGCTTTGCGCATGCATTCGCTCGCGAAGATGGACGACGTGCACTGCACGCAGCCGACCTGCGTCAGCGTCTCTCAGGTGACCGAACTCGGCAGCGTGTATTCGCTCGACGAGCTGCGCGCCATCGGCACCGTCTGCCGCGAGCGCAAGTTCCGCCTGCACATGGACGGCGCACGCTTCGCCAACGCGCTTGCCGCGCTCGGCTGCACGCCGGCGGAGATGACCTGGAAGGCCGGGGTCGACGCGCTTTCCTTCGGCGCGACGAAGAACGGTGCGCTCGCCGCGGAGGCGATCGTCGTGTTCGATCGCGCGTTGACCCGGGAGCTGGCCTACCGGCGCAAGCGCGGCGGCCACCTGCTGTCGAAGATGCGCCTGATCGCGGCGCAGATGGACGCCTATCTGGCCGACGACCTCTGGCTGCGCAACGCGCGCCACGCCAATGCCATGGCGCGGCGCCTCGCCGACGGGCTGCGCGGCGTGCCGGGTGTCGTCGTCCACGACGGCGGCGACGCCAACATCCTGTTCTGCACGCTGCCGCGGGCGGTGAACGACGGCCTGCATGCGCGCGGTTTTCACTTCTACGGCGATCGCTGGGGACCGGGCGTGGTCCGCCTGGTCACCTCGTTCGCCACCGACGCGGCGGCCGTGGATGCCTTCATCGCCGCGGCGCGAAGCCTGAGTTCGACGTGAGCCCGCGCGCCGCCGCGGCGGCGCGACGGCGCAATCAAAACCCTTCGAGCACGATCTTGCCGCGCGACTTGCCGCTCTCGAGCAGGGCATGCGCGCGCTTGAGGTTCGCCGCATTGATCGTGCCGTAGTGCTCGGCGACGGTGGAGCGGATCACGCCGCGGTCGACGAGCTCGGCGACGCGGCGCAGGATGTCGCCCTGGCGCGCCAACTGCGGCGTGCGGAACGTCGAGCGCGTGAACATCGACTCCCAATGCACCGACAGCGACTTGCGCTTGAACGCGAGCACGTCGAGCGACTTCGGATCGTCGATCAGGGCGAACTGTCCTTCGGCCTCGAGCAGATCGACCATCTGCGGCAGATAGTCGTCGGTGTGGGTGATCCCGATCGCCGCACTGACCTGCCCGATTCCCGCCGCCTTCAATCCTTCGCCCAGCGGCCTGGCATGATCGATCACGTGATGCGCGCCGAGCTCGCGCACCCAATCGCGCGTCGCTTCGCGCGAAGCGGTGCCGATGACGGTCCAGCCGGTCAACCGGCGCGCAAGCTGGACGAGGATCGAACCGACGCCGCCGCCCGCGCCGATCACGAGCAGGCTGCTGTCGCGGGCCGGGTCCGCGGTCTGCACCTTGAGTCGGTCGAACAGCAGTTCCCAGGCCGTGATCGCGGTCAGCGGCAGCGCCGCGGCGGCGGCGAAATCCAGGCCGGCCGGCATCGGACCGACAAGGCGCTCGTCGACCAGATGCAGTTCGCTGTTGGCCCCCGCCCGGGTCACGTCTCCCGCATACCAGACATTGTCGCCCGCCTTGAACCGGCTCGTCTTCGCGCCCGCGGCGCGCACCACGCCCGTCGCGTCCCAACCGAGAACGCGCGGCTGCCCGTCGGTCGAGGCCGCACGCATGCGCACCTTGGCGTCGACCGGATTGACCGACACGGCCTTGACCTCGACGAGCAGGTCGAAATCGCCGGGGATCGGCGCGGGAAGTTCCAGATCGATCAGCGATTCGGCCCGATCGATCGGAAGCGACTGGAAATAGCCTACTGCTTTCATTGGATTACCTGATATTCGCGAACTTCGGGAGCGCCGCGCAACGCGGCGGCATATGCAAATGCTCGCGGGTTGTTGGATATGCCGACATTAGTCTACGAGCATTGCCGGGGCGAATTGGCGCTGCGACACCCTGGGCGATGCCGGACCTGCATTCCAACAACGCGATGTACACCCTGTGCGGCCTGCTGGTCGGCGTGCTCGTCGGCTTCACCGGCGTCGGCGGCGGCTCGCTGATGACACCGGCCCTCGTCTTCGTTTTCGGCTTCAACCCGGCTACCGCCGTCGGCACGGACCTGCTCTATGCCGCGCTCACCAAATCCTGCGGCGCGTTCATCCATGGCCGCAACGCCACGATCGATTGGCGCATCGTCCGCCGCCTGGCCGCCGGATCGATTCCGGCGACGATCGCCATGATCCTGCTGCTGCGCTTTCTGGACCGCAACGGCCACGCCACCGATCCGCTGATCGGCGGCGTACTCGGCGTCGCCCTGATCGCCACCGCGGTCGGCCTGGTCTTTCGCGGCCGGATCCTCGACCGCCTCGCGCTTGCCGTCGAAGGCCTGTCGGAAAAGCAAATCGCCCGGCTTACCGTCGTCCTCGGCCTGGCCCTCGGCGTGTTCGTATCGCTGTCGTCGGTCGGCGCCGGCGCCATCGGCATGATCGTGCTTCTGCTGCTCTACCCGAACGTGCCGTCCGCGCGCCTGGTCGGAACGGACATCGCGCATGCCGTGCCGCTCACCCTGCTCGCCGGCCTCGGCCACTGGTACCTCGGCAGCATCGACTGGACCCTGCTCGTGTCCCTGCTCGTCGGCTCGCTGCCCGGCATCGCCATCGGCAGCCAGCTCGCCGCGCACGTTCCCGAGCGGATACTGCGCCCGATCCTCGGCAC
>CBJLOV010000129.1:0-12697 GCA_966424745.1 uncultured bacterium
CGAAGCTTCGGCGGCTTGCCGAGGACGCGGTCCACGTGCGCGGGGATGTCTCCTTCGGCAACCAGGCGCTGCCCCCATCCGGTGAGGAGGATGATCGGCGTCGTACCCGAGATCGCCTTGATCGCCTGAGCGACTTGGCGCCCGTCGACATAGGGCATACCGAGATCGGTGATGACCAGCGCAAACGCGCCCGGCTGCGCGTGCGCGGACCGGAACGCGTCGATCCCGGCCTGGCCGCCGTTGACGGTCGTCACCGCGTGACCGTCCTTCTCGAGCGTATCGCGCAACGATTTCGTGAGCAGCGGATCGTCGTCGATGACGAGTACGCGCAAACGCGACGGTCTCGCCTGCTCGAGATCCGCGACCGTCGCGGGCACGGCCGTCGTCGCCAGCGGAAAGCACAGGCGCACCGTCGTGCCGCGGCCGGGCTCGCTCTCGATGTCGATATCGGCGCCGTGCCGCTGCACGATGCCGTAGACCATCGCCAGGCCGAGGCCGCTGCCGCGCTCGCCCTTGGTCGTGAAGAACGGTTCGAAGCAGCGCCGCGAAGTGTCTTCGTCCATGCCGACGCCGGTGTCCTCGACTTCGATCCACACCTGCGCGGCGGCATCGTGCGCGCCCTCGATGATCGAAGTGCGCAGCGTCAGCGCGCCGCCGTGCGGCATCGCATCGACGGCGTTGAACACGAGATTGATGAGCGCTTCGCGCACTTCGCTCTCGACCGCCAGCATCGTCGGCGATCCCGGCGCGAGCTCGGTCACCATGCGCACGACGATGCCGCGTTGCAGGGGCATGTCGCTCCAGCGCGCGCGGGTGAGGTCGACGACCTGGGGGACGATTCGGTTCGCGTCGACCGGCGAGAGGGCGAACTCGGGTTCGCGCCGGCGATAGAACTCGCGCATGCGCGACACGGTGTGGGTCACGTCCTTGACCGCGTGCCGGATCACTTCCAGGTACTCGCGCATCGACTCGCCGAGCTCCTGCTTTTCTTCGAGCAGCAGGTCGGTATACAGCGAGATCGGGGAAATGGCGTTGTTGATGTCGTGGGCGATGCCGCTCGCCATCTGCCCGAGCGCGCGCAGGCGCTCCTGCTGCAGGATCGCCTGCTGGGTCTGGTGGAGGTCGTCGTAGGCGCGCTGCAAGGCCGTATAGAGCTGCGCCTGGTGCGCGGCCAGCGCCGTGTGCTCGCTGAGATGGCGCAGGAATTCGCATTCGCCGCTGTCGAAGCTGCCGGCCTCGCGCCGGGCGGCGATCAGCACCCCGAAGACATTGCTCTCGATCTGCAGCGGCGCGGCGACGAGGGCGCGCAGGCCGCCCGCGGCCAAGCGCTGCGGAAAGGGGAACGCGATCTCGACGATGTCCGGTTCGTAGACGAGCCGGCCCTGCACGCAGCGCGACAGCCCGTTCGCGTCGATCGGCACCTTGGCGCGCTCCGTCATCATCAAGTCCAGGGCAACGGATTCGCTTTTCACCCCCACCCGAACGACCTGGAGTTCGTGGCTCAGATGGTCGTACAGACAGATGCAGCCGAAATCGATCGGCAGGCTGTCTTCGACATGCCGCAGCACGGCCTGAAATATGCTCTGCAAATCCTGGCGCTCGCCGATCGCGCGGGTGATCTGCTGGAGCAGGTCGAGCCGTTCGAGCTGCGCGACGATCTTGCGCTCGCCCGCTTCGCGAACGCTCATCTCGGCCTGCAGGATGCGATTGGTCGCTTCCAGTTCCGCGGTCCGCTCGGCGACGCGGAATTCGAGTTCGCCATTGAGCGCGGCAAGCGCTTTCTCCGTGCGCACGCGTTCCTGCATGTCCAGCGCCGCGATCTGCACCAATCCGATCAGCACCATGAGATAGGTGCTGCATTCGGCCATGTGCGCCACCATCGCGGGCATATCGTGCGGCGCGGCCGAATACAGCATCGCGAAACTGCCGGCGAAAGCGACCGCCGAAGCGAACGCGATCGTGCGCAGGAGCCGATGCTCGCCGCGGCATCGCCAGCAGCCCCAGCCGACGACGGCCCACAGGCCGGGTATCGCGGCCAGGGACGGACGCGTGACGCCGAGCAAGGTCGGCGCGGTGTAGCGAGGCAGAAGGTAGAACGCATAGAGCAGGATCGAGCACACCAGGATCAGCTCCACGGTGTGGGCGAAGCCGGGGCGGACTCGGCGCCGCATCGAAAGGAGGCCCACGCCGATCCCGACGGGAAAGACGATCGCGGCGGGCGGCCAGGTGGCGGGACGAAGCGCGCTTTTCGCCGCGGCGATCGGAGCGAGAATGCCCGACCATTCGACGGTCACCATGACGTGCACGAAATCGAGCGATGCGAGAACGATAAAAATCCGCGCCAGCCATTGCAGAAAAATATCGTCGGCGCGCGCGCCCATGTTCCAACACGAGAAAGCCAGCACGCCGGCCAGGATGAAAGCCGCCGTGTCGAATACCGTGTGCAGGTCCGGATAGTCTTTCGGTCCGATCGCGAGCAGCGTTGCGCTTACCAAACCAAACGCGAGTACGGCTCCGGCACCCGCTCGAATGGATATTGGCTTGAGCGCATCAGGCATAGGCAACACGCAGTGGAGGAAGAAGCCGGACTGCCGCAGACGCGGCGGATTGGCCAATAGCCTCCGTGATGAGCGGTTATGCCGTCAAGCCATATCACAATGTGTTCGGGGAGATTAAGTCAGCCTTCGGGAGGATTTCGCTTAAAAAAGAATGGCGTAATGAACCGGCCGAAACCCCGACGCCGATTGGAACGGGCAAAGACCACAGCATGCGCCGCTCAGAAAACAATCGTATAGACGGATACGTTGTCTACCGCGCCGGGACCGAGCGAGGCCGCGCGAGGCGCGGCGGTATCCTGCGCGTTGCTCGTTTCGACCCGATACGGTTCCCGGTAGGTGCAACTGGCCCTGACCCGTCCGGTATCGATATTGCATGTTCCTCGAATGACGATCTGGACCCCGAACGTCGCCCTCGCCGTGCCCGCGAAGGAAGCCGCGGAGACGAGGGCCGTGCAAAGCAATGCGCCCAGATACAGCAATCGCAGATAGCGGAATATGTCCATGCCTCGTGGTCCCTTGCTTTTCTACCCAACGTTCCGAAACGGCTGCATACCTCCAGCGTTCGTCAAATTTCCGTCAGACGACAAAGCCGGGAGCGTCGTCGACGCGCAAATAGACCAGCGTTTGGTTCAGCAGCTGATAGGCGATTTCGCCGAACGTGATAGGACCGACGAGCGAACCGGTCTTTTTCCCTTCGAGTTCGGAATACAGGTAATTCAGGATGCAGTTGCACGAAAATTCGGGACTCGCAATTCCCGCCGGAATGCGCTGGCGGAATTTTTCGATGTAGTCGTCGACGCCCGCGGCGAGGCGGTATTCGACGTTCGCGAATACCGGGGCGTAGAGCGTGACCCTGCCCTTTTCCGCGTCGGCATTCTGAAAACTGACGTTGACCATTTCGCCGTTGTAGTCCGCGACCAGCGGCAGCCTCGTGTCGGCTCCGATCTCCGCGAGATAGCGGGCGAAGTTCGTTTCCCTGCCGTTGACCCAACAGGCGTCGACCTCGAAACCGTCGCGCGGAAACGTCAGCGTGTCTCCGCCGCCCTGGGTAAAGCAGTTCACGATGCCGATCGATGCGAGCTTGTTCTGCGGGAGCGCCGCATGCAGCGCGATGGCATTCTCGGCGGACGACTCGCCGGTGGCGCCGTTGAACACCTTCGGCTGCGCCTTGCCGAGGTCGGCGAGATCCACGCCGGCGACCCAGCCGATGATGTTCTTGAAGAACAGGCCCGGATATTCCGGCGCTTCCTGCGCGTAGCGCGCGTGGGCGGGACTCGTCGCCGGAATGATCACGATCGTGAAGCCGTTGTCCGGCGAGTCGGCGGCGAGATCGGCAAGCCGGTCGGGCGGATACCAGCGGATCGAGACATCCGTCGCGCCGGCCTCCTCGCTCTTCACGAAGATGCGATCGCGCCGGTGGGTGCCGCCGTCGTCGCCGTCCATGAAGTACGGGATCGTTCCGCCGATCCATTTGCCGCGCGGCAGCGTCGCGAGCAGGGCTTCGTCGCCGGCGAGGTAGAGTGTCGCGCCGCCTTCGATCTTGCGGGCCACTTCGTCACGGGTCATCAACATGGTGCAGGTCCTCGGAGGTCGATCAATGCAGGAACGCGGCGAGTTCGGCGCCGTAGACGCCTTCGTATTTCGTGAAGAACGCATGCGCTTCGTCGATGCAGGCGCGCAGCGCTTCCGCCGACGAGTCCTGTTTGAGCTTGCGCGCGCACTGACTCAGCATCATGTTCCCGGCAAATACCTTGAACTGAGCTTTCAGGTCGCCTTTGACGAGCGCCTGCCATTTCGGATGCGATTTCGCTGGAATCATGACGAACTCGAAGTTGGCTTGAATTTCGCGAGCGCTCTTTGCGCCCGCCTCATTTAGTTCGTTTATCGGCACGGACCATTTCGGTCTTGAGGTGCCGCGGGGCGGTACTTTCGTGATGCAGCCGACGAATTCGCAAAGTCGTTCGGCGGGCACGGGCTCGGCGCGGGCGCGCTGCGCCCTACCCTGGCCGCGGTGACGGGGGTGCGGGAGAACGAGCCGTGTCCACCCCTGCCGGCGGACGCGCCCGCCGTCAGGCGTTCTGCGGCCGCATTTGCACGTAGATCGGTTCGTGGATCAGATTCGCCGTGCGCAGGCGACGCAGGGTGTGGATCGCCGCTTCGGTCAATTCGTGGCCTTTCGACAGCAGGAGCTGGCCCTTCGTCGTCGTGACGTTTTCGCTCAGCACGAAACCCGGCACGAGTTCGCCGATGGCGGCCGCGCGCGTTTCGCTCGGGTCCATGCGGAAATCGGCCAGGGCGTCGAGGATCGGCGCGGCGATTTCGTGCGGCGGCTGGCGCAGCGCCTCGAGCGCGCGCTTGACCGGGACGCCGCGCTGCAGATGCTGGCCGAGCACGAGCGCGGCGCGCAGCAGCTGGGCGCCGCGCAGCACTTCCAGCGGCGCTCCGACCGGTATCGGGCGCGCCTGATAGCGCACGATCTCCGCGATCGTGTTCAGGCGCGGAATCTCGCACAGCAGGCGATAGGCGGTTTCCGGATGTTCGACCATGAAGCGCGCATCGGCGCCGCTGAGCGGCCGCTGGGAGGCATCGCGGCGCAAGGTTTCCTCCGGAACGCCGATGCTGCCGATCTGGCTGAGCGAGGCGGCGACCTCGTACATCCACGCCTGCGGCCACTTCAGCCTGGCCAGCGCGTGCTGCACGCAGGAGCGCGCCAGCGCGGCGCGGCGGAACGCCCACGGCGACGCCAGCGAAAGAATGTCGGCGAGCGTCTTCACCGTCGCCGACAAGGTCGTTTCGAGCAGACGCCGCTCCGCCTCCTGCACGTTGTGGCGCTCGCTCGCCTGGCGCAAGGTCGCCAGCAGCGCCTCCTCCGCGCACGGTTTGCACAGGAACTTGAAGATGGCGCCGTTGTTGATCGCGGCGATCGCCGACTGCGTGTCGGCCTGGCCGGTCAGGAGAATGCGGATCGTGTCCGGCCAGCGTTCGCGCACGATGGCGAGGAACTGCGCGCCGTCCATTTGCGGCATGCGCATGTCGGAGATGACGATGTCGGGCGGGCCGTCGGCAGCGAGGAGGTCGAGCGCGTTCGCGGCGCTGTTCGCCGTCGCCACCTCGTAACGGTCGAACAGGGTGCGTTCGAGCGAAGACAGAAGGTTCGCGTCGTCGTCGACGCAGAGCACGCTGGGCATCGCCTCGTTCATCGCGGCCGCCTAGGGCCTGTCGATCCGGCCGGGGCCGGACACGGCAACCCGAAGGGCCGCGCCTGGGAGCGCGCGATGCGGCGGCGTCACTCGGTGGTTTATCGACATAAACTCCCTCGTTCTTTCTTGCCTCGCGCGCTTTCAAGCGCGGCGCGGCCTATCCCGACGTATCAACAGGTCCTAGTCCAGCTGCTCGGCGTACTGCTTCCAACGATCGAGCTGGTCGAGGCGTCCGCAGAGCGCCAGATAATCGCGGTCGGGTTCCGCGCCGCGCGCGAGCGCCGCGGCGACGTGGGCGACGCCGACGGCGTCGAAGCCCTGCGGCTTGGTGCGCATCGGGTTCTGATGGTGGGCGACGGCTTCGATGATGATCGTCGGCAAACCCCAGATGCCGAGCAGGTACGCGCCGACTTCGGGGAAGCGGAAACGCCCTTCCCCGTTCGTTTCCGCTTCCCGGCAGTAGGCGTCGATGCCCGGGACGAGCAGGCCGACTTCGCAGAGCAGGGCCGCCGTCATCCCCTCGGAGAAGAACGCTTCGCCGGCGCCGATGCGCTCGGCGATCAGCATCGCGCGCATCGCGCGCTGCTGCAGGTGGGCGGCGGCGCCCTCGTCGTTCTCCGAAGCGAACACCTCGACCATGAGAACGAGCGAACGCAGGACGTCGGTGCCGATGTGGGTCACCGCCGCGCCGATGTCGGCGACCGATTTGCCGCGCCGGAAGAACGCCGAATTCGCCACCTGCAGCACCTTCGCCGACAGCGCCGGATCGCGCGAAAGCACGCCGGCGACGCTCTTCGCGCTGGCGTTGGCGTTGCTGATGCAGCGGAGCAGCTCGCAATAGATGAGCGGGGTCGGCGGCAGATGGCCGATGCGGCCGACGATGCGCTTGAGCGTCGGGCTGCCGAGCAGGTCGCGCAGTGCGGCCACGCGCTCGACCAGGGCGACGAGCACGGTGCCGTCGCAGGGCTTGGCGAGAAATTGGTGGACGACCTCGAGCGAGCGCAGCGCGGCTTCCTCCTCGGTGAAGCCGGACAGCACGATGCGCAGCGTATCGGGCCAGCGCGCGCGCACCTCGGTGAGCAGCTCGCGCCCGTCCATGCCCGGCATGCGCATGTCGGTGATCACGGCGTGCACGGGCTCGCGGCCGAGCTGGTCGAGAGCGGCGCGGCCGCTGGTGACGAATTCCATCTCCCAATCGACGTCGAGCGCGAACAGCGCGCGCTCGATGCCTTCGAGCACACAGCGCTCGTCGTCGACGAACATTACGCGCATAACGCCTCCTTGTGGACGGCATCCTCGAGCGGCAGGCGCACGATGAACGTCGTGCCTTTGCCCATCTCGGTTTCGAAATAGATTTTCCCCTGGTGTTTTTCCACGATCAGCATGTAGCAGATGGCCAGCCCCTGGCCGGTGCCGCGGCCGACCGGCTTGGTCGAAAAGAACGGATCGAACACGCGGTTGCGGATCGGTTCGGCGATGCCCGTGCCGCTGTCGCGGACGCGGATCTCGGCCATGCCGTCGGCGAGCCGGGCGCTGATCGAGATGCGCCCTTTGCCCTCGCTGCCCCCGGCTTTCACCACGTCGCCGACCGCGTGCGCGGCGTTGACCACGAGGTTCATGACGACCTGGCCGATCTCGTCGCGCAGGCACGGAACCTTGGGCAGGTCCGGCGCGACCGCGATGTCGAGTTCGGCGACGTACTTCCATTCGTTGCGCGCGACCGTCGTCGCCACCTTGATGATGTCGCCGAGGTCGGCGGGCTCCTTCTCGTCCGCGGAGGGATGCGAAAAATCCTTCATCGCCGCGACGATGCTGGCCACGCGCTGCAGGCCTTCCAGCGACTGTTCGAGCGCCGCCGGCACGTTGCGCTTGATGTAGTCGAACTTCACCCGCTTGAGCAGCGCCTCGCACTCCTCCGCGGGCAACGCGCCCGATTCGCCGCGGCGCCACTGCGAGATCATGTCCGCGATGCTGTCGGTGATGGTCATCACCGGGTCGAAGCAGCGGCGCACGAACTTCACGTTGTCGGTGACGTACTGGATCGGCGTGTTGATCTCGTGCGCCATGCCGGCCGCGAGCTGGCCGATCGACTCCATCTTCTGCGCCTGCAGCAGCAGCGCCTGCGTGTTCTGCAGGTTGGTCAGCGCGCGGCGCAGCTCCTGGCGTTCGGCCTCGAGTTCGTGCGTCTTCTTCGCGACCACGCGCTCCAGCATCAGGTTCTGTTCGAGCATGGACCCCGCGCTGCCGAGCGTCGCGTCGCGCTGCTCGATGCGCTGCATGAGCACGGCATTGACCTTGGCGGCGGCGGCGAGCCTGCGCTCGAGGTCGGTAATCCGGTTCGCAGCATCCGTTTCGTTGACGACGGCTTCATGCATGGCTATTCCCCGATCGCGACGCCGGTGAACGTCTGGTTGATGTGATAGGAGTTGAACTGCTCGCCGTAGGTGGAGAATCCGAACACGTTGTTCGCGGCCATCAACCCGCCCACGCGGTCGAGCATGCCGGTCTGGATGAATTCCATGCGGCGCACGACGCAGTCCAGTCCGAGGACGATGTCGGGCGCGCCGACCCGCGTGCGCACGCGCGCAAACGCCTCTTCGATCGCCGCGATCGGATCGAGCCGGCGCCCGAGCGAAAGCACCATGCCGGTGTCGATGGAACAGAAGCAGTTCAAGGAGAGGCCGGGACCGACGTTCGCGATCGAACGCACGAAATTGTCCTCGCCGACCTTGAGCACGAGCGGATGATTGATGAAAACGGTCGAGTCCAGGGCGGCCGCGTCGATGCCGATCGCATCGGCATAGCCTTCCGCCGCGGGCAGCCCGTCGATCTCGCGGATCACGCGCTGCTCGGGATCGGCGTCGGTGATCACCATGCGCCGCTCGCCGGCGACGACGTGCTGGAACTTGAACGTCGCCACGCGCATCGGCGTGCGCACCGTGCAGAACACCGCGGCGTCGGACAGGAACCGGCCTTCGTAGTAAACGCAGGTGCGCCGGAAGGCCAGATCGTCGCCGGCCGATGCGCCGATCAGCGGCACGTTGCCGAGCGCCTGGTGCAGGGCGGAGGCGACGCGCTCCTCGCTCTTCGACAGGCCGTCCACGAGCAGCACGCCGAAGCGCGCGCCGACGCGCTGCACGCGGTCGGCGATCTCCAGCGCGCGCTGCATGCAGTTGTGCAGCGGATGGATCAAGTGAACGATGATCGACAGATCGCCGCCCGCGAACGCGAGCGCGGTGATGCCGCCGTCGCGGAAACCGTCCCTGCCGATGTGGCCGGCCGAGGTGCAGCCGGCCACGGTGCAGCTGAAACTGGCCTGCAGCGCGGTGCCGAGTTCGTCGAGGTCGTAGCTCGGCGCGCAGAAGAACAGCACGGCGTCGAGCCCGCCGCCGAGCTGCTCGGCGACTTCGCGAACCGCGGCGTTCGCGTCGGGATTGAGGCTGTAGGCTTGACGTGTTTGCATGGGCTCGGACCGGCTGTTGGCCGTTACATCGGCAGGGCCGCCGAATTCCTGAGGGCCGTTTCGGGCACGCGTTCGCGTTCGGCGCCGCCCTCGCCGGTCGCGGCATTCAGCGCGGCCTCCATGTCGCCGGCGGGCACCGGCTTGTCGAGGCAGCGGAACAGCAGATCCGGCTCGGCGCCGCATCGGGCGAGGATCGAGGTGCCGTAGCCGGTCAGAAGGATGCGTTTCATCTGCGGCCAGCGTTCGCGCGCGCGCCGCATCAGTTCGACGCCGTCGATGCCCGGCATGCCGAAGTCGGAGACGAGGACGGCGAACGGGCCTCGCGTTTCGAGCGTCTGCAGCGCTTCGAGCGCGCTGGCCGCCGTGCTGATGCGGAAGCGTCCGCGCAGCGATCGCGTCAGCGCGGCGAGCAGGTACGGCTCGTCGTCCACGCAGAGGATCGCGGGCAGCTCAACCATGCTCGGCCCTGCCCGCCTCCTGCTCGTTCGCCGCCTTCCAGTAGGCGAACTGGTCGGTCATGTGGTGCGCGGCGATGAAGTCGAGGTCGGGTTCCCAGTCGTTGGCGATGGCGCTGGCGAGATGCACGATGCCGCGCAGGCCGAAATCCTGGCGCGGCAGCTGCGCGGGGGTGTGGTGATAGGCCACCGCCTCCACGATCGGCAGGGGCAGCGACCACAGCGCGAGCAGGGCGGCGCCGATTTCGGCGTGGGCGAAGGCGCTCAGCGAGGGCCCCGCGCGCACCTGGTCGATGCCCGGAAGCAGGTAGGCGATGTCGGCGAGCAGCGCCGCGGTCGAGGCCATGCTCGCCTCCGGCTTTCCCGCCGCCATGCGCGCCGCGAGCCGCGAGGCGACGAGCGAGCGGTTGCGCAGACGTTCCGCCGCCGCGCCGTACAAATTCGGCGCGAACACCTCGGTGGCCAGCACCAGGTCGGCGATCGTCGCCAGCCCCACCCGCGTCACCGCCTGGTCGAGATTGGCGGCGCTGCGCCCGTTGCCGTTGAAGTACGCCGAATTGGCCAGGTGCAGCACGTTCGCGGCGATGGCCGGGTCGCGCGCCAGTATCCCCGCCACGCGGCGCGCGTCGCAGCGCGGGTGCGCCAGCGCGGCCGTCACCTCGGCATGCACGCGCGGCGCGGCGGGCAGCGTCTTGATCCGTCCGAGCAGGTTGTGCACGACCGGATCGGCCAGGCGTCGCTGCACGGCGATGCCGGCATCGACCGCGTCGACGAGCATACGCCCGTCGCAGGGCTTGGCGAGCAGCTGCTGCGCCACTTGCAGCGCGCGCACCGCGGCATCGCCCTCGACATGCCCGGAGAGGACGAAGCGCAGCGTCGCCGGCTGTTGCTCGCGCACCCGCCGCAGCAGCTCGGCGCCGTCCATCGGTTCCATGTTCATGTCGGTGACGACCGCGTCGTACGGCGCATCCTGCAGCTTGGCGAGCGCGCTGGCGCCGTCGGTCGCGTAGTCGACCTCCCAGGGCACGTTCAGCGCGAACAGGGTGCGCCGCAGGCCTTGCAGAACCAGCGCCTCGTCGTCGACGAAGAGGATGCGTGCGGGCAGGCTCATGCGGATGCTTCCGGTTGCTGCAACGGCAACCGGACGTGGAATGTCGTGCCTTTGCCTGTTTCGGTTTCGAAGAACAGCTCGCCCTTGTGGCGCTCGACCACGGTGGCGCGCGCGAGGGCGAGTCCCTGCCCGGTGCCGCCGCCGACCGACTTGGTCGTGAAGAACGGCTCGAATATGCGCGATTGGATTTCGTCGGGAATGCCGAGGCCGTTGTCGGCGATGGTCACTTCCGCCGCGTTGCCGCACAACCGGGTGCGAATGGCGATCGTGCCCTTGGGCCTGCCGTTGACCCGGTTCGCGTCGGCGACGGTGTGGGCGGCGTTGATGAGCAGGTTGAGAATCACGCGCGCGATCGCATCGCGCACGCACGGCACCTCCGGCAGGCGATCGTCGAACTGCATGTGCAGCTCGGCGGCGTACTTCCATTCGTTGCGGGCGACCGCGGCCGTCGTCTCGATCACCTCGCGCAGATCGGTCGCCACGACGAGGTCGTTCGACGGATGCGAGAAGCGGCGCATCGCGGCGACGATGTCGGCGATGCGGCGGAGGCCCTCGCGCGACTGGTCGAGCGCGTCCGGCATGTCCTGGCGCAGGTAGTCGATTTCGTTTTCCGCCAGGGCCTTCTGCGCGGCGGCGACGGCCTTGCCGTTCGCCTGCCCGGGCGGCACCGATTCGAGCGCCGTCTTGCACAGCTCGGTCGCGTTCATGAGCAGCTTGAACGCGCGGTCGAGGAACAGGAAGTTGTCGGCGATGTACTGGATCGGCGTATTGAGCTCGTGCGCGATCCCGGCCGCGAGCTGGCCCATCTCGATCAGCTTGTCGGCGCGCTGCAGGCGCTGCAGCGCCTCCTCGAGCTGGCGGTTTTTCTCCTCGAGTTCGATCGCCTTGGGGCAGACCGTGCAATTCGGCGGATAGCCGGCCGCGGCGTTGTTGTGTTCCTGCATCGCCTTCACCCGCTGCAGCAGCGTGTCGATCATGCGGTCGCGTTCGTCCAGATTGCGCGTCAGGGCGGCTACGCGGCGGAGCAGGACGGCCGAACCGCCGGCGTCTCCTCCGGCTTCCTCGATCGGCACGCAGGAAGTCAGGCTGACGGGAGGCATGAACAGTTCTCGATTGAGGTCGGTAAGGGTTTTTTCGGCATTCGGCGCCGATTCTTTAACCTTCCGCGCCCCTGATTTCATGCCAACTGGCGCACGAAATTCAGAATAGCGGGCACTCGCCGATAGTGGTATTTATGCAGACGCAAGTGATTGGGTAAGCAAGAGATGGGAGCGACAGCACTCGAGCCATATCTGGTTGCGGATTTGCTGCGTCGCCATGTTCCGCAGCAATTCGGCCAGAGAATTCGTCGAGCGATTCCGGTGCGCGCATGGACGACATGAACGCAGCGGAACGCCCGATCGCGCCGTTGTCGCGCGCTGAGGCGCGCGGAACCCCGCGTCTGAGCGTCTGGCTGCCGGTCGCGATCGGGTTGGCGATCCTCTTCGCCGGCGCGAGTCTCTGGCGCCTCCTGCTGCAGCTCGAGCACAACCGCGTGCGTCTGCATACGCAGGTGGCCCTGGTCAACGCGCTCGACGAGGTCACGCAAAGCATCGGCTCGGTCGCGCGCTCGGTCCAGCGCCAGGCCGAGCGGCTCGACCGCAGCGCTTCGAACGCCGATTTTGCGGTCGAAAGCGAGCAGTACTTTCGCGATTTTCCGAGCATCCTCGCGATGCGCAGGCAAGTCGCCGGCGTCACCGTCGCCGAAGCGGCGCGGACGCCCATGGACCCGAAATTGCTGTTCACCGCCGCGCCGGCGGGCAGCGCGGCGCCGCAAGCCGCATCGACGGGCCTCGTGCAATCCCTCTCCGCCCCCGTGCGCTCGGGCGGCGGCAGGCTCGTCTACTTCCTTACGTATTCCTTCCCGGCCG
>CBJLOV010000130.1:0-12532 GCA_966424745.1 uncultured bacterium
CCAAGAAGGCGGGATGCGCTTCGCTTCTCCCGCCCTACGGGGACGGGGAATCTCCTGCTCTCTTTTTCGCCGTTCGTTCGAGGGCAATTCGAATTTGCCCTGTTCCCTTTCAACTTGGCTACGGCGGACTCACTGGTGCCTTCGCACCATTCGCCCGCGCCGCTACGGCGCATGTTCGAACAGCGGCTCGGCCGTGTAACGGTCGAGCGCGTTCAATATCGCCCGGTCCTTGCCGTAGATGTCGGGCTTGAACGCGGTGCGCTCGTCGTGCGTTTCCACGCTCCAGTACAGGATCAGGATCGGCACCTCGCGTTCGAGCGCGACGGTCTTGGTCGCGCCGGCGGTGACCAGCGCATCGATTTTTTCGCGGTCCATGCCTTGGGTTCCGGCGAACAGACGGTCGACCAGTTCGAGCGGCCGCTCGATGCGGATGCAGCCCGAGCTGAAGGCGCGGCGTTCCTCGGCGAACAGTTCCTTGTGCGGCGTATCGTGCATGTACACGCCGTACGGATTGGCGAAACGGATCGCGACGCGGCCGAGCGAGTTGTCGGCGCCGGCGTCCTGGCGCAGGGTGATGCCGCGCGGACTGTTCCAGTCCACCGCCGCGGGATCGAGCTCGCGCCCCGCCCCGTCGAGCACGCGGATGCGGTTCGCCGCGAGCGTCGCCGGATTGCGCCGGATCTTCGGCAGCAGGTCCTTGCCGAGTATCGTCGGCGGCACGGTCCAGGTCGGGTTGAACGTCACCGAGTCGATCTTCGAACGGAAGCTCGGCGTACTGCGATACGGCATGCCGATCTGCGCGCGTGCGGACCAGACGGGCTGACTCGCTTCGAAATACGTCACTTTGAATCCGGCCACGTCGACGAGGACGAAATCGCCCTGGGCCAGCCGCAACAGCCAGCGCGCGCGTTCGAGATTGACCCGGACCTGATCGATGCGCGTGCGCAGCGGCAGATTGAGCACGGCGCGCGTCTGCGCGCCCGCTTTGCCGTCGACGTCGAGGTACTGCTCTTCTTGGAACAAGCGTAGCGCGGCTTCGAGCGGCGCATCGAAAAGCTCGGCGTTCTGCTCGGCGGACGGCTCGTAGCCGCCGAGCCGCAGGCGGTTGCGCAGCGACGGCACGCGCGGATCGACATCGCCCGGCTTCAGCGTCGGCCCATCGGCGATCGTCGGCCAGCCGCCGGCCGCGTCGACGTCGCGCAGCTTCTGCAGCGCTCCGCGCAGGCGCGCATAGGCCGGGTGCTGCGGTCTGGACCTGGCGAAGACATCGTCGATGTCGACATGGTCGACGTCCGCCAGGACGCCGCGCCGCCATGCGTCGCGCTCGCTCGGGGTCGGTGCGAAGTTGTAGTCCGGATCGATCGCACCGGGATCGAGCTGCCCCCAATGCAGATGTTCGGTGGCGAGCAGGTACGCGTCGGTGGCGAGCAGATCGAGGCGCGCGCGCGCTTCGTCCGTGGTCGGACCGCGTGCGTACTCGGTCTGCGCGGCGGCCAACTGCGCATAGTGGTAGGTCTGCGGTTCGAGCCCGTCGCTGCGCGTGCTGCCGATCGCCGTGGCGAGCGCGGCGAGGCGCTGCGGATCCTGCCAGACCGGCGCGTAGCGGCGCTGTTCGTAGAACGCGGCGATCGCCCGCCCCCGTTCGGAACCGGTCGACGCGTGCTGCAACCATTCCTGCAACAGCTGCGCGACGGCATCGTCCGCCGCCCGCGCATTCGCGGCGAAAACCAAGCCGAACAAGGCGAATGCCAACCATCCGCGCCGGCCGGCGCCCATGCCGCTGCAGTTTCGGCGCATCCCACGTCTCTTCAAAACCAGTCCCGATACCACTACGATGGCGGCTTTGCGATTTTCCGCGTTGACATGAATCAAATCATTACGGCTGCGATTCTACTCGGCTTTGCCGGCGCAGCCGCCGCGGCGGACGACTCCCTCGCCGAACGCCTTGCCGCCGCCGCACCGACGGCGGACCCGAAGATCATCCGGCTTGCCCTCGATGCGCGCGCCTGCGCGCTGGAGCGCGGCCTGCCCGCATCGGACCGTCTCGCGGTGATCGACTACTCCAAACCCTCGTCGCAACCGCGCCTGTGGGTGTTCGACCTCGCCAAGGGCGGGCTCGAATTCCTCGAATGGGTGGCGCACGGGAAAAATTCCGGCGACGGCGCCGCGCATACCTTTTCCAACCGCGTCGGCAGCCTCGCGTCGAGCCTGGGCCTGTATCTCACCTCGGACGTGTTCTACGGCAAGGAAGGCATCGCCCTGCAGCTCGACGGACTCGACGCCGGTTTCAACGACCGTGCGCGCGAACGTGCGATCGTCATGCACGGCGCCTGGTACGTCAGCCGGGAACTGGCCCTCGCCAGCGGCCGCATCGGCCTGAGCTGGGGCTGCCCGGCGGTGCGCACGGCCGTCGCCAAGCCGATCATCGATGCGCTCAAGGGCGGCCAGTATCTGTTCGCCTACTACCCCGACCGCGAATGGCTGAACTCCGCGCCGACCCTGCACTGCAGCGCATCCGCCGCCGCCCGGTCGGCGGCACTTGCGCCGGCGGCGCCTTAGTCTCGTCGGGACTTGCACGTTCTGTAGACATCGTTGCCGGAACTGGGAGCCGCGAGAGCACCAAGGGGCGATGCCGAACAGACCGAATTTCATCGCCTCGCGGCGCTCGCCCGCCCCATCGTTTGCGCGAGCAGTTTTTCCAGTTGCGCGAGGCTGCGCGTATTGAGCACGTCGGCCCCCGTCAGCCAGCCGCGCCGCGCCCTGCCCACGCCGAAATCGAGATAGCCGAAATCGTCCGGATGATGCGCGTCGCTCGACACGGCGATCAGCACGCCTTCGCTCTTCGCCATCCGGCAGTGCGCATCGTCGAGATCGCAGCGCCGCGGATGCGCATTGAGTTCGATGAAGCAGCCGCGCTCGCGCAGGTGGCGCAGCACGCGCGCCATGTCGATCTCGTACGGCGGACGCTCGCCGAGCAGACGCCCGGTCGGATGCGCGAGAACGCTGAAATGCGGACTGTCCAGCGCGCGCAGGACGCGATCGGTCTGCTTCGAACGCGGCAGATGCAAGGCGCTGTGCACTGCGCCGACGACGAGGTCCAGGCGCGCGAGCACCGAGTTGGGCAGGTCGAGCGAGCCGTCCTCGAGGATGTCGACCTCGATGCCCTTGAGCACGCGGAAGCCGCGCAGCCCGGCATTGACCTTGTCGATCGCCTCGCACTGGCGCGCCAGGCGCGTGGTGTCGAGGCCCCTGCCGATGCGTAGATTCTGCGAATGATCGGTGATCGCGATGTAGGCCAGGCCGGCGGCGCGCGCCGCTTCGACCATTTCGGCGAGGCTGCCGCGGCCGTCGGTGGCGTCGGTGTGCACGTGCAGGTCGCCGCGCAACTCGCCTCGCACGATCAGCTTAGGCAGCTCGCCGCGCTGCGCGGCAAGGATCTCGCCGCGGTTCTCGCGCATTTCCGGCGGGATCTCGGCCAGGCCCAGCGCCGCGTAGACCGAGGCCTCGGTGTCGCCCGCGATGCTGTCCTTGCCGCGAAACACGCCGTATTCGTTGATCTTCAGCCCGCGCGTGCGCGCCATGCCGCGCAGCGCGACCACGTGTTCGCGCGAACCGGTGAAATAGGCGAGCGCGGCGCCGTAGGCCTGCGCCCCGATCGCGCGCAAGTCGACCTGCAGCCCGTCCTTCAGTTCCACGCTCGCGCGGGTCGATCCCCGGGCGAGCACGCGTGCGACGTCCGCATAAGCGACGAAATGCCCGATCGCGGCGGCGCCGTCGTTCGCGGTGACGATGATGTCGAGATCGCCTACCGTGGCCGAGACGCGTCGATAGCTGCCGGCGACGACCGCCTTCGATATCGCGCGCGATTTGTTCAGATACGCGACGAGCGCGTCGGCTTGCGCCTTGACGTCCCACCAGAGCCGGCGCGACGACTGGCGCAGATACAGGCGGACCGCTTCGCCGATGCGCTTCTCGCTGGTCGTGCCGAACCCGGGCAGTTCGCGAATGCGCTGCTTCTCCGCGGCGGCCAGCAGTTGCTGCGGGGTGCGCACGCCGAGCGCTTCGTGCAGCGCACGCAGGCGCTTGGCGCCGAGACCGCCGACGTGCAGCAGGCCGGCGAGGCCGGCGATCTTTTCCCGGCGCAATTTCACCAGCTGCGTGGATTTGCCGCGCTCGATGAGTTCGCCGATCTTGCCGGCCAAGTCTTCGCCGATATCCTCGATCTCGTCGAAGCGATGCCCCTGCGCATGCCAGTCGGCGAGATCCTCCGGCCAGTCGCGCAGCCGCTCGGCGGCATTGCGGTAGGCGCGAATGCGAAACGGGTTCGCCGCCGTCAGTTCGAGCAGGTCGGCGATTTCATCGAAAGCGGCGGCGATCTCGCGGTTGTGCATGGTTGGTTCACCCGAGTCCGCATTATGCGCTTCGATGGAGACGCCTTTCACGGCGAGCCCTCAGGGAATACACCGAGCGCGCGAAATTGACGAAGCGCGTACTTCGTCCCGACGAAACCCCAGATCATGCGCACGACGAAGTACGCGCCGACCCAGTAGCCTGCCGCTACATGAACGTCCCCGGTTCTTCCGCGCTGAAGTAGGCGATGAAAAACGCGGCAACCACGCTCCAGCGGCCGATGCGGACCAAGGGATCCCAGACACGAATTTTTCGTTGTCGTCGCGCACACCTTCCACCTTCCGCGCCGGAAAACCGCTCGATACCGCGAACTCACCCTACCCCGGCCGCCCGGCGCGTTATTGACGCCGGTCAAGAAAGAAAGCGGATGGCACGGATAGAAAGACATGCATGGCCGCGCCAATGCTTCGTCCTTCGCTCGAGTTTCCGGGCCTGACTTCGGCAGAAGCCGCGCGCCGGCTGCGGACGTTCGGCGCGAACGAGATGCCCAGGGCGCCGCGCCGCGACTTCCTGCGCATCCTCGTCGACGTGTTGCGCGAGCCGATGTTTCTGCTGCTCGCGCTTTCGGCGGCCATCTATCTGCTCGTCGGCGGCATCGGCGAAGGTCTGCTCATGGCGGGGTTCGCCGCGTTGTCGATTCTGCTCGTCGTCGTCCAGGAACGGCGCAGCGAGAACGCCCTCGACGCGTTGCGCGCCCTCGCCGCGCCGACCGCGCGCGTTCTGCGCGACGGCCACGAACAGCGCATCGCGGCGCGCGAACTGGTGCCCGGCGACTGCATGCTCGTCGCCGACGGCGAGCGCGTGGCGGCGGATGCGCGCCTGCGCAGCGCGGACAATCTCTTCGGGGACGAATCCTTGCTGATCGGCGAGTCCGTCCCCGTCGACAAACGCGCGGCCGTCGACGGCCAGGGCGCGAAGACAGGCGACGACGAGGCATCGCTGTATGCAGGCACCCTGGTTGTCGGCGGGCGCGGCATCGCGGAGGTGACGTCGACCGGCGCCGCCACCGAAGCCGGCCGCATCGGCGCGTCGCTGGCGTCGATCGATACCGAGCCGACCCTGCTGCAGAAGTCCTTCGGCCGTCTGATCCGGGCCTTCGCCGCGCTCGCGCTCGGGGCGAGCGTGCTCGTGCTGCTGTTGTACGGACTGGTCCGCGGCGAATGGCTGCAGGGTCTGCTTTCCGGCATCGCGTTCGCCATGTCGATGCTGCCGGAAGAGTTTCCGATGGTGATGGTCGTCTTCGTCGCGCTCGGTGCGCATCGGCTCGCGCGCCTGCACGTGCTGGCGCGGCGCACCGCCGTCATCGAAGTACTCGGCGCCTGCAGCACGCTTTGTCTCGACAAGACCGGCACGCTGACCGAGAACCGCATGCGCGTATGCGCACTGCAGGCCGGCGGCCGCGCGCTGGAATTGGACGCAGACGCGACGCTCGGCGGCGCCGCCGCGAATCTCGTACGCAGTGCCGCATATGCGGCATCGCGCACATCGAACGATCCGATGGACGCCGCCCTGCACCGCCTGGCCGCGGCAAACGGCATCGACTCCGCGCCGGGAGGTACGGCGCCGGCGCACGAGTACGGCCTCAACGCCGAGCGCCCGGCGGTGATCCGGGTGTGGCGCAGCTCCGACGGCGTTCTGCGCGCTTTCGCCAAAGGCGCTCCCGAAGCCGTCGCCTCGCTTTGCGCAATGCCGGCCGCCGAGCGCGAGGCGCTGCTGCGCGATGTGGAACGACAGGCGAAAAGGGGACTGCGCGTGCTCGCGGTGGCGAGCGGAACCGCCACCCTCGCAACGATGCCGGACGATCCCCGCGAACTCGGCCTGCGCCTGCAGGGACTGGTCGCCTTCGCTGATCCGTTGCGCGATACCGCCGCCGGCGCTATCGCGCAGGCGCGCGCAGCGGGCATCGCCGTCGCCATGATCACGGGAGACTATCCCGCCACGGCCGTCGCGATCGCCCGCCAGGCCGGGATCGACTGCGCGGTACCGCCGCTCTGCGGCGCCGAAATCGACCGCATGGACGACGCCGAACTGAAACGATCGGTCGAAACGGTCCGCGTCTTCGCGCGCGTCCGTCCGCATCAGAAATTGCGTCTGGTCGAAGCCTTCAAGGCCAATGGCGAAATCGTCGCGATGAGCGGAGACGGCGTGAACGACGCGCCTGCGCTGAAGGCCGCGCACGTCGGCCTCGCCATGGGAAGCCGCGGCACCGACGTCGCCCGCGAGGCAGCGGGCATCGTGCTGATGGAGGACGACCTGCGCCATCTGCTCGCCGGCATCGAAATGGGACGGCGCATCTTCGACAACCTGCGCAAGGCGTCGATCTATATCGCGGCCATCCACATTCCGATCGCCGGCCTCGCCCTGCTGCCGCTGCTCCTCGGCCTGCCGCCGCTGCTGCTGCCGCTGCACGTCGTGCTCATCGAAATGGTGGTCGATCCGATCTGCGCCATCGCCTTCGAGAACGAACCTGCGGAAGCCGGCGCGATGCGTCAGCCTCCGCGCAACCCCGCGGACTCGCCGATCGGATGGGCCCAGCTCGCCGTCGCCGCCATGTTCGGCACCGCATTGCTGGCCGCGACCCTCGGCGTGTTCACGTTCGGTCTGGCCGACGGCGCGCAGGCGGACACGGCGCGCTCCCTGGCCTTCGTCACGTTGACCGCGGGAAATCTCATGCTGGTCCGCATCGTCGGCACGCGCGGAGCGACGCTCCCGGCATTGCTCGCGCGCGACCACGGCGCGTATTGGCTCGTCGCCGCGGCGGCGCTCGCGGTGACGGCCTCGTGTCTTGCGTTTCCTGCCCTGCGTTCGTTGTTCCGCTTCGATCTTCCCGCACCGCTGCCGCTGTTGTGGGCCGCGGCCGTCGGCGCCGGCAGCGTCCTCGTCTTCGACTGGGTCAAGCTGTTGCCCGCGATCCAGCGCACGCTCGGACGGCGGACTATTGCGGAAATTGATCCGCATCAAGCGCATCCGAAACGGATGCGCGATGCTGGCCCCCATCTCCCACAGTAAGGATAGGCCCATGGATACTCCGCTGACCGACACAGGCGAAACCGTCGTCGACACCGCGCACACCGGTACCGGTGCCGAATGCCGCGTCGATGCGCTGGCGAAAAAAGTGGCGCAGAGTGCGCAGACGCTCGGAGCGCACTACGAAGCCCTGCGCCGCGAATTCAATCAGTACGAAGCCCCGCTGCGCGAACGCGCGAAAGGTCTGGCGGACACGGTGTCGGAGCGGGCGCGGGCGCACCCGCTGGCGACGCTGGGCATCGCCTTCGCCGCCGGCGCGATTCTCGCCCGCGCCTTGCGGCGCTGAAGCGATGACCGCGGACATGCCCGAACCGCGCGAGAACGCGACGCCTTCGTTCGCGCGGCTCGCCGACGATGCGCTCGATCTGGGCCGCGCGGCGCTCGAGCTGTTCGAGTCGGAGCTCGCGCTTTCCCGGCAAAGCCTGCGCCGCGTCGCGGCCGGCGCACTCGTGCTGCCGTTTCTCATCGTCGGCTTCTGGCTCGCGGTCAACGGCCTGCTGATCGCGGCGATGCAGACGCTCGGCTGCGGCTGGACCGGCGCGTTCGCGATCGATGCCGGCGTGCAGTTCGGCATTCTCTTCGTCCTCGTGCGCGCACTGCGGCGCTGGCTGCACGATATGAGCTTTCCGAACAGCCGCCAGGTCGCGCAGCAGATGCGAAAGTGGATTTCGTGAATCGCGAACGCGAGCGCATGCGCAGAGCCCTGACCGAGTTCGGCGCGGCCCTGCATCGGCTGGAGTCGCAAAGCCGCGCCGAGCGCGTGCGCCTGCGTGCGAACCGGCTCTCCTTCCTGGTCGGCGGCGGGTTCGCCGCGGGCTTCGTCGCCGCCCTCTTTCCTCTGCGTGCCTGGCCGCGGTTCGCCGCGAATCTCGTCCGCGTCGGCTCAGGGCTCGCCCGTCTGCCCGTCGCCCCGGCCTTGCTCGCCGCCGCATCGAAGCGCCTGCTGCGCAAGGCGACGGCAGGAGGCAGCACTCGCGCCGAATGACGCCGGTCAGCGCCTATGCGCGATGCATTCCTTCATCTGCTGCAGTTGGCCTATTTCATGGCGCCGGCCTACTGCGCCAACATGGCGCCGCCGTTCGTCCGTTTCTGGCACGGCTGGAACCGGCCGATCAGCCGACGCCGGCTGGGCGGGCACAAGACCGTCGTCGGTTTCCTCGCCGGAGTCGCCGCCGGCATGCTCGCCACGGCGGTTCAATATGCCGTCGCTACGCCCTCGCCCATCGCGGACACCCGCCACTGGTTGCGGTTGGGATTGCTGTTCGGCCTCGGCGCCATGACCGGCGACGCGCTCAAGAGCCTGGCCAAGCGCCGCCTGGGCATCGCGCCCGGCGCGTGCTGGATGCCGTTCGACCAGATCGACTTCGTCGTCGGCGCCCTCGTTTTCGTCGGCCCGTGGACGCATCTGCGCAGCGCGGACGTGATCGCCATCCTCGTGCTGTCCTTTCTCGCCGACTTGCTGATCAATCGCCTGGCGTTTCGTCTCGGCATCAAGGACAGCCCCTGGTAGAGGCCGTCGCCGACGCGTTCGGCCCGGCTCGCCGCGATACGCGAATCGCATCCGGGTCGGACCCGTATTTGACATGAATCAAGGAGCGGAAAACCGTATCGGCTAGGCTGGCTCAGTCGACGCGACATCGTGCTGCCTGCCCGGAGATTCCGACCATGTTCAAGCACATCCTCGTTCCCACCGACGGCTCTAAGCTGTCGGAGAAAGCCGTCAAGCACGCCGCGCAGTTGGCCAAGCAGCTCGGCGCGCGCCTGACCGCATTGCACGTGATACCCAAGTTCCATGCCTCGGCCTATCAGATGGAATTGCTGCAGATGACCGCGGAAGACTACGACCGCGCCCGCCTCGAACACGCGCTGCAGTTCCTGCGCTTCGCCGAGCGCACGGCAACGGCCGCCGGCGTCGCCTGCGCCGCAAAGCACGCGATCAGCGACCATCCCTACAAGGAAATCGTCAAGGCCGCGCAGAAACACGGCTGCGATTTGATCCTGATGGCATCGCATGGCCGGCGCGGCATCGAAGGTTTCCTCCTCGGCAGCGAAACGCAGAAGGTACTCACCCACAGCCACGTGCCGGTCCTCGTCTATCGCTGAGACGAAGCCCCCTGCATCGCTCGCGCAGTGTTTGTCCTCGCCCGGTTCAAGGCGGGCCGACCGCGAGAGGCTTCACGCGCGTGCGCGCCTTCGATGAGCGGCTTCGCCGCCGCGGACGCTTTCGGATCGAGCCACGCCGACGCCGATCCGCGGCACGCCTTCGCCGAGTTTTTCCGCGATCTCGCTGGCGCTGATCGCGGCGCCGAACAGAAAGCCCTGGCCCATGCGGCAGCCCAGATCGAGGAGAATGTCGCGCTGCCGCTGAGTCTCGATGCCTTCCGCCACCACGTCCATGGAAAGCGCCGGGCCGAGTTTGGCGATGCCGCCGACGATGGACAGGATCGGCTGTTCGTCCACCATGCGTTCGATGAAGCTGCAATCGATCTTCAAGCCGTTGACCGGATAATCCCGCAGATGGGCGAAAGACGAATGCCCGGTGCCGAAGTCGTCCAGCGCGATGCGAACGCCCGCCGCCTTCAGCGTCTTCAGGGCGGAGGCGACGAGTTCGGCGCCGCGCTCGAGCAGAATGTGCTCGGTGACTTCGATTTCGATCAGATTCGGCGGAATGCGGAATTCGTTCAACCTGCGCAGCAGGCGGTCGGCGAAATCGTCGCGAAGAAATTCCACCGGCGCGGCGTTGAGCGAAACCGGAAATAGCCGCAGCCCGCGGTCGCGCCAGGCGGCCATGTCCGCCAGCACCTTGAGATGCATCACGTTGCCCATGCCGGTGGCCAGCTCGTAATCCTTGAAAGCTTCCGCCACCGTGCCCGACGGATGGATCTGCCCCGCCGGATCGCGCCATCTCAGCAAGGCCTCGAGACCGACGATCGCGCCGTCGGCGAGGCGTACCTTGGGTTGATAATGGGGCTCGATCGCATCGTCGTGCACGATTTGGCGCGCCCTGCCGAGCTGGGTCGCCGCGCGCTTCGCCGCCTCCAGCATGCGCCGGCAGAACATGCGGATGCCGCCGCGCCCGCCGGCCTTCAGATCGTTGAGCGCCGTATCGGCGCATGCCATGAGTTCGGACGCATCGCGCGCGTCTCGCGGAAAGACGGCGCAGCCGATGCTCATGCCGCCGTTGATCTGTCTTCCCGTGTGGGAAACCGGCGCCACGATCTGGCGCAACACCTGTTCGGCAATGGCGACGACTTGCTGCTCGCCTTCGACGTCGTCGATGGCGATGGCGAACTCGTCGCCTCCCAGCCGCGCGGCGACCGCGCCCTTGGGCAGGCAATTTCTGAAGCGCTTCGCCAGCACCCGCAGCAGATGATCTCCGGCGGGGTGGCCCAGCGTATCGTTGATGTTCTTGAAGTGGTCGAGATCGATGAGGATCAGGCCGATCCTGGCCCCGGTATGGTGGGCCTTGCCTATCATTCGCTTGAGCCGGGCCTTGAAACAGCGGCGATTGGGCAGGTCGGTCAAATCGTCGACTTCGCTCGCAATGCGCAGGCGCTTTTCCGCCTCGCGCTGCACCGTGACGTCGCGCGACACGCACAGAATGGCCGTCGTGTTTCCCTGCGCGTCCTTCATCGGGGTCAGTATGTTGTCCCAGTACTGCGGCCTGTTGTTGCCGACGATGCTCATGCCGGCGAACCGGGCGTTCTTGCCCTTGCGCGCGGCATTGAGCGCTCTTTGACCGCGGCCCCGGATCGGCGGAGGCAGCAGATCGAGCCACTTCATTCCGAAGCTTTTTTCGTCCACCGGCACGCCCAGGGCGAGGCAGCCGGACTTGTTCATATGCACGAGCAGGCCTTGCGGATCGATGATCTTGATGCAATCCACGCTCGCATCCAGCATGTCGTTGCGCAGTTTCGCGCTGTTGGCCAGATCGCGCTGCGCCATCACCCGTTCGTGAATGTCGGTGCAGACGCCGTACCAACGGACGATACCGCCGTTTTCGTCGTACCGCGGGTGCGCGCGTGCCACTACCCAGCGATAGTTTCCCGAGTGGTGGCGCAGGCGAAGTTCGCTCTCGAACACTCCGCCTTTTCCGTAGCATTGTTTCCAAGCGCGCGCGATTTCGCGCGCGTCCTCGGCATGGACGGCTCGCCGCCAGTCGCCCGTCGCGTCGAGTTCGCCGGCGTCGATGCCGATGTAGGCGAACCAGGCGCCGTTGAAATATTCCGGCGCCCCGTCGGGACCGATCACCCAGGCCGGCTGAGGCAGGACGTCGAGCGTCGACAGGAGCGATCTAAACGCTTCGTCTTCCGCCGGCGATCTCGTCGGCGATCCGCGACGCGCCGGCGTGCGCGGTGGCGCCGGCGACTCCGCAATCCGCTCGTGTCGGCCAGGGGATCGGCGAATACGCTGAAAATCCATCGGTTGCCCGGGTCTCGTGAACGGAGGCTTGCATCTGCTGCAAGCCCCCATCCCGGAGGACGAAACAAGCGCCGCGGCAGCAATATGTGATTGTAATCACAATATGCCGCTTTTCGTTATCTCCGCCTTCGCTTGACGAGCTCCTTCGCAATACACAGCGCGCGGCTGATGGGAAAAAGGATTGGCGCTCTTCCGCACTCGGCCAGGGACACTCTCTCCAATAAAATTCTTTATTTATTTCAATATTATATAGAGAAAAATTAAAAAATTTCTCACAAGTGAT
This sequence comes from uncultured bacterium, assembly GCA_966424745.1. GTDB lineage: Bacteria > Pseudomonadota > Gammaproteobacteria > Xanthomonadales > Rhodanobacteraceae > Rudaea. The sequence goes on from CBJLOV010000130.1 coordinate 12,143, forward strand.
CGAGTGTCTTCCGGCCTCGAACCAGCCCGGGTGTTAAGGGGACCAATGCGCTCATCGGCTGAATACGTATGCGGGAAACCGAGGAGTTGCCGCAGTCGAGGGAAGCGACGCCTCGCCGGCCGATCGACGCGCACTTCGGCCATGCCGATTGAGCCGCGATCGTCCCGTTATGAGGCCGATGTAGAAAAAGGCTGTACGAACGCCGGGATTTTCGGTTAGAATCGGCGGCTATTCATTTTCGTACACAGCCCTGATACACGGAAACTCCCATGAAAGTCCTGTCCTCGCTCAAATCTGCAAAGCAGCGTCACCGCGACTGCAAGGTCGTCCGTCGCCGCGGCAAAGTGTTCGTGATCTGCAAGAGCAACCCGCGTTTCAAAGCGCGCCAGC
>CBJLOV010000131.1:0-12489 GCA_966424745.1 uncultured bacterium
AGCGCCAAGCTCTTGCTCTCTCTCAGCCCTCGGCCCTCGGCCCTCGACCCTCAGCCCTCAACTACCCATGTCCGAACTCACTCCCCGCGAAATCGTCAACGAACTCGACCGTTACATCATCGGCCAGAACGCGGCCAAGCGCGCGGTCGCGATCGCGCTGCGCAACCGCTGGCGGCGCATGCAGCTCGATCCGTTGCTGCGCAACGAAGTCACGCCGAAGAACATCCTCATGATCGGGCCGACCGGCGTCGGCAAAACGGAGATCGCGCGCCGGCTCGCGGCGCTGGCCAACGCGCCGTTCATCAAGGTCGAAGCGACCAAATTCACCGAAGTCGGCTACGTCGGCAAGGACGTCGAGCAGATCGTCCGCGATCTCGCCGACGCGGCCGTGAAGATGGCGCGGGAAACGGCAAAGAACCAGGTCAAATCGCAGGCGGAAGATCGCGCCGAAGAACGCATCCTCGATGCGCTGATCCCGCGCCGCGCCTCAAGCTGGGACCAGCCGCCGCCGGAAGCGCTCGACACCGATACGCGGCAGAAGCTGCGCAAGCAGCTGCGCGAGGGCACGTTGGAAGATCGCGAGATCGAGATCGAGACCCAGGTCAACGTCGGCGTCGAGATCATGGCGCCGCCCGGCATGGAAGAGATGACCAGCCAGCTGCGCGGCATGTTCTCGCAGATGGCCGGCAACAAGACGCAGAAGCGCAAGCTCGCGATCCGCGCGGCGCGTCCGCTGCTGATCGAGGAAGAGGCGGCCCAGCTCGTCAACGACGAGGAGATCAAACAGAAGGCGATCGAAGCGGCCGAGCAGAACGGCATCGTCTTCATCGACGAGATCGACAAGGTCGCGCAGCGCGGCGAGTGGGGCGGCGCCGGCGTCAGCCGCGAAGGCGTGCAGCGCGACCTGCTCCCGCTCGTCGAGGGCTCGACCGTGTCGACCAAGCACGGCCTGGTCAAGACCGACCATATCCTGTTCATCGCCTCGGGCGCGTTCTCGCTGGCCAAGCCGTCGGACCTGATTCCCGAGCTGCAGGGCCGCTTCCCGATCCGCGTCGAGCTGTCGGCGTTGTCGGCGAACGATTTCGAACGCATCCTGCGCGAGCCGCACAGCGCATTGACCAAGCAGTACAGCGCCCTGCTCGCGACCGAGAACGTCGCCCTCGAATTCACCGACGACGGCGTGCGGCGCCTCGCCGAGATCGCGTTCCAGGTCAACGAGCGCACCGAGAACATCGGCGCCCGGCGCCTGCACACGGTGCTCGAACGCCTGCTCGATACGATATCCTATGACGCCCCCGACCGCGGCGGGCAGACGTTCAGCGTCGACGCGAAGTACGTCGACGAGCATCTGGCGGCGCTCGTGCAGGATCAGGATCTGAGTCGCTATATCCTGTAACAACGGTCTCAACGCGGATCAGGGCGGATAAGGGCCGGGCGAAAACCGCAAGAAGCTTAGTTTTCTCTCCTCTGGCTTTATCCGCTTCGATCCGTTTTTATCCGCTCTGATCCGCGTTAAACAGCTCTTCTATACAAGTGTAAAAATGGCAACGATCAATCATCACCGTGAAGGCGGTAGCAACGTCGTCCAGTTCCGCGGCCGCGGAGCGCGTGCGCAGTTGCGCGAAGCGATGGACGCGCAGATTCCGGTGCGCGTGATGCGCGAAAAAATTTCCGCGGGCTGGACGCACGGCTACATCATCGGCATGTCGACCGAGTTCTGCCTGGTCGCCGAAGTGTCCGACGCGATGCGTTTCGACGGCTTCCTCGCGATCGCGCTCTCCGACGTGAGCCACGTCGAGGAAGACCCGGGCCGCGAGTTCGTCGAGCGCGCGCTCAAGCTCAACGAAGAGACGATCCCGGCGCTGCCCGACATCGACCTGACCGACTGGCAGACGATCGCGCAGTCGGCGTCGCAGGAAACGCCGCTGATCTCGCTCAACATGCTCGACGAGGAGACCGGCGAAGTCAGCTACGTCGGCCGCCTGACCGGCGCCGAGCCGGATGCGCTGCTGCTGCAGGAAGTCGATCCGAACGCGCACTGGTATCCCGACACGGGCGCCTACGAGTTCCCGGCGATCGGCTCGATCGCGTTCGGTACCGCCTACATGCTCCTGCTCGCCCGCATCGCCGGCGTGCCGCCGATTCCGCTGCCGCCCGAGGCGTTGCCGGCGTCCTGAAAAGAGCTAAAGCATTTGGTCACGGATTGCGCGGATAGCACGGATCAAGCAAGAGCGGGTTTGTGCAAAGGACAGGTGAGCATGTATTCAATGGAAATGCTCTATCCGTGTTATCCGCGCAATCCGTGGCCAAAAATTCTTTTCTTCGCATGAGCACCCCGCAGCCGACCGATATCACCCTGCATCGCGCTTCGCGCGTGCTCGAGGTCGCGTTCGATACGGGCGAGACGTTCCGCCTGCCCTGCGAATACCTGCGCGTGCACTCGCCGAGCGCGGAAGTGCAGGGCCACGGTCCGAGTCAGCGCGTGCTCCAGTACGGCAAGCAGAACGTCAACATCGTCGAGATCGCGCCGGTCGGGCAGTACGGAGTGCTGCTCAGGTTCGACGACGGGCACGATACCGGCATCTACTCGTGGGGCGTGCTTTACGAACTCGGCACGCACCAGGCCGAGAAATGGCAGGCCTATCTGGACGAACTCGCCGAAGCCGGCCGCTCGCGCTCGCCGCAGCATTGAAGATCGTTTGCCGCCGCCGCGGCCATGTCAGTCCGGCGCGCGTTTCGTCGTAGCCCTGTCTGAATCCCGGACTCGCCGCGAAGCTCCGCGGTGTGGAGGGGGCGGGCTTCCTGTCTGGAAACTTTCCGATACGAGGAGACGAACATGGCTACTTTGGCTGTCAAGCAAGCGAATGAGAAAGTGGGCGAGCGGCATGCGAGCCTGCATTTGGCGCACGGCGCAAACGGTCCGGTGCTGACCGCGCGCGTACCGTCGGGTTTCGGCGAGGAGGATTTCGCCCCGCTGGCGAAATCGGCCTTCGGCCTGATCCACCGGCTGACCGGCTGCAATTGCCTGTCAGGCCGGATCAGCTTCGTCGTCGAAGACAACTACGCCGACGTGATCCGCGTCAATCTCGGCCCGGCGCGCGAAGGCGGATTCTGATCCGCGCGCGGCGGCCGATCCGCCGTTGGCGAGGGCCCCGCAAGGGGTCCTCGCAGGAGAACTCCGATGGCTTTGCACCGTCCCGCGGTCGGGCTGCTGTACAACCCGGCCAGCCCCGACCTCATTCGTTACGCGCCGCGGCTCGTGGAGTACATCGCGGTCATGCCGGACCGGCTCTGGTTCGATTTCGGCACGCACGCGCGCGGCCGGCGCTTTCATCGCACGCTTGGCGCGATGCGCGAAGTGCGCCGGCACGCCGAAGGGCGCATCCTCGCCGCGCACGGGCTCGGCCTGTCGCTGCCGAGCGCGATGCCGCTGGATATGGCGTTCGTCGACGCGGTCGCACGGATGTCGGCCGATCTCGGCGGCTTCCGCTGGTTCAGCGAACACCTCAATCTGTTCCTGACGCCGAAGGGCAGCGTGCCGAACGCGCAGGCCGGTCTCGGCCTGCCGGTCGTCTACGATGAAGAGGCGTTCGTGCTGATAAGCGGAAAACTTCAACAGCTGCACCGCGCGCTGGGCTGCCGGCTGCTGCTCGAGAACGGCAGCTTCTTCACGCCGGTGCCCGACATGGACATGAGCGAGCCCGCATTCCTCAACCGCCTCCACGCGGAAGGCCACTGCGGCACCCTGCTCGATCTGCACAATCTCTACGTCAACGAGCGCAACGGCGGCATACGGATGGATGCGTATCTCGACGAACTTGATCCCGATGCGGTCGAGGAAATCCACCTTGCCGGCGGCGACGATTTCGCCGGGTTCTACATGGACAGCCATTCCGGCCTCACCCCCGAGGAAGTCTGGCGCGTCGCGTTCGAGTATGTGCCGCGATTCCCCAGGCTGCGTGCGATCACGTTCGAATTCCAGGAGACCTATTTCGAGCGGATCGGCCTGAAAGCGCTCGCGGCCGAACTCGAACGCATGCACGAACTGGCCGCGTGCTGCATGCCGGAGCGGGAGCTCGTCCATGTTGGCTGAATTCCAGCAGGCCCTGGTCGACCTCACCGCTTCGCCCGAGCTGTGCAACTGCGCCCGGCGAAATCCAGGCCTGCTGCGCGAGACCTACGATTTGACCGAGCGCGAATGGCGGCGCCTCGTCGGCATCGTCCGCCATCCCGGCATGGCCTGTGCGTGCATGGTCTATCGAGCCAACCGGCTTGCGCCGCTGGCGCTGAACCTGCCGCGGACCTGCAAGGCGCTCGGCGAACAATTGCGCCCGCTTGCCGAGGCGTACTGGAGCGAGTTTCCGGAAGGCAACGTGCATTTCTACATCGAGACCGACCGCTTCTGCCGCTTCCTCAAGCTCGAAATCGCCGAGGGCTGGGGCGTCGGCGAAGGCGTCGAAGACATCCTCGACGAGGAATGGGCGCGCGTCGCCGCGGCACTCAGGGAAAGTCATCTCGAAGCGCAGTGCGCCGATACGGCCTGACGTCCCGCGCGGCGCCGTGCGGCGTATTGCAGCCGGAGCATTTTCGTGACGATATAATGCGCCGCCGCCCCGCTTCGAGTCCCGCCATGCCCGAAGAAATCGAAATCGACACCGACAAACTGCACGAAGCGATCCACGAGGAAGTCGAAAAAGAAGGCGGCGCGCTGCTGCGCACGATCGCGCTGACGACGGCGCTGTTCGCCGCCTTCGCCGCAGTGGCTTCGCTGCTCGCCGGCAGCACGGTCAACGAGGCGCTCGCGCTCAAGACCGAAGCGACGGAGCTGCAGGCCAGGGCGTCCGATCAGTGGGCCTACTACCAGGCCAAGGGCATCAAGGCCGTCGTGTTCGAATCGCAGAAAGGCCTGCTCGCGAGCGCGGACAAACCCGTCCCGCCGGAAACGGAGAAGAACATCGCGCGCTACAAGGACGAGCAGCAGGAATCGAAGAAGAAAGCGGAAGAGTTCGAACACGAGCGCGACGAAAAGAACAAGGAAGCGGAGCACCTGACCCATCGCCACCACTATTTCGCGTACGCGGTGGCCCTGCTGCAGGTGTCCATCGCCCTCGGCGCCGTGGCCGCGTTGACCCGCAAGCGCTTCGTCTGGCTCGGTTCCTCCGCTCTGGGCCTGGTCGGCATTGCCATTTTCCTTTGGGTTCTGCTGGGCCGCTAGCGCCTTTCCGCGCAAGGGCTTGCGTCTGTTCTTTCCGCTTCCGGCAAGACATGCGGGATGCGATGAGCCGGAAAGCGCGTTGAGCACGGATGGGCACGGGTAAGAGCCGACGGACACGGATCAAGAAAGAGCCTTGTCTGAAAAATGCTCATTCCGTGTCGGTTCTTGTTCTTTGCTTTTTATTCGTATGAATCCGTGGCCAAAGGCTGTGCTCTTTGGCTCAGGTGAAAAAGCGCTGCGCGATGGCCATCCATGCCGGCGCTCGGGTCAGGTAGAGCCACATCGCCAAGGCCTGCCCCAGGATCAGAACCGGCAGCCCGTACCGATAGAAGGCGTGAACCCGGCGCATCACGATCACGTCGTGCGCGACGCCGGCCAGCAGCAGCAAGTCCACGGCGACGTACCAGGCGTGATGCGGCACGAATCCCGGCGGGAAGCGCGCAAACGCCGCGCTGAGCAGGCAGCAGGTCGCCGTCAGCATCAGTCGGCGGTGATACTCGGGCTTGCGCCGCCAGGCGACGGCCAGCCAGAACGTCAGCGCGAATGCGGCCATGTCGAAACAGGAAACGGCGAAGAATGACGTTCCCGCGGCGACGTTCAGTTCGCCGTCGGCGATGTGCGTACGCGTCGTCACCACGGCCGCGGCGATGCCGACGACCGGGAGCAGGGCGCCGACGCCGAGGCCGCAGAATCCGAGCCGCCGATGCCAGTCGATCCGGCGTGAACGAACCAGTGCGGTTTGCGCGATGAACAGCAGCACCCAGGCCAGGGAGAGGGCGACGTGCAGATGGAGGATGCGCGGGCGCGGCGACGGCGGATGCAGGAGGCCCGCGTCGATCGTTCTGCCGAAGCCGGTCGCGACGACGAGAGCCACGAGCAGCGCCATGCCGAGGTAGAAGAAGTCGCCGCGCGGCGAGACGTGATTCCGTGCACGCGCGGGACGCGGTTCGTTTGCGGGAGCCGATAGGGTCGACACGGTCGTTCACCTCGTTCCGGTTGGGCAGTCGGCGAAGGCGACGAAGATGGCAAAGCCGAAGGACGTGAGCGAGCTCGATTGCCTCACTGCTTTTTCTCTCCCGTATCCTTCGCCGGCTTCGGCGTTCCCGCGGCCTTCTGTTCGGCTTCCTTGGCTTCGGCGGCCTCCTTCTTCAAAAGCTCGGCGTAGCTGGCGGCCTCCGCCGCCTGGGCGGTGATTTCGACGTGCACCTCGTCGCTGACCTGCGGCACGAAACGGCCGAGACCGAAATCCGAGCGCTTGAGGGTGGTCGAGGCATCGAAGCCGATCGTCGAGAGGTGGTTGCGCGGATTCACGCCGATCTTGTTGAGCCTGGCGTCGAGCACGACCGGCTTGCGTACGCCGTGCAGCTCGAGTTCGCCGCTGATCGTGTAGCGGTCCGGGGCGGCACCTTTTTCGACCTTGGTGCTCTTGAACGATGCGGTCGGGTAATGGGCTGTGTCGAAAAAGTCGGCCAAACGCAGATGCTCGTCGAGATCGGGCACGGTCGTGGTGAACTTGCCCAGCGGAATCGCGACCGTGACCGAGGCCCTGGACGGGTCGGCGGGATCGAATTCCAGCGTGCCTTCGCCCTGGCCGAACTGCATGCCCGGATTGGCGAAGCCCAGATGCACCCAGCGCGCGACTCCCTGGGTGTAGTTCGTCTCGAAGGTGTAGGTGGCGGCGTGCGCGGACAGCGCGGCAAGCAGGAGGGCGGTGGCGAGAACGATGCGGGACGACATGGAGACTCCTTTTGAATGGCCGGTTCGGGCCGACGGAATGGGTGGACGAGGCGCCGGACTCTGCTCCGGCCGCGGCCCGCAAGTCCTGAGCGCCGCCTGAAAAACTCTGAAAACCTCTGAAAACGGCGACGCCGAGGCCGCCTGCCGGTCGGCGGCGGGCGAATCGGCGCAGACGGCCTCGCTATAATCCGGGCGGCTTACCTAGGGACCCGGACCTCGCAACGTGAACGATTCGGCGAAATTTCCGATGCGCATCGGCGCATGGCGCGTGGACCCTCTGGCCGGCGAGATGTCGCGCGCCGGCGGGGAAACCATCCGTGTGGAGGCGCGCACGATGCGCCTGCTCCTCCATCTGGCCTCGCGCGCGGGCGAGGTGGTCAGCATCGACGAATTGCTCGACCGCGTATGGGCCGGCGTGATCGTGACGCCGGACTCGGTCTACCAGGCGATCACCTCGTTGCGCCGCCTGCTCGGCGACGATCCCAAACGCCCCACCTATATCGCGACCGTGCCCCGACTCGGCTATCGCATGATCGCCGCGGTCGGGCTCTGGACCGAAGAGGACGACGCTGCCCCCGCGGAGGCTCCGCGGCAGACGAACGAAGCGGCGCCGGCCGCCGCCGCACCCGATTCCCCGCCTCGTCCCGGGCGCCTGTTTCCCCTTGCCGCGGCCGCGGCGCTGCTTCTGGCCGCGGTTGCGGGCTGGATGGCCTGGAGCCACCGGGCGGCGAATGCCGCGGCACAGGCGCATCCGGCGCCGCAGTCGATCGGCGTACTGCCGTTTCTCGATCTCACCGAAGGCATGGTGCAGGAGGAATTCGCCGACGGCATTACCGAAGAACTGATCGGCAAGCTGAGCAAGATTCCCGGCCTGCGCGTACCCGCGCCGACGGCCTCGTTCTATCTCAAGGGCAAACAGCTCGCGGTCGCCGACGTCGGCAAACAGCTCGGCGTGGTCTACGTGCTCGACGGCAGCGTGCGCAAATCCGGCGCGACCTTGCGCGTCGCCGCACGGTTGATGCGCGCCGACGACGGCTACGTCCTCTGGTCGGAGGCCTACGACCGGCCGACGGACGATCTGCTGATGATCCAGGACGACATCGCGACCGAAGTGCAGAAATCGTTGGCGAAAACGCTGCGCTGAACGCGGTCGCGGGATTCGAATAGAATGAAGGCATGAACGAAGCGAATTCGAACCGGGCCGACACCACCCATTTCGGCTACAAAGAAGTGCCGGTCGGCGAGAAGGAAAAACTCGTCGGCAAGGTATTCACCTCGGTCGCGTCGAAGTACGACGTGATGAACGACGCGATGTCGTTCGGCGTCCACCGCCTGTGGAAGCGCTGGTTCGCGGCGACCAGCGGCGTGCGCGCGGGCGACCGCGTGCTCGATCTCGCCGGCGGCACCGGCGACATCGCCGCGCTGCTGCTGCCGCGCGTCGGCGAGGCCGGCAGCGTGGTGCTCGGCGACATCAACGCGGCGATGCTGCGCGAAGGCCGCGACCGCCTGTTGAACGAGGGCCGCGTGCGCGGCCTCTCCTACGCTCAGGTCAACGCGCAGGCGCTGCCGTTTCCCGACGCGAGCTTCGACGCGGTGACGATCGCGTTCGGCCTGCGCAACGTCACCGACAAGGACGCCGCGCTGCGCGAGATGCATCGCGTGCTCCGCATCGGCGGCCGCGCGCTGATCCTCGAGTTCTCCGCGGTGCGCGACCCGCTGTTGAAGAAGCTCTACGATTTCCATTCGTTCCAGGTGCTGCCGCGCATGGGAGCCCTGATCGCCGGCGACGCGGAAAGCTATCGGTACCTCGCCGAGTCGATCCGCAAGCATCCCGACCAGGCCACGCTCAAGGCGATGATGGAAGCCGCCGGCTTCGCCCGCGTCGACGTGCGCAATCTCACCGGCGGCATCGTCGCGATCCATCGCGGTTACAAGATTTAACGTCGAACCCGGTTTCGCCAGGGCTTTTGGCATAGGTTCCGCGTTTCCCGTGCCGGCATAATCCCCGGATTTCAACCGGGGAGGCGTCGTGCGCAAATACTTTCTGTGTTCTCTTCTGGTCTTCGTTGCCGTGGGCGGTACCGCATCGGCGGCCGAGCAGGAGGAGCCGGCGAAGGCCGAAGCGAAATCCGCCGCGGCCAAGGAGAAGGCCGATGCCGCGGAAAAGTCCGTGGTCACGAACCACAGCGTATCGATCAACGGCCGCGGCTATGCCTACACGGCGACGGCGGGCACGCTGACGATCCGCGACGACAAGGACGCGCCCGACGCGAGCGTGTTCTACGTGGCCTACACCGTCGGCGAAGGCAAGGAGTCCGAAAAGCGCCCGGTGACTTTCTTCTACAACGGCGGCCCCGGTTCGGCGAGCCTGTGGCTGCACATGGGCTCGTTCGGTCCGGTGCGCGTGGTCACGAACGGCCCCGAAGCGATACCTCCCGCGCCGTACCAGGTCGTCCCGAATGCGGACAGCCTGCTCGACAAGAGCGACCTGGTGTTCGTCGACGCAATCGGCACCGGCTATTCGAAAGGCCTGCCCAAAGACAAGGACGGCAAACCGGCGGACAAGGACAAGGACGACAATCCGAACAAGCGTTTCTGGGGCACGGACCAGGACATCGAGGCGTTCGGCCGTTTCGTCGTCCGCTACGTCACGGTGAACAAGCGCTGGAATTCGCCGAAGTTCCTGTTCGGGGAGTCCTACGGCACGCCGCGCTCGGCGGGCCTTGCGCGCTACCTCGAAACCCATGGGGTGTCGCTCAACGGCGTCGTGCTGCTGTCGTCGATCCTCAACTACGGCGCGCGCGTACCGGGCCTCGACAACGACTACGTCAACCTGCTGCCGACGTTCGCGGCGATCGCCTGGTATCACAACAGGATTCCGAACCGGCCCGCGGCGCTGGAGCCGTTCCTCGACGAGGTGCGCGGTTTCGCGCGCGGCGAATACGCGGTGGCGCTGGCGAAAGGCCAGGATCTGAATCCGGCCGAGCGCGATGCGGTCGCGCAGAAAGTGAGCCGTTACATCGGCCTGTCGCCGGAGTATCTCAAGAATGCCAACCTGCGCGTCAGCCAGCCGCGCTTCCGCAAGGAGCTGCTGCGCAGCGAGCGCCGCACGCTGGGCCGCTACGACGGCCGTTTCGAAGGCATCGACGCCGACGCCGCCGGCGAGTCGCCCGAGTTCGACCCGTCGAGCACGGCCATCAGCGGCGCCTTCTTTTCCGCGGTCAACGATTATCTTGCGCGCGACTTGAAGTACGCGAACGAGGCGCCGTATCGCATGAACGCGGGCGCCGCCATCGGCGAATGGGACTGGCGCCACACGCCGCCGGGCTCCACGCGCAAGCTGCCGCTGCCGGCGATGGTCGGCGATCTTTCCGAAGCCATGCGCAGCAATCCGCATCTGAAGGTGCTGTCGGCGAACGGCTGGTACGACCTCGCCACGCCGTTCTTCGCGACCGAATACGATCTGGCCCATCTCGACATCGATCCGAGCCTGCGCAAGAACCTGAGCTTCGCCTACTATCCCTCGGGGCACATGGTCTATCTGAACGTCGATGCGCTCAAGCAGATGAAGGCGGACCTGGCGAGGTTTTACGATCGGGCGGAGGCGCGTTGAGAGTGCCGTCGTTTGCGGTCGTGCCGGCGCAAGCCGGGATGACGAAATATATCCTTCGAGTCCGTCGGGAATCCCCATGAACTTCCTTCCTTGCCTATTCGCCGTCACCGCCATGTCCGCCTTCGCCGCAACCCCCGCCCACGTCGAATCCGACCCGCATTCCTATGCACAGCCCGACAAAGTGCGGGTGACCGCGCTCGATCTGGATCTGGCGGCATCGTTCGAGAAACACGTGCTCTCGGGCAGCGCCACCTTGAGCCTGGACTGGCGCGATCCCGCCGCGCGCGAGCTCGTGCTCGACACGAACGGGTTGAAGATCGACAAGATCGAGGCCGCGGACGAGGCCGGCAAATGGGAGCCGGCGAAGTTCACGCTCGACCAGGCCGATCCGATGCTCGGTTCGGCGCTGCGCATCGCCCTGCCGGCGCAGGGCGCAAAAGTGCGCATCGCCTACTCGACGAGCCCCGACGCGGCGGGCCTGCAGTGGCTCGATCCGGGCCAGACCGCGGGCAAGAAGCATCCGTTCGTCTATTCGCAGTCGGAATCGATCGCCGGGCGCAGCTGGATTCCGCTGCAGGACACGCCGCAGGTGCGCTTCTCCTACACCGCCCGCATCGCCACGCCGAAAGCGCTGCGCGCGGTGATGAGCGCGAACAACGACGCCGCGCACGCGCTCGACGGCGATTTCCGTTTCGCGATGCCGCAGAAGATTCCGTCCTACCTGCTCGCGCTCGCGATCGGCGACATCGCGGTCAAGGAGATCGGCCCGCGCAGCGCGGTCTATGCCGAACCGGCGACGGTCGCCGCCGCGGCGAAAGAGTTCGACGACATCGAGAAGATGATCGTCACGACCGAGAAACTCTACGGCCCGTACCGCTGGGACCGTTACGACATTCTCGTGCTGCCGCCGTCGTTCCCGTTCGGGGGCATGGAGAATCCGCGCCTGACCTTCGCCACGCCGACGATCATCGCCGGCGACAAGTCGCTCGTGAGCGTGATCGCGCACGAGCTGGCGCATTCCTGGTCGGGCAACCTCGTCACCAATGCGGCGTGGAAACACGTCTGGCTCAACGAGGGCTTCACCACCTACGTGCAGGGGCGCATCGTCGAGGCCGTCTACGGCAAGCAGCAGCAGGACGAGGAATTCCTCGTCGCCGCGAACGAATTGCGCAAGGAATTCAAAACCGCCAAGCCCGGCGAACAGCTGCTCGTACCCGATCTGACCGGCAAGGACGCGGACGATTCGCTCAGCGACGTGCCGTATACGAAGGGCTCGTGGTTCCTGCAGTATCTTGAAGGCAAATTCGGCCGCGAGACGTTCGACAGGTTCCTGCGCGGCTACTTCGACCACTTCGCGTTTCAAAGCATCACGACCGATCAGTTCGTCGACTATCTGAAGGCGAACCTGCTCGACAAATACCCGGGCAAGGTGAGCATGGACGAGGTCAACGCCTGGCTGCATCAGCCCGGCGTTCCGGCCGGCGCGCCGCTGCCCGATTCAGTGCGCTTCACGGCGCAGAACATCCAGCGCAGCGAGTTCGTCGCCGGCAAGCGCGGCGCAAAAGAGTTGAATGCGCAGACCTGGTCGACGCAGGAATGGCAGTATTTCCTCGACCAGTTGCCGCCGAAGCTGCCGGCGGAACAGATGACCGCGCTCGACGAGGCGTACCACCTCACCGGCACGCACAATGCGGAAATCGCGTTCCGCTGGTATCGGCTGGCGATCGGCAGCGGCTATCAGGCCGCCTATCCGGCGATGCGCGAACACATGCTGCGCATCGGCCGCCGCATTCTCGTCGTCCCGCTCTACGCGGAGCTGGCGAAGACGCCGCAGGGCAAGGCGCTCGCCGAGAAGATCTACGTCGACGCCAAGCCGGGCTATCACCCGATGACGCGCGGAGCGGTGGAGAAAGCGCTGCAGGAT
>CBJLOV010000132.1:0-12405 GCA_966424745.1 uncultured bacterium
TTGCGCAGTACGACTTCGAAGAAGACGCCGAGCATCAGCAGGACGATCCAGGTGCTCAGCCAGGCCTTGATCGGCATGGCCAGGGTGAACACGTTGAGCTGCTGCGCGTAGCGGTTGACCAGGCCGAGCGAGAGATCCACGAGCGACATGACGACCAGCGCGGGCGCGGCGAGCAGCAGGGCGGTCGTCATCTGGTAGCTGAATTGGCCGATGAAGAAATCCGCCGCCGGCGGCTTCAGATGCGGTAGGAACGCGCTGACCGGCCACACCGCGTAGCTCGACAACAGCAGATCGAGGAAAACCACGAACGCGCCGCTGGTCATGAACATCCATGCGGCGAGCTGACTCAGGAACGCGCCGGTCAGCGAGGTCTGATGGCCGGCCAGCGGATCGACGACGCTGGCGATCGTCGATCCCACCTTCGCATCGATGAAATTGCCCGCGCTGCCGATCGCCCAGAACACCGAGCCGAAGCTGAAACCGATCGCGACGCCGATGAAGATCTCCTTCAGGATCACCAGCGGCCACGGGCTGTGCAGCCCGGAGCTCAGCGGGGCGGCCGCCGAGGCGATCGGAAACACCACGAGGGCGAGGCTGACGAAGAAGCTGTTGCGCACCAGCGCCGGCATGTTCTCGCCGGTGAGCAGGGGCAGCATCAGGAATGCCGCGGCGATGCGCGGCAAGGTCAGCGCGATGCCGACGACCTGGTCGCCGAACCACTGCGGCGAGAAGAACGGCATCAGCGCACCATCGACGGGAATTGGGTGAACAGCCGCTCGGAGAACGTGTACAGCGTGCCGCCGAGCATGGCCGCGGTGATGAACAGGGTGACCACGATGGCGAAGAATTTCATCGTGTAGCTGAAGGTCTGTTCCTGCAGCTGCGTGGCGGCCTGCAGAAACGCGATCGTCAGGCCGACGACCGAGGCGGCGACGATCGCCGGCGCGGACAGGATCAGCACCAGCCACAACGCGTCCTGGGTCAGGCGGATGATGTCGGCGTTCATCGCGGCGCTCAGGTGTAGGTGAGCACGAGACCGTGCACGAGCTTGGCCCAGCCGTCGAGGAACACGAACAGCAGCAGTTTGAACGGCAGCGACACCGTCGTCGGCGAGAGCATCATCATGCCCAGCGCGAGCAGGATGTTCGACACGATCAGGTCGATGACGAGGAACGGCAGGAAAATCAGGAAGCCGATCTTGAACGCCGCGGTCAACTCGCTCACGGTGAACGACGGCACGACGACGAGGTAGTCCGTGTCGGTCACGCTGGCCTGCTTGTCGGCCGGCAGCAGGCGCTGCGCGCTGCGCAGGAAGAACTGCCGCTCCGACTCGCTCGAATGCTTGAGCAGGAACGCGCGCAGCGGTTCCTTGCCGGCCTCGGCCAGCTCGGCCATGCGGTTGACGTCCATGCTTCGGTTCGGATTCTGCTGCATGCGCGCGCTGATCGCGTCGTAGCTCGACAGCATCACCGCGTTCATCACGTAGATCGAAAGCACGATGGCGAGGCCGTTGATGACCACGTTCGGCGGCGTCTGCTGCAGGCCGAGCGCGTTGCGCAGCAGGCTCAGCACGACGACGATCTTGGTGAACGAGGTCACCATCACCGCGACGAACGGCGCCATGGCGAGCCCCACCACCGTGACGATGATGAGGGCGGGGTTGAAACTGCTGAGATCCATCGCGCTCAGGCCCCGTCGGCGAACCACTCGGTCAGGCGCACGCCGAGCGTATCGCCGACGGCGACCAGTTCGCCGCGGCCGACGCGCTTGCCGCCGCTGCGGATCGTCACCGTCGCGCGGTCGAGCTGCAGCGGCAGGTCGAAGACATAGCCGGGTTCGATCTGGGCGAGCTCGCGCAGGCTCGAATCGACCGCGCCGAGTTCGAACTCGAGGGCGACGGGGATGTGCGGCGGATGGGACTGTGCGGCCGTGGCCGGCGATGCTTCGTGCTGATCGTTGGTGGAGAGGATGTCGTTCACGGGGTTGCTCCTTGCGTAACCGGATGCGGCGATGCCGCGGACATGCACGCGACCGTCCCGCCAGCTTGCCTGCCAGCGGGCGGAACGGGGCGACAAGGTTCTGCTCAGATGCAGATCGGCGAGGACGTGTGCTCTGGCGCCGAGCACGATCACGTCGCCCGGACCGAAGTCCGCGATATGGGACGAGGTCAGAGGCGGCCCTGCGGCCGTCAGCAGCAGGGTCTCGCGCAGCGCGCCCGCGTCCGTCCGCGGCGTCGGCCCGGCGGGCGCGCCGCGCGTGCGCAGCGCGGCGGCGAGCGCTTGTGCCGGCGCGAGCGGCAGCGCGAGGACGCCGACGGTTTCCGCACGCTGCAGGTTCGCGCGCAGGCCGAGCCAGACGACGCCGGGCGCCGCATTGCTCGCGATCAGGATCTTCTTCGGCAGCAACGCTTGGCCGAGCAGGCCCGACAAGGCGTGAAGCAATCGCTCGTGGGCCAGGGCCCAGGCCGCGCAGCGGGGGAACCCCTGATAGTCGCTCCAGGCGCCGCCGGCGCAGGGGTCGAGGATTTCGTCGCGGACGATGCCGACGAGCGCGAGCTCGCCGCCGGCCTCGCATTCGACGAGTTCGCGCGGCAGTGGGCCCGGCGCGGCGACGCTCAGGCGGATCGCGTTGTCGGCGACGAACACGCGCGCGGCGTCGAACAGTTTGCGTGCGAGCTGCGCCTGCGCGGCCTTCAGCGCGGGCAGACGCCCGCGCAGCGGCAGCGGGGTCCGGTTGGTTTCCGCCGCGGGGTGTTGTGCTTGGCTTCCTTGTGCGCTCATCGTGTTTTCAATGCCAGTCTCACCAGTTCCTGTACGTTGTGCACGCCGAGCTTGCCCATCATGTTGGCGCGGTGCAGTTCGACGGTCTTGACGCTGATGTTCAAGATGTCGGCGATCACCTTGTTGAATTTGCCGGCGATGACGTGCTCCATGACCTCGCGTTCGCGCGGGGTGAGCCTGGCGAGTTTTTCCCGCGCGGCATCGTCGTCCTCGGCGGGCAGCGCGGCGAGGGCGCGCTGCACCGCGCCGATGAGAGTGTCGCCGTCGAACGGCTTTTCGATGAAATCGCTGGCGCCGCGGCGCATGGCTTCGACCGCGAGCGGCACGTCGCCGTGCGCGGTGACGAAGATCAGCGGCATGCGCACGCCGAGACGGAGCATTTCTTCCTGCAGCTCGATGCCGCTCATGTCCGGCATGCGGATGTCGCTGACCAGGCAGCCGGAGGGCGGCGTGCGCACGGTCGCCGCGCCGAGGAATTCCGGCGCGCTCGCATAGGTGTGCACGCGGAAGCCCGCGGTTTCGAGCAGCCACGCGGTCGAACGGCGGAACGGCTCGTTGTCGTCGACGAGGTGAACGGGCGCAGCGCTCGTCGTCATGCGGCCTGCTCCTCGCTCGCCTGCGGCAGGGTGACGACGAAGACGCTGCCGCCCTGAGGGTTGTCCTCGAAATACAGGCGGCCCTCGTGGTATTCGACGATCGAGCGGCAGATCGCCAGGCCGATGCCGAGGCCTTCGCTCTTCGTCGTGTAGAACGGCGTGAACAATTGCTCCGCGTCCGCCGCCGACAGGCCGCAGCCGCGGTCGCTGACGCGCACTTCGATCTGCTCGTCGAAATTGATGCGCGCGCCGATGCGGATCTCGCGCTGCTTGGGATCGCTGTCGCGCATCGCTTCGATCGCGTTCTTGACCAGGTTGAGCAGGACCTGTTCGAGCATGACCCGATCGGCGAAGACCGGCGGCAGCGACGCCGGCAATTCGGTGACGACGCGCACGCGCTGCTTCTCCGCTTCGAGCTTGAGCAGCTGCATGACCGTCGCGACGAGGTCGCCGAGAGTCAGCGCGCTGCGCTTGGGCTCGCGCGCGCGCACGAACTCGCGCAGGCGGGCGATGACCGCGCTCGCGTGCGCGGCCTGCTCGCGCGCCAGGAGCAGGGCTTCGCCGCTGCGCGAAAGGTCGGGTGCGTCGCGGCCGATCAGGCGCAGGGCGACGTTGAGGTAGTTCACGATCGCGGCGAGCGGCTGGTTGAGTTCGTGGGCGAGCATCGTCGTCATCTCGCCGACGCTCATCACGCGCGAAGTGAACAGCAGGCGCTCGGCCTGCGTCTTGTGCCGGCGCAAGGTTTCGTTGCGCGCGCTGACGTTGGCGGCGCTGAGCAGCTCGGCGCGCTGGCGCTTCGCCGCGAGCGGCGTGCTGCGCAGCGCGTAGGAGCGGCGCGATTCGATGTGCAGCACTTCGACTTCCTCGCCGCCGCTGCGCAGCTCGGGCGGGTCTTCGAAACGCTGCAGGAATTCGCGGCGCGTGACGCCGCGGCCGAGGCCGGGGAATTCCGCGGCGAACGCGGCGTTGTGCATGCGCAACTCGCCGGTCTCGGTGTCGAACAGGGCGCAGGCGAGCGGCACGGCGTCGAGCACGGGCTGCGCGTCGGGCAGCGCGGGCGCTGCGCGCTCGCGACGGTTGGCAGGCTTGCGCACGGAGACGACGTGCTGTGTGTTCGCGTTCGATGTCATGCTTGCCACGCTGCACCGAGAGTCGCGGAGTCTACTCAGAGTGCAATGGCACAAGTGTTATTTTTTGGTAATGGCACGCATCGATTTCCTTTCGTCGGAGAAAAAATGTTTGCGAACGAATTCACAAGATTCGCGCATTGCCGCAAAGATGCGCGGCGCAAATTCGGCATTTTTCGTTTCGTCCATCGTTGCGCAACGCAGGCGGCGCAACGGAATATCGCGCAAATATGAAGAGGAGTTCCGCATGAGGCATCTGTTTCGTTGCATTGCAGTCGCGCAAAGCCTTGCGCTATCGTTATGTCCGTTTGGAGTTATCGCCCAGGATGCCGCCGGCACGGCGCCTTCGATCACGGCAGAGCTGGCATCGTTGATTTTGCCGCTGCTCGTTGTCATCGCGGCCGGCGTTGCTGCGTTATGGCTGGTCAAGCGCCGCTATGCGGGCGCGGGCGGGAACGATGCGCTGCGCATCCGCGGCGTGCTTGCCGTCGGTCCGCGCGAGCGCATCGTGCTGGTGGAAACGGAAAAGCAAATGCTCGTCGTCGGAGTGTGTCCGGCTTCGATGAATACGCTCGCGCAATGGCCGTTGGAGCAAGCGCGCGAATGACACATCGCTGTAAACGTTTTTTAACCGCGGCCGAACATTTCGGTGCCTAGAATGCGGCGCAGTCGATGATGCGGACACTTGCTTATCGGTAGTTTCTGTGTGGTAGGCTGAAAAAGAGACAGGGGCGCGATCGCGGTTTTCAACCGCGGCCGCGATGCTATACGAGGAAGTCTCGTGGACCTTGCCCCTATGTCTCGATGCTCGGATAGGCTGGACGGACGAAGGATGGACGCGCACCGCGTGCGCGCTGGCGCGGCCGCCGTCGCCCGGCCCTCGGCGTCCGCAAGGAGTCGCGGACGATGACGCCGGCCTCCGAAGTCAACCGCACTCTGTCCCGCGGCCGCGGCTACAGCGACATCGTGCTCGCGTTCGGCGTGGTCGCCGTCGTCGCGTTGATGATCCTGCCGCTGCCCCTGGCGCTGATCGATACCCTGGTCGCGGTGAACATTCTGATCGGCGTCGGCCTGCTGCTGCTCGCCATCTACATTCCGTCGCCGGTCGCGTTCGCGAGCTTCCCGAGCGTGCTGCTGATCACGACGCTGTTCCGCCTGTCGCTGTCGATCGGCATCACCCGCATCATCCTGCTCAACGCCGACGCGGGCCATATCATCAACACCTTCGGCAATCTCGTCGTCGGCGGCAACCTCGTCGTCGGCATCGTGGTCTTCCTGATCATCACGGTGGTGCAGTTCATCGTCGTCGCCAAGGGCGCGGAGCGCGTCGCCGAAGTCGCCGCGCGCTTCACCCTCGATGCGATGCCCGGCAAGCAGCTGTCGATCGACTCGGATCTGCGCTCGGGCCTGATCGACAAGGACGAAGCGCGCCGCCGCCGCCGTCTGCTCGAAACCGAGAGCCAGCTGCACGGCAGCCTCGACGGCGCGATGAAATTCGTCAAGGGCGACGCCGTCGCCGGCATCGTCATCATCATCATCAACCTGCTCGGCGGCCTCGCCGTCGGCGTGATGCAGCTCGGCATGCCGCTCGCCGACGCGGTGCACACCTACAGCATCCTCACTATCGGCGACGGGCTCGTGTCGCAGATCCCGGCGCTGCTCGCGTCGATCTCCGCCGGTCTCATCGTGACGCGCACGGCGAGCGACGACCGCGACCGCCATCTCGGCGAGGCGATCGCGCGACAGATTTCGAGCGAGCCGCGCGTGGCGCTGATCGCCGGCGTCGTCGCGCTGATGCTGATGCTCGTGCCGGGGTTCCCCAAGTTCGTGTTCCTCCTGCTCGCGGCCGCCCTGCTCGCGTTCACCACATGGCGCGTGCGCGAACAGGTCGGCTTCGTGCGCCGCCTGCTGCGCCTGCCCGACGAGACGATCGCGGTCGACCTGCACGCCGGCGGTCGCGACGAAGGCGAATTGCCGCTGCTGCCGGGCCTGCTGCTCGAACTCGAAAGCAGCGTCGGCGAGACCCTGGGTCTGCAGCAGGTGCGCAGCGAATTCGCGCGCCTCACCCAGCGCACGCGCGAGGACTTCGGCGTGCCCGTGCCCGCGCCGGTGGTGCGTCCGCTCGGCGCGATGCCGCCGGGCGCGTACCGCCTGTACGCGCACGGCGTGCTGATCATGAGCGGCGTGCTGCGTTCCGATCTGCATCTCCGCCACGGCACATTCGCCGGTCCGGTGGCGGGTAAGTCGGAACTCGTCGTCGCCGCGCAGGTCCTGCCGCCGCGGGAAGGGCACTGGGTCGACCGCGCCGCGGCCGCGCGCGAAGGCGCTGTCGCGCTCGAACCGCTCGACCTGCTCGCCCTGCACGCGGAACTCGCCTTGCGCCGCCATCTCGGCCTGTTCATCGGCATCCAGGAAGCGTCGAACCTGTTCAACCGCATGGGCCGCGACTATCCCGACCTGGTCAAGGAACTGCTGCGCGTGGTCGCGCCGCAGCGCGTGTCCGAAGTGCTGCGCCGGCTCGTCGACGAGAACGTGTCGATCCGCAATCTGCGCGACGTGTTCGAGGCGATCACCGAGGCCGGCGGCCGCGAGAAGGACGTCGTGCTGTTGACCGAGAACGTGCGCGTGGCGATGCGCCGCCACATCTCCGACCGCTACGCCGCCGACAGCCGCAAGCTCAAGGTGCTCGTCGTGCATCCCGAACTCGAAGACAAGCTGCGCCAGTCGGTGCGGGTCAGCAACGCCGGTACGCAGCTGGCGATCGATCCGGAGCTGGCCGCGCGCATCCTCGGCGAGATCGGCCAGTGGCGCAATCGCGAAGGCGGCTTCGAAGGCATGGTGCTGCTGTCGTCGCTCGACGTGCGGCGCCACCTGCGCAAGCTGATCGAGATCGAATATTTCGAACTGCCCGTGTTGTCGTTCCAGGAGCTGGTCTCCGACGTCAAGCTCGAACCGATAGGGCAGCTCAATGCGTAGCGCTTCTCTCGAGATCGTTGCGCCCGTTTCGCGACCGCAGGCGCGCGCCGCGCGCCGCGTCCGGAGACGGGTTCCGCGGAAGGGAACATTCAGCAAAGAGGAAAGGGCCGTAACTATGGATTCAGTTCTGGGGAAGGCAAAGGGCCGTACGCGCCGGCGGATGCTGGCGTGTCTGGCAGTGGCAGCGATGGGTTTCGCCGGGCAGGTCGCGGCCGCGGTGATCCCGTTCCAGCGCGAGCAAGTCAGCTACGATCTGAAGGACGAACCGCTCAAGGATTTTCTCGAACGCTTCTTCGCCGAGCAGAACCTGCAGGCGGTGGTGAGCCCGCTCGTGGCGAACCAGGGCGGTACCTTGAACGGTCCGCGCACGGGCACGCCCGAGCAGGTGTTCCGCAGCATCGCCGCATCGAACCAGCTGACCGCGTACTACGACGGCGGCGCGGTATACATCTACAAACTTTCCGAACGCATCACGCGCTACTTCGCCGTGCCGCCGATGAAGACGCAGGATTTCGTCCGCGCCTTCCAGGAAATGCGCCTCGGCGACAGCAACAACTCGTTCAGCGCGCGCACCGACACCGGCCTGATCGTGGTCTCCGGCACGCCGCGCTTCATCGACCAGGCGCAGGAACTGACCGCCACGCTGCGCCAGGAGAACACAGCCGCGCCGGCCTCGTTCCGCCTGTTCTCGCTGCAGTACGCGATGGCGGCCGACACCAACATCACGGTCGGCAACCATGTCATCAACGTGCCCGGCGTGGCGACGATCCTGCGCCAGCTCATGTATCCGAACCAGGGATCGGCGAGCTTCCCCGCGCCGCGCGAGCAGGTCCTGCGTCCCACGGCGATGCGTCTGAAGGGCACCGGGCTCGCCGCGGTCGGCGGCGAGGGCGGATCGGGCAACGATCGCGCCGGGCTGCCGCCGCCGCTGGCGCCGCCTTCGGCGCAGGCCTACGCCGAGTCGGCCAATTCGCCGAACGGGGCGACGATCAACGCGGTCGAAACGAGCCAGCCCGGCAAGGGCCGCGACGCGCGCATCGTCGCCGATCCGTACCGCAACGCCGTGATCGTGCGCGACGCGCCGGACACGATGCCGCTCTACGCTTCGCTGATCAAGGAGCTCGACGTCGAGCCGCGCATCGTCGAGATCGAAGCGACGATCATCGACGTCGACAAGGAAAAACTGCTCAACCTCGGCATCGACTGGCGCTGGCAGAACGGCCGCACCGCGGTGCAGTTCGGCACCGATTCCAGTACCGCCGCCGGCAACGCCGCGTTCCAGAACCAACTCACCCAGGCGCTCGGCCTCAACAGCATCACCAACCTGCCGGAGAAACTGCCCGGCCTGCAGATCGGCGCGATCGTCGGCGACTCGGGCAAGTTCATCGCGCGCATCAACGCGCTCGGCCAGCGCGGCATCACCAACGTCGTCTCGCATCCGCAGGTGCTGACCTTGAACGACGTCGAGGCGGTGATCGAGAACACGCAGACGCTCTACGTGCCGGTCGGCGGCGCCTACGAAGTCGATCTGTTCAACGTGATCGCCGGCACCGTGCTGCGCGTGACCCCGCACATCATCACCGAGTTCAACCGCGACCGCATCCGCCTGGTGATGAACATCGAGGACGGCGACGTGACCTTCCAGTCGGTGTCGAACGGCGGCCTCGTGCCGCAGAACACGAACTACCCGACGGTCACGCGCACCGCGGTGAACACGCAGGCGATCATCAACGTCGGCGACAGCCTGCTGCTCGGCGGCCTGGTCAAGGATTCGAGCAGCGTGCAGGTCGACAAGATTCCATTGCTCGGCGACATCCCCGTGCTCGGCAACGCGTTCAAGCACACGGTGAAGGACCGCAGCCGCAAGGAGCGCCTGTTCCTGATCAGCCCGCGCCTGGTTGCGGTGAACCACATCAGCGGCCAGTCGCCCGCGACGGCACAGCCGGGCGTGACCGTGGATTCGCTCGACGCGCAGGACGAGAAGGAACTGCACCATCGTGCGGAGCCGCCGCCGCCCGCACCGGCCAATGCGCAGCCGGCGGCGGCGCCCGTCCCGCCCGGACGGTCGTGATCGAATCGGAGACTGCCGTCGAGCCACTTAGGTAACGCGGAACAGGACGAAGAACATGCAGACACGAAAGAACGAGCCAGAGGAAACCGAATCCGCACTCGCCCTGCGTCTGGTGCGCGGCGTGCATGCGGGGGCCGAGCGCCGCTGCGGATCCGGCGACGTCGTCGTGATCGGCGGCGGCGACGACTGCGACCTGATCCTCGCCGACGAGGCGGTGCAGCCGCATCACTGCATCGTCAGCGTGATCGGCGGCGACATCGGCGTGCGCGCGGTCGAAGCCGTGGTGCGCGCCGGCGGTCGCGTGGTCCCGCCCGGCGAGCCGGTGCGCATCGCGCCGTTCGAAGTGGTCGAGATCGGCGCCGCCGCGTTCGCACTGGGCCCCGTGTCGAGCGAGGAGGAGTGGGCGCGCGTCCGCGAAGCGATGTCGACGGCGGCGAACGACGTCGGTGCGGGCGATACCGCCGCCGCCGTGCGCAAACCGAGAAAGCGGCTCGCGATCGGCGTCGCCGCGGCCATCGCCGCGGTGGTCACCTGCGCGTTCTCGGCGCAGCTGCTGCGTCCCGCGGCGCCCACGCTGGCCGCGCGGCAGGCGCTCGCCGAGCAGATCGTGAAGGCCTCGGACCTGCCCGAAGTCCGCGTCGGCGGCGACAACGGCCGCCTGCGCGTGAGCGGCGTCGTGCCCGATCCGGGCCGGGCGGAGAAACTGCGCGAGGCGCTCGGCAGCAACTCGACCGGCGCCGAAATCGACCTGCGCAGCGGCAGCAGCATCGCGCACGACGTGGTCGACGTGCTGCGCCTGTCCGGCATCCCGGCCGAAGGACGCTACCTCAACGACGGCCAGGTCGAGGTGCGCGGCCATTTCGGCGACCAGGCGAAATTGCAGAAAGTCGTCGAATCGCGCGCGATGCGCGAGGTCGGCGGCCTGAAGAAAGTGGTCACGGTCAATCTCGACGCGCCGCCGCCGGCGCCGCCGAGCAAGCCGGCCGACGACGGCAAGCAGATTTCCGACGTCGTCGACGGCAACGATCCGTACGTCGTGACCCGGGACGGGTCGCGCTACTACGTCGGCGCGAAGCTGCCCGGCGGCGGAACCCTGCAGGCGATCGACGGCCGCGAGGCGATCGTCGACACCGGCAAGGCAGTGAAGCATCTGGCCAGGATGGACAGCATCAACGACAGATAAGTCGACAAACTTTCAACGGCAGGAGAACGACATGGCTATCAGCAATACCAATCCCACTTCCACCGCGCACATGAGCGGCACCGGCAGCACCTTGCAGCCGACCACCTCGCTTTCGCCCGGGCGCCGCCCGGTCGATTCCGAGGAGGCCAAGAGCTGGTTCGAGGCGATGGCCCGCGCCTGGGGCAATGCGCTCGACCAGCAGGCGGCGAGAGTCACCTCGCTGTCGGACCAGCTGTCCAACGGCGGCGACCAGCCGTCGACGATGACGGTGCTGACCGCGGAGAGCCTGAAGATGCAGTTCCTCGCCAACAACGCCTCGACGGCGAACAACTCGGTGGGCCAGGCCCTGGAAACGCTCGGCAAGAAGGAGTGAGCGCCGGTTCGCGTCGTTCCGCTGCGGCGTGCGCGCAATGCGCGCGCGGCGGCGGCAAAGCCACAGCAGGAGGTAGTCATGATCGGTGAAGTCACCAGCGTCGATTTGACGGCGTTGCTCGGCGCCGCCAACAACGCGGCGTCGTCCGCGCAGAATCGCACCGTGTTCGATATCGCGAGATTCCAGGACGCCTACGCGCGCGCCGGACAGAACGTCTCCATCCAGGCGGAGCCGGCGAAGGTGCAGGCGCCGGCGCAGACGCAGGAGTCGGACGGATTCCGCGCCGTGCTCAACACGCTCAATTCGCTCAACGGCCGCGCCGCCGGATTGGGCGACAACGCCGGCATCAGCGCGAGCAAGGACATGAGCCCCGGCGACATGCTCATGATGACCGTGCGCTGCCACCAGTTCATGTTCCATTGCGAACTCACCGCCAACGTCGCGAACCGCTCGTCGGACGGCGTCCAGCAACTGTTCCGGCAGCAGTCGTAGCCCGGCATGGAGAAGAGCGTCATGCGTATCCGGCCGTTGCTGATCGCGTGCTGCGTCCTCGTCGCCGGATGCAGCCGCACGGTGCTGTTTTCCGAGCTCGACGAGCGCCAGGCCAATCAGGTCGAGGGGGCGCTGCTCGCGGCGAACATCGATGCGGACAAGGAGCCTTCCGACAGCAAGAAAGGCTGGAAGGTCCTGGTCGAGCGCGACGATTTCCCGCAGGCGGTGGAGCTGCTGCACGCGCAGGGCCTGCCGCGGCCGAGCTTCGACACGCTCGGCACGGTGTTCAAGAAAGAGGGCTTCGTTTCCTCGCCGCTCGAAGAGCGGGCGCGCTATCTGTACGCGCTGTCGCAGGAACTGGAGCACACCATCGCGACGCTCGACGGGGTGATCGCCGCGCGCGTCCACATCGCGCTGCCGCAGCGCGACGCGCTGGAGACCAATCCGAAATCGGCCTCGGCTTCGGTGGTGATCACCGCGCGCGCGGGCTCGCCCGTGCTCGACTACGAAACCAAGATCAAGGCGATCGTGAAGGACAGCGTCGAAGGACTCGACGACGCCAACAAGATCACCGTCACCTTCTTCACCGCCGGCGCCGACGCGCCGGCGAGCGCACAGCGCAGCGACGGCGCGCGTGCCGCCGCGGTGGTCGCGCTGCCGAAGATGCTGCACCGCTACGAGCCGCTGCTGGTCGGCGTCGTCCTGGCGGTGCTGTTCTTCGTCGGCGCATGGTGGTCGCGCGAGCGCTGGCTGCCGCTGCTGTCGCAGGCGAGGGCGCCGCGCCGTGAGTGAAGCGACCGCGTCCGC
>CBJLOV010000133.1:0-12084 GCA_966424745.1 uncultured bacterium
GCGAGAAACGCATCGAGGGCCATGTCGATGCGCAGCGAGCGCGGCTTGTACATGACGTCGCCGCCTTCCAGCGACAGCCGCGCGACGGTATGGCCGCCGGCGTGGAGATCGCCGCGGTTCAAGCCGAGCGCAACGAGGCGCCCCGGCGGGCGGCCGAAAAAACGCGCAAACAGCGCGCGATCCTCGACGAAGCGGTCTGCCAGCGATTCGAGCGCCGCGCGCTGCCGATCGAGCACGCGCTGCAGGCGGGCGCGCAGCGGCGGGTAGCGGCGATCCAGATGCTCGTCGAAGTCGGGCCGCAGCGCGCGCTCGACGAACTGTGCGAAGGCGTCCTCGTCGCGTTCGGCGGTGAGTTCGCCGGCGCGCTTGGCCGCGTGCAGTTCGAGCAGCAGCACCCGATTGAGTTTGAGCCGTGCGCTGAAAAGCAGGGCTTCATCGGCGGCGGCGCGGATCAATGCCGATTCGCCTGCGTCGAGACCGGCGAGGTGCGCGAGGTGCGCGCCGAATGCGCGGCATGCGCCGCGGGTGAAACGTTCGATGATCGGGGTGAACGGATCGGAAGTATTGGTCTCGATCGTCATCGTTGCCGAATCCCTGCCACCCGCCAATGGATGCACTATCCCTGAACCGGCGCGCCGCCTCGGTCGGGCGGCGCGTCGGACGGACAACGGAATATCAGCAGCAGGCGCAACCGCGAGCGCAGGACTGGGTCGTCTTCAGCGTCGTGATCGCGTTTGTTCCGCCGGCGGGGCGCGCCATCGTTTCTTCGATCGAGTTGTCGAGATAGAGCGGACCCGACGGATTGTCGAAGCCGTCGACGCTATCCAAGCCTTCAAGCCAGCCAGAAACGATATGGTCATTCTGTTGCATAGCTTCACTCCTCAGCGAATTGGGGAACAAGAAAATTCGGTTCCAGCCTTTTTGCGATGAGAGGGTACCGAAGCCGGTCCCGAACGTTGGCTCAAACATGCGCGGCGCCATCTTCGCCATCGGCGATTCCTCTGCGGAATGCATGGCCGATCGCGCCGCGCGGCGTACAGTGCTCCTTTCCAAAAATCACGTCAACCACGAATTCCCGGGTGTGAGTGGCTTCAACTTTTGCGCACAGACATTGCTCGACTCCATCACAATCCATTAATGGAAAATTCGCCGAATGCGCGATAGTGCGATTTCCAGAAAAGCAGAGTAACGAGATTAAATATTTCACCGCGAAGGATGCAAAGGGCACAAAGAAAAAGCGCGAAGAAAATTAAAAAAAGACGGCCGCACGCGGCCGAATGCTCGTCATTTTTCCGCGCACTTTTAGCGGAAATGACGCGTATATTTTTCCCGCGGCTTTTTCGTGTCCTTCGCGGCGAGTCTCCTGATCTTCCCGCGGCGGATCGGCAAAACGCGAAACGACCCCGCGTCCGCTTATTTCGCAACCACGGCGTTGCACTGCACTTCCACCTTCGCGCCGAACGCAAGGCCGCTCGCGGCATACGCCATGCGTGCCGGGAAGTGCTTGCCGAAGTAGCCTTTGTAGACTTCGTTGAATGCCGGCCAGTCGGCGATGTCGGCGAGCGCCACCGTGCATTGCACGACATGGTCGAACGACGAGCCGTGGCGCGCGAGGTTGGCGCCGATGTTGTCCATGGTCTGCCTGGCCTCGGCCTTGATGCCGCCGGGGACCAGCTTGCCGTTGGCGTCGACGCCGATGTCGCCCGACAGATACAGCATGTCGCCGGCGCGCACCGCTTCGGAGAACGGGAAGCTCTGCCCCGGCGCGGCCTTGCGCGCAAAGTATTCGGGCTCGGCGGCGGCGGTCGTCGCGGCGATCAGGATCGAGGCCAGCAACACGGCGGATTTCACGGTCTGCAAAGCGTTCATCGTCAGGCTCCCCATACGTCGTTCAACAGGCGGGCGAAATTGCCGCCGAGGATTTTCGCGATGCGCGCGTCGGAATGCTTGCGCGCGGCGAGCAACTCGGCGATGCGGGCGAAGCGGTCGGCGCGGTTCAGGTCGGGCAGGAAGGTGTACACGTTCGGGTCTTCGCCCGGCGCGGAGATGCCGGCCTTGCGCCGGTTCTCGATCTGCTTGGCGAAATCCTTCTTGAACTTTTCGGTGACGGCGACCGGCGAGATCGAGCCGTCGGTGCCGATGCCGACGTGGTCCTCGCCGCAGACGTCGATCGCATGCTCGAGGTGCGCGATCAAATCGGCCGCCATCGGCTGGCCCTTGCCGCGCAGGAACGGCATCAGGTAGATGCCGACATAGCCGCCCTTGTCGGCGACCTGCTTCAGTTCGTTGTCGGTCTTGTTGCGCGGATTCGGATTGATCGCCGCGCAGCCGGTGTGCGTGATCGCGATCGGCGCCTTCGAGGCCGCGGCGGCGTCGAGCGTGGTGCGCTCGCCCGCATGCGAGAGATCGATCAGCGCCTTGCGCCCGTTCAACTTCTCGACGAGCTTGCGGCCGAACACCGAAAGGCCGGCATTGCCGGGTTCCAGGCAGCCGTCGCCGACGAGATTGCGCTTGTTGTAGGTGAGCTGGTAGATGCGCACGCCGAGACCCCAGAAGGTATCGAGCCGGTCGAGGTCTTCGCCGAACGGCGTGGCGTCCTGGAAACCGTAGATCAGGCCGAGGCGGCCGCTGCGCTTGGCTTCGGCGAGGTCCGCGGGGCGCAACACGGCCAGCAGTTTGTCGGGGTGCGCGGCGATCTGCGAGTTCCAGTAGGCGATTTCGCCGATCGCGGCATCGAAGCCGTGCAGGTAGCTGCCGACGCCCTGCGAATTGACGGTGAGATTGACCGCGGTCAGGCCGGACTTGCGCACGTCGGCGAGATCCTGCGCACCGAGCTGGTTGGAATCGTCGTCGATCGCGCCGCCGGGACTGCCGAGCGTGTCGATCACGACGGCCTGTCCGTATCCGGCCCAGGCCGTCTCGGGCGGCGCTGCCGCGGCGAACGCCCCGCGCAGCGGCATCGGCAGCAGGGCCGCGGCGCCAGCGCCGGCAGCCAAGGAAAGAAAACCGCGACGAGGCAACACCGGATTCATACGCACTACTCCGCCAGGGGACGCCGGATTGTGCGTCGTTCGCCCGTCCGATTGCCAGCGAACCGACACTGAACGAACACGTGCCGGCCACCCCCGTAGCGGCATTCGTGATCCGTTTCCCGTATCCTATTGCACTGACCTTTCCCGCTTTTCTTTCAGGAGCTTGTCCCAGTGGATAGACGCCAATTCCTTTCCCGTTCGGTCGCGTACGGATCGATCGCCGCGCTGGCCTCCGCGCCCATGGCCCGGCTTGCGCGCGCGAGCCTCTCCGGCGCGGAGAACAAAGTGCCGGTGCCCTTCACCTGGGACGTGAAAGTGCCGATCGACAATCGCGAGGAATTCGTCGCCTGGGCCGTGAAGAACCGCGGCGAGGATCCGAAGTTCCTCGCCCAGCGCTGGAACCGCATGTACGCAATGGTGCAGAACAAGGACCTGACCGACGAGCGCAACAAGCGCGCGTTCCTGCTCACGCCGCGCGAAGACTTCTGCCGCCCGGTCAACCGCGCGCACGCCTACGAAAGCGCGTTCCTCGACATCGGCTACGGCGTGACTATCTCCGGCCCGCACGCGGTCGGCCGCATGACCCAGGTGCTGAACGTGCAGACCGGCGAGAAGGTGCTCGAGATCGGCACCGGCTCGGGCTACCAGTCGGCGTTCCTCTCGCACCTGACCGACAAGTGCTACAGCATCGAGATCATCAAGCCGCTGGCCGAGCGCACGCGCAGCGTCTACGACGAGCTGATCGGCGACGGCTACACCGAGTTCAAGGCGATCACCAGCAAGCAGGCCGACGGCTATTACGGCTGGGAAGAGAACGGCCCGTTCGACAAGATCGTCGTCACCTGCGGCATCGACCACATCCCGCCGCCGCTGCTCAAGCAGCTCAAGCCCAACGGCGTCATGGTCATCCCGGTCGGCCCGCCGGGCGCCCAGCGCGTGCTCAAGGTGGTCAAGCACCAGGCCGAGGACGGCAGCATTACCGTGGCGCGCAGCGACATCTTCGGCAAGATCGTGCCGTTCGTGCCCTTCACCAAGCTCGTCGACGGCGAGATCAAGGGTGCGCACAACGGCGACGCCAAGGACACGAAGTAGTTCTTGGCAGTTGTTCCGCCCGACGATATGCGCATGACATGAAGGTCGGCGAAATGCTTCGGCTGCTGCAAGACGACGGATGGTTTCTTGCAGCAACGCGCGGAAGCCATCGCCAGTACAAGCACCCGTCCGACAGGCCGGGTCACCGTTCCCGGCAAGCCGAGCGACGACTTGGCGCCGGGAACGCTCAACAGCATATTGAAGCAGGCTGGCCTCAAGAGGTAATCCCATGCGCTACGCGATCGTCATCGAGCAGGCTGAAACCAACTTCTCCGCATATGTCCCCGACCTTCCCGGCTGCGTCGCTACCGGTAGCACGATGGAAGAAGTCGAAGCCGAGATTCGCGAAGCCATCGCCTTTCACCTAGAAGGGCTGCGGGAAGACGGTGTGCGGGTGCCGCCGCCGTCCAGCCATGTCGAATACGTCGATATCGCCGCTTGACCACAGAAGAACTTCCACCCCGGCATACTGATGACCCTGAGCCACACTTCCGTTTCGCCCGCCCCCGCAAACCGCTCCTTCCTGTTCTATCTCGCCGTCGCCCTGATCGCCGGTGCCGTGATCGCGCTGCAGATCTCGATCATGCGCATCTTCAGCGTCGGCTCGTGGGCGCACTTCGGCTCGATGGTGGTCAGCCTGGCGATGATGGGCTTCGGCCTTACCTCGGTCGTCATGTGCGCGGCGAACGACTGGTTCGAGAAGCACTGGCAGGGCGTCGCCAACGTTTCGCTGCTCGCGTTCGGTCCGCTGATCGTGGCGGCGAACCTGATCGCGCAGCAGATCCCGTTCAACGCGATCTTCCTGATCTCCGATCCGGTGCAGAAGTGGAAGCTGTTCGGCAACTTCGTCCTGTACCTGACGCCGTTCCTTGCCGGCGCGTTCTTCCTCGGCGCCGTATTCCTGCGCATGAAGGAAACGTTCGGCCGCATCTACTTCGCCGACCTTGTCGGCGCCGGCGCCGGCGGCCTGCTCCTGCTCGGCTGCCTGTATCTGTTCCGCCCGGAGAACCTCGTCGTCGTGCCGCTGGCGCTGTGGTTCGCCGCCGGCATCCTCTGGTTTCTCGCCCAGGCCAAACGCACGGGCTCGCTGATCGCGCTCGCCGTGTTCGGCGCGCTCTGCATCGCAGGACACTTCTGGCTGCCGCAGCAGCTCGGGATTCCGAAGCTCGCCGTGTCCGACTACAAGGGCGTCTCGTACGCACGCAAGTTCCCCGACAACCAGCGCGTCTACGAGAACGCCTCGCCGTTCGGCTATCTCGAGGTGTATTCGAGTTCGTACCTGCATTTCGCCCCCGGACTGTCCGACAACGCCGCGTTCAACCTGCCCGAGATGCCGGCGAACGCCTACCTCGGCATGTACATCGACGGCGAAGGTCCGTTCGGCGTGATGCGCAAGCTCAACGACGCGGAAAGCGCGTACTTCCGCTACCTGCCGATGGACTACCCCTACGTCATCAAGCAGGAGCCGAACACGTTCGTCGTCCAGTTCGGCGGCGGCATTTCCACGCGCGTCGCCCTGCGCAATTCCAAGCGCGTCACCGTCGCCGAAGGCAACCCGGAAATCCTCAATGCCTTCCGCAACGACAAGGGCCTGCGCGACTTCTCCGGCGACATCCTCAACGATCCCAAGCTCGACGTCATCGACTACGACGGGCGCCTGTACCTGGCCAACACCGACAAGCGCTACGACGTCATCGACCTCTCGCTCGCCGATTCGGCCGGCCTGTCGAGCCCGGGCGGCTTCGCCATCGTCGAGAAGTACGCCTACACGCGCGAGGCGATGCGCGCCTACATGCGCGCGCTCGCCGACGGCGGCGTGCTGTCGGTGACCTTGTGGAACAAGGAGGAGCCGCCGAAGTCCGTGCTCAAGCTCTATGCGACGATGGTCGAGGCGGCGCGCGACGTCGACGCGCAGGCCGACGTGTCGAAGGATTTCTACGCCGCGGCGAGCTACCTGTCGACGGCGACCGTGCTCTACAAACGCGGCGGCTTTTCCGCGTCCGACATCGACAAGCTGCACGCGCATACGAAGGCGATGAGCTTCGATGAGCTGACCTATCCGGGCTACGAGTTCGACACCAAGCAGATCGCCGACAGCCTGAAGTCGTACCGCGAAAGCATCTTCGGCGCCGTGGACGAAACGATGAAATCCGCCGCCGCCGCCGGCATCGCGAACGGCACCGCCGGCCCGAAACCGAAAGGCACGTCGATCGCGCCGACGACGGAGCCCGCGACGGCGCCGATGGCCGACCCCACCGCGCCGCCGGCCGCGGATTCCACCGCACCGGCTGCCGATCCGACCGGCCCTGCCGCGGATCCGACCGGCCCCGACGCCAACGCCTCCGCAGCCGACGCGGCGTCCGCACCGGTGCCCGCGACCGTGATGGGCCAGCTTGCCTGGCACTCGCTATTGCACGGCAACGGCACCGACCTCGCCAGCTACGTGTTCGACGCACGCCCGCTGACCAACAACCGCCCCTACTTCGCCGCCTACGTCAAACCGGGCGATCTGTCGCGCACGACCGACCGCCTGGAAATCTTCCAGGACGAGTGGGGTTATCTGTTGCTGTGGGCAACGCTCGGCATCGCCGCGATCGCCGCGCTCGTGCTCGTCGCGATCCCGGTCCTGGTCGGCTGGCGCACGATCTTCTCGCGCACCCCGGGCCAGCTGCGCGTGATCCTCTACTTCGCCTGCCTCGGCCTCGGTTACATCATGGTCGAGGTCGCCCTGATCGCGAAGTTCGTACTGCCGCTCGGCAACCCGACCGTGTCCGCCTCGATCCTGATCACCGGCATGCTCGTGTTCTCGGGCCTCGGCAGTCTGACGTCGGAGCGCTTCATGGAGCGCGCGCGAACGACGATGCCGATCATCTTCGTCGCCATCGGCGCGCTGCTGATCGCCTACGGCTTCCTGATCGATCCGATCCTCGACGCGATCGGCCGCCTGCCCTATGCACTGCGCCTGGTCTGCTGCTTCCTCCTGATCGGGCCGCCGGCGTTCCTGATGGGCTTCCCGATGTCGACCGCGATGACCTGGCTCGGCCGCCTCAACAAGAACGCGATGTTCCTCTGGGCCTGGGGCATCAACGGTTCGTTCTCGGTGATCGGCGCCGCGCTCGTGCCGATCATCGCGACCTCGTTCGGCCTCGCCTCCGTGCTGCAGATCAGCGGCCTCGCCTACCTGATCGCCGCGCCGGCGTTTTTTGCGATATTTTTGCCGCTGCGAGGCGCGCGCGCGACCTAGACGATTCGAATGAAGAGGCAGGTACCGGACAGCATAAGCTCGTCATTCCCGCGAACGCGGGAATCCAGCGCCTTTGATCCGTCCCGTACCAGCAGCAAAAAGAAAAGACACTGGATTCCCGCGTTCGCGGGAATGACGATGCTTTTCAACTTTGTCGCTTCGTCGGCTCCTGCCTTCGCCGCGACAAGCAATGCTCAGCCCGCGGTGCCGACCAGGCAACCGGCCGCCCCCAAAGTCCCCATCGCCCCCCTCAAAGCCCCGATCACCGCCTTCGTCCCGTTCGACTATGCACCGTTCCCGTTCCGCGGCCTGATTCCCGACTCGGGCAAGAAGTTCATCGACAAGGTCGACGGCAGCCGCAAGGGCCACACGTCGCCGCGCGACGGTTCGGTGCACTGGGAAGACGAGATGTTCAGCGACAACCGCGTGCTGCTGTACCTGCCGCAGGGGTTCGACATCCGCAAGCCGGCGCTGATCGTGGTCTTCTTCCACGGCAACGGCGCCACCCTGTCGCGCGACGTGCTCGACCGCCAGCAGGTCGCCGCCCAGCTCGCCGCGGCCAATATCAACGCCGTGCTCGTTGCGCCCCAGTTCGCGATCGACGCGGCCGACTCGAGCGCAGGCCGCTTCTGGCAGCGCGGCGTGTTCAAGAAGTTCGTCGAAGAGGCCGCGCAGAAACTCGCCAAGCAGTACCGCGACCAGCGCGTCGAGGGCGCGTTCAAACCGTCGAAGGTCGTGCTCGTCGCCTACTCGGGCGGCTACCTGCCGGCGGCATGGGCGCTCTCGGTCGGCCAGATCGGTTCGCGCCTGCAGGGCGTCGTCCTGCTCGATGCTCTCTACGGGAACATCGACAAGTTCGCCGCCTGGATCGAACGCGCGCGCGGTTCGGCCTTCTTCTTCAGCACCTACACCGAATCGACCCACGACGAGAACGAAGCGCTGAAATCGGAACTCGCCGACGCGAACCTGCGCTACAAGACCACTCTGCCCGCGAAGCTGCTGCCCGGCAGCATCACCTTCATCGAAGCGCCTGCGGGCACCAAGCACGAGGATTTCATGACCCAGGCGTGGACGCAGAATCCGCTGACCTGGCTGTTCGCGCATCTGCCCGGATACCCGCGCGGCCGGCCGGCGGCGGCGAAAACGGCACATCGTTCGCAATAGCGCGGCGGACCGTCGAAAGTCCCCATCCGGGCCAGCCGGTTTTCCACCGAGAGAAGACGAAGATCGGGCCGCGCAGTCCGTGAGGAAAAGCGGCGAAGCAAAACCAAGCGGGGATTCGCTTTTTTCCTCGCCTACTTCGTCCTCTCCTCGTGTGCTTCGCCTCGTCGTCTTTCGACTTTGCTTCGTCAACCGGGCGGACGAACGCAGGCCCAGGCACGCGCGGCTGCGACGATGCCGGCGGCTACGCCGGCGCTGACAAACCCGGAGGCTGCGCGGCGCATCGGAAATCGTGACGAGCCCCGCAGTTTCCCCTCAGCCTTGCCCGTCCGGCGACAATTTATATACTCGGCGGCAATCGTTTTCATGCGCCCGGCAGCGCGATGATCCGTCTGGCTCTGCTGTTGTTCGGCACCGACTTCGTCCGTCGCCGCTATGTCTGGCTCGCCGCGATCGGAACAGTCTGGCTCGTCGCGGGCGCGGCGATCTTCGTCGACGCCTTCGACGGCGTGCGATATTTCCCCCTGCGCATTTTCGGCGCGCTGCTGTTGATCGAAGGCATCGTCGCCCTGATCGGCACGCTCAGCGGCATCGACAAGAGCCGGCGCAACTGGCTGCGCTTCCTCAAGGGCCTCCTGTTCATCGTCATCGCCCTGCTCGTGATCGACCCTTACCCCGACGGCGAATTCGTCCTCGCCATGTTGTTCGGCGTGCTGTTCGCCGTGGACGGACTGCTGCGGGTGTCGGCCGCCTACGTGGTGCGCTTCAGCGGCTGGCGTGCGGCGATCGGCGCCGGCGCGATCGAACTGCTGTTCTCGGCCTTCATGTTCGAACCCTGGCCGACGCACTACCACGGCACGCTGCCGTATTGCATCGGTCTCGGCCTCGCCGTCAGCGGCTGGAGCCTGCTGCATCTCGCTCTGCGCCTGCGCCGGCTGCCGCCGCACGCATCGGTCTCGCTGCTGACCCGGCGCGGCGGCGACGGCGAGTCGCAGCCCGTGATCTGGACTGCGGGCGCGAGCGGAGCGCAGCAAAACGAGATGATCGTGCACGTATGGACGCCGCTCGGCTCGTCCGAGAACGCCGAGTTGCAGCCGATCGTCGACCGCTACATCGCCGCGGTGGACGCGAAAGGCGTCATCTCGACCGGGCACGCCGCGCTCGAAGTGCCTGCCGAGCTTTACATCAGCCACTATCCCGCCGTCGA
Source organism: uncultured bacterium (assembly GCA_966424745.1). GTDB lineage: Bacteria > Pseudomonadota > Gammaproteobacteria > Xanthomonadales > Rhodanobacteraceae > Rudaea. Next base: position 9,737 of record CBJLOV010000133.1, read on the forward strand.
GATCGAGCGCTCGCCCGACCAGTTCAACCAGACCCTGCGCGCGACCGCGGAGAACAACGTGCCCGGCAAATTTCAGCCGAGCTACGCCGACGAAGCGGCGGGCTGGTGTCCGTCGACCGAGAAAGTGCGCTTCTGCGAATACAACCTCGACCGCCTGCGCGCCTATTGGACCGCGTACCGCGCCGACACGACCTACAACCTGACCAACCGCAACTGCTCGAGCACCGTCGTGCACGCGCTGGAAACCGCGCTCGAGGGCGTGATCGGCCGGCGCGACGGCACCTGGCTCGCTTTCGCCCGCGTCCTCCTGAGCCCGGAAACCTGGGTCGCCAGCCAGCTCTACCGCCGCGCCGACACCATGGCGTGGACGCCCGGCCTCGCCCTCGACTACGCGCGCAGCCTGCACGGCATCGTGCATCCGCCGCCGGTGGCCTGGCATTCGCTCGCGAGCGCGGCGTTGCGTCGCTATCGGCGCCGGTACGCGGCCGCCCCCGCCGTCGTCAAACCGCTGCCGACCGGCCTGGAAAAGCAGGCTGATTGAGCCTGCGAAGACACACGAACCCGCATGTCCGTTTCCGCCGAAACCGCCGCCTCCCCGCTCGCACTGTCGCCGCGGCGGCGTCTCGTGTCGACCGCGGCGGTCGTCGCGACCGCCGCGATATTCGGATTGACCTACGGCCTCACCGCGCCGCTGATCGCCTCCAACCTCGCCGCGCGCGGCGCGAGCGAGTCGCTGATCGGCGCGAACGCGGCGATGCATGCGTTCGGCGTGCTGCTGATCGCGCCGCTGCTGCCGCGCCTCGCCGTGCGCTTCGGCCAGCGCGCGCTGATCGTCGCCGCGCTGCTGCTCAGCGCGGCGATGCTCGCGCTGTTTCCGTTCGTATCGCCGATCTGGCTGTGGTTCCCGCTGCGCCTTGCTCTCTGCGTCGGCGCCGAAGTGCTCGGCGTACTGTCGGAAACCTGGACCAACGACCTCGCCGAAGAAAGCACGCGCGGGCGCACGATGGCGATCTACATGGCCGCGCTTTCGCTCGGCTACGCCGGCGGCCCGGCGATCCTGTCCTTCGTCGGCACCGGACGGGCCGCCTACCTGATCGGCGCGGCGATTGCGCTCGTCGCGGTTCTGCCGGTCGCGAGCCCATGGACCGCCGCGCCGGCGAAGATGGAACCGATCGCCGCGCACCCCTGGCGCTATCTGCGCCTCGCTCCGGTCGCGATGGCGACGACCGTGCTCAATGCCGGCGTGGAAACCGCGGGGCTGTCGTTCATCGCGCTCTATGCCGGCTACCAGGGCTGGCGCGAAGCCGAGGCGATGCAACTGGTCTCCGCATTGATGATCGGCGCCATCGCGCTGCAACTGCCGATCGGCGTGCTCGCCGACCGCATGAACCGCCCGCGTCTGGTGATGCTGCTCGCCGTCGCGTCCGCGCTCGGCGCGCTGTCGTGGCCGTTCGTCCTCGCGCATGCGTGGCTTGCCTACGCGACCGTGTTCGTCTGGGGCGGCATCTTCGTCGGCATCTACACCGTCATGCTCGCCATTGTCGGCGAGCGCTTCGGCGGTGCCGAACTCGTCGGCATCTACGCGATGATGGGCCTGGCCTGGGGCGCGGGCGCGCTGATCGGACCGTCGAGCGTCGGGTTCGCGATGGAGTTGGATCGGGTTTATGGGCTGCCGATCGCGGTTGCGGTGGGGTGTGGGTTGTTTGCGGTTTTTATGGCGGTGCGGCGGGGTTCGGCTTGAGCGGGTTCCCCGTGATTTGTCCCCCGGCTTGCTTCGCTTTTTTGCTCGTCATTCCCGTAAGGCGGGGCTTTCAACCGCCGAAGGGCTGGTCATCCAGCGCCTTTGCTTTGATCTTCATTGTTTTGTAGAGCAAGAGCTTCCACCCGCCTTTCAGGCGAGCGGGTAACTTTCTTTGCTTGTGCAAAGAAAGTCACCAAAGAAACACCCCCCGGAAGCCGCGCCGCCTGCGGCGGTTCGCGAGGCCATGCCGGGGTTCGTTGAACGCACATCCCTGTGCGTACAACGAACTCGCGCGCATCGTGCGCGCGACCCTGCGGGCGATTCCGTCATGGCCTCGCCGCGGCTAACGGGGACCCGAAGATCAAAAGACGGATCAAGAGCAGGAGCAGAGCCGGGCGCGATGAATCGCGCCCCTACAAAGGGCAGCTTTCTTTTTCTTGCTCTGGCTTCGGCGCGCAAGATGCGCGCTGCTCTGGCTTCTCCGGGTCCCCATTACATTGCGGCGGCAGCGGACGAAAAGACCCGCAGGGGGCGCGCGAGGGATCGCGCGCATTCCGCTGTTGCACAGGATGTGCAATCAGCGGAACCCGGCCGCTGACGCGGACCC
>CBJLOV010000134.1:0-12061 GCA_966424745.1 uncultured bacterium
CTATCTGTCGTGGGCGTTGGATGTTTGAGAGGGGCTGCTCCTAGTACGAGAGGACCGGAGTGGACGTATCTCTGGTGTTCCGGTTGTCACGCCAGTGGCACTGCCGGGTAGCTATATACGGAAGCGATAACCGCTGAAAGCATCTAAGCGGGAAGCGCGCCTCAAGATGAGACATCCCGGAGCTTAAGCTCCCTAAAGGAACCATCAAGACTAGGTGGTTGATAGGTCAGGTGTGTATCGCAGCAATGCCGAGCTAACTGATACTAATGATCCGTGTGGCTTGATCATATAACTCAAAGTCGCTTTGAGTTGATTCACTGAAAACTCGCAAGTTTCCTCAAGACACGTCGCTCGATGAGAGCTCGACGCAAGTTACGTCCCAAGTCCCAATGCAGGGTTTGCGCTGATCCGATCGTGGATCCGGCCGCAAACCCCAACGGTTCCCTGGCGGATACAGCAGTGTGGTCCCACCCGTTCCCATCCCGAACACGGAAGTGAAACGCACCCGCGCCGATGGTAGTGTGGCTTAAGCCATGTGAGAGTAGGTCACTGCCAGGGGCTTTACAGTGAAACCCCCAGCTTCGGCTGGGGGTTTCTTTTTTTTCGCCATCGGCGCTGCCGCTTCGGCCGAATCCGTATAGCTCGCCCCTTTGCCTGGAAGCTCCGATCGCTGGAAGCTGCGGCTCCGAGCAGGAGTCATTCGACCGGGCGACGCTTTCGTCCCTCATCGCGCCCGATATTTTCCTGATCCATAACGGAAACTTCGCAATTCTGCGAAAAATCCGGTGAACCGCAGCCGTCGTATAAGGGATATACAGCTGGGGGATCGTCGTCCCGCGTCGAAACGCGCCATCGACCATTTCCCGATGAGCGTCGTGACACGAGCCGAACATCGCCCGCTTGTGACCCTAGTACTGGAGCGTGTCATGGCTAATCAGAAGGCAAATCTTCCGTTTTTTCCCCTGCGACAATGGCGCCGAATTGCTTCGCTGTGCCTGTTCAGCCTGCCGGTAGTGGCTTGGGCGGGCCACAACCACGGAGCGCATGCAAATATCCTGATCTCGGATCAGTTCAACAATCGCGTCATCGAAGTCGACTCGCGCACGCATGCCGTGGTCTGGCAGTTCGGCGACGGTTCCGACAAGCCTGGGCCGACCAGCGTGGTCGGCGTCAATGACGCCGAACGTTTTGGTCCGTTCACCCTGATATCCGGTACCGGCATCCCGGCGGCGACGCCGCCTTTGCCGGGTTGTTCGGATCCCGTCAACGGCTGCGCGGACAACCGCGTCTTCATCGTCGACAAGAGCGGCAAGATCATCTGGCAGTACGGGCAGGACGGTGTTGCGGGTTCCGGCAGCGATCAAATCAACACGCCGGTGCATTCGGCATTCCTCTCCGGCTTTCCGGGGCATCGGGGACTGTTCGTCATGATCACGGATCAGGGCAATCAGCGCGTGATCGTCGTCGATCTTGCCAAGAACATCGTCTGGCAGTACGGGACTACCGGTGTCAGCGGCAGCGGGGCGAACCAGCTCAGCAATCCCAACAGCGCGGAGCTGCTCGAGAACGGTAACGTTCTGATTGCCGACGAGAACAATAATCGCGTAATCGAGGTGAAACCGGCCGACATGAGCGTAGTGGCCACGTTTACCGCGGGCGGAACGGTCAGCGGTGCGGCGTTCGCAAGCCGGCTGAGAAACGGCAATACGCTGATCACCGACTCGAACAATAACCGCATCGTCGAGGTGGACTCACACGACACGGTCGTCTGGCAATACGTGACCAATACGCTGCCCGGGAGCAATGCGAACCCCCTGCCGACCCGCGGCATACGCCTGCGCAATGGCAATACTCTCATCAGCGACCAGTTCAACAATCGCGTGATCGAGGTGACCAAGGGCGGCGACATCGTGTTTCAGCAAGGCATGCTCAATGCCGCCGGCAACGGGCCGAATCAGCTCAACGGACCTTACGATGCCAAGCGCATCGGCGATTTTACCGGCCTGACTCCGCCATTCGACTTCGATGACGACAGCGACGACTGACCTGGCAAGCCAGGAAGGGCGAGATCGCGCAGTGGATCTCGCCCTTCTTCCCTCCGCATAGGCACACGGCAACGGCCGATTTCCGCCGCGACAATTTGCGACGGCCGGGCGGCCATTGGCGAATCCGATGACAAACAGATCGGCGGCGCGTCTTTCGATGCGTCGGAGCCGACGTATTGCACGTCGGCTCCCTTTCGAGTTATGCGTGATGCCCGCTCTCGCTTTGTTGTACGGCATTGCGAGGAAAACCTAAGCTGAGCAAATCGCAGGCTGACGACCACGCGCCGTTGGGCTCGCCGGTTGACCCGGCTGGCCCCACCGTGCTCTCTTGGTACCGGCTTGCGAACAATCTGGCTCCAAGGAACCAAGGTAAGCGAAAATACTGAAAAGATCGGCAGAAACAGGCGCACGAGCCTGGAGGGGGTCGGCGAGGACACGGTTTTCGCACTGCGCCGGATTTGCCCCCGCGCCCTGCTTGCTCCTTCCCGTTTGCCCTCGCGAAACGTTCTGCATTTGCCGATCAGCAAAATCCCGTGTGATCCGTGACCGAATCCAAACCTTCATCGTCTCTCGGCGAGCCGCAGCAAAAGGCTTCCGACGGCGAAACGACTTCGCCTCCGCATGCTTCGCACGTCGCGAAGCTGTTCGAGGACCACAACCGCAGCCTCATCGCGTTCCTTTATAGTCGCCTGAACTCCCTTGCCGACGCGCAGGAGGTGGCTCAGGAGGCGTACGTGCGTCTGCTGCGCCTGGAGCAGCCGGAAGGAATCAGCTTTCAGCGGGCGCTGTTGTTCCGCATCGCCGCCAATTTGTCGGTCGACCGCATCCGCGCGCGGCGGGTGCGCGAGCAGGCGGAGACGGAAGAGACGCCCGACATTTGGCAAAGCCCGTGGTTTTCGGAGGATCCGGCCATGGGGTTCGAAAGAATGCGCATCGTCCAGCGCGCGTTGGCGGAGCTTCCGGCCAAGACCAGCCGCGCATTCGTACTGCATATCCTCGAGGGAAAGGATATCCGCAGCATCGCGCAGACGCTGCGGATCAGCGCGCGCATGGTGCGCTACCACATCGCCAATGCGCTTGCGTATTGCCGCACACGAGTCGACGAGGGGGATCGATCATGAGATCGGACGAAGACAAAACGTCGCTGCGCGACGAAGTCCTGCTGCGCACCGCCGCGGAGTGGTGGGCGCAGCTGCGCGAAGCCGACGACGACCAGGGCACGATCACGCGTTGGCTGGCCTGGATCGAGGCCGACGAACGCCACCTGGCCGCCTTCGAGCACGTCTCGCGCCTCGCCGCCGAACTTGCTGGTGTCGATGACGTCACGCGGGCGCGGATGATCCGAAAATTCGACGTCAGCCCGGCGCGGCGCCGCCTGCAATGGGCCGCCGCCGCCGTCCTCGTACTCGGCGTCGCGCTCGCCGGCTACGCCGGATGGACGCGTTATTTTCCCGAACAACCTTGGCAGACCTATGCCAGCGCCGTCGCCGTCAACCGCGACATCGACCTCGCCGACGGTTCGCACGTCGTGCTCGGCGGTGCTTCCCAACTGCAGGTGCGCCTGGACGCCCGGCAGCGTTCGATCGAACTCGACTCCGGCGAAGCCTTCTTCCGGGTTGCGCACGAACGCGACCGCGAATTCGTCGTCAGGGCGGGCAAGCTATCCATACGTGCGGTCGGCACCATGTTCGACGTTCGCCGCACGGGGGAGCGTGTCCAGCTTTCCGTGGTCGAAGGCAGCGTGCAGCTCACCAGCAGCGGCGGCCGCCTGGGCTTTGCCCCGTCCGCCGGCACCGCCCTGGCGGTCAGCGCCGGGCAGCAGGTCGTGTTCGATCCTTCCACCGCGCAGTTTTCGCTCAGCCACATATCCGCTCAGCAGGCGACGTCTTGGCAGGACGACCGCCTGGAATTCGTCGACGAACCCCTGTCTTCGGTGATCGCGAACGTGAACCGCTACAGTCCCCGTCCCCTGGTCCTCGCGACGGCGGATTTGAACGGCCTGGTGTTTACCGGCACGATCTACACCAATGCGATCGACAACTGGCTGGGGGCATTGCCACAAGTCATGCCGGTGCAGGTAGAATCCACTACGAACAAAGTCGTATTACGCAAGAAAAGCAGTCAGCCCAGGTAGCAGCGGGCTGTACAGAGATCCGCCCAGGTCGGCGTCAATGAAGACTCCGCATTCACGGCGTACGACGCGCGTCTTCGGACGCACCAATCGATCACAGAGTCATCGCGACCGATCGTGACCGCAGGGATGATGGATACGCCGGGTCATTTTGGCTGTGGGTGGAGAGTTCATGGCGCATGCGGTTTCCTTGCGCTGGATGCGGTATTTTCTTTTTGCGCTCATCCTCGGCGGCATCATCAATGCCGTTCCGGTCCACGCGCGGCCCGATCCTGACGACGCGATCGTCTTCGACGTTCCTTCCCTGCCCCTGCCGGAAGCATTGATCGCGTTCAGCAAACAAACGCGGATCCAGGTGCTGACCGGAGGCGGGCTGCCCAAGGACGCGCGGTCGCCGGGCGTGAAAGGAAAAATGACTCCCCGTCTCGCGCTGGGCCGCCTGCTGCAAGGCAGCGGCCTTGGCTTCTCCTTCACCGACACATTGACCGTTGCGATCAAACCCGCGACCGAAGTCCCCCGCCCCGACACGGCGTCGACGGCCAGGCCGACGTCCTCTCCGCCGCCGCCGCGCACGCTCGAGGAAGTCCACGCCACTTCGGCTCTCGCCGATCCCCCGGCGACCCGGGCCGACCTGCCGCTGCGCCGCATCCCGCAATCCGTTTCGATACTCGACCGGGACCAGATGGCCGAACAGAATCTCACTCGCCTGGCGGACACGTTCGACTACACCACCGGCATCGTCACCCTGCGCAACTCCTTTCTCGACACCGCCTACTATTCGCGTGGATTTCAGATCACTTCCTATCACGTCGACGCAGGCGCGCCGCTGAGCTGGCGGAAGTACGGGATGGCGTCGACCAATCCCGACCTCGCCGAATACGATCGCATCGAAGTCCTGCGCGGTGTCGACGCGCTGTTCGGCGGCACCGGCAATCCGGGTGCGTCGGTCACGCTCTGGCGCAAACGCGCGCTCGCCGACGCCGTCGGCTCGGCCGGCATGACGTTCGATGCAAGGGGGCGGGTGCGCGGCGAAATGGACGTTACCGGGCCGCTGTCGAACGACGGCGGCTTGCGCGGCCGCTTCGTCGCCGCCTATGACGACCGGCCGGAGTTCTACGGCCCGGCATCGAGCAGGGCGACGTTGTTGTATGCGACATCCGAATACGAGGTCTCGCCCGCCACGGTCGTCGATGTCGGCGCGAGCTATCAGCTGCGCCATACGACGCCGATGTTCGGCGGCCTGCCCCTTTACGTCGACGGCAGCGACAGCCGTCTGCCGAGGTCGACGTTTCTCGGCGTGCCGTGGAACCGGGATAGCACGGAGAGCGGCGAGCTTTTCGTCCAAGGCGAGCATCAGTTCAACGAACACTGGAAGCTCAGGTTCGACGTCACCCGCTTCGACCAGAAGGGCTGGAACCGCGGAATCGAGTTCGACAGCGCACTCGATCCGCTTACCCGCGGCTTCCGCGACGGATCCTACTGGGTGACGTTTTCGCAGCGATCGAGCCTGCGCCAGACCGTTGCGGGCATGATGCTCTCGGGCGAATTCGACTGGGGGAACCGGACGATCAACGCGCTGGTCGGCACGGACTACCAGCGCGAGCGAACCGACCTCGACGAGTACGCCTCGGGTTTCTACGGCGCCATCGCCTACCCGATCGATCCCTCCGCCTACGCGCCGCCGGATCGAAACAGCCCGCGCACGTCGATGCCCGATCAGCAGCTGTCGCAACGGGGCTTTTATGCCGCGCTGCGCACGACACCGCTGGACGACGGCTTGAGCATCACCGGCGGCGTGCGTTGGAACTGGTTCGCGGAAAGAGGCATCACGATCGTGGACGGCGGCTACGAAGTCAGCGATTACAAGGAAGAACCGCGGGCGCAGACCTTTTTCGGCGGCGTCTACGATCTGTCCCGCAATCTTTCCGTCTACGCCAGTTTCGCGGACATATTCGGCCCCCAGGGCGGCGCTCGCGCCTACAAGCACGGCCTGATCGGTTCCTCGCACGGCGCCAATACCGAACTGGGCATCAAGGGCTCGTGGGCCAACGGCGCCGTCAACGCCTCGCTGGACGTCTTCGACACGCACCAGAACAACGTTGCGCTGTATCTGTTTCCGGGATCGGTGGTGAACGAACCCGGCGTCTGCTGCTATGAACCCGGCAGCGAAAAAAGCCGCGGCATCGAGGCGGAACTGAACGGCCGTATCGGCAGCCGCTGGGACGTACGGGTGGGTTACGCCATGCAAAGCAGCCGCTACGGTCACGAATCGGTCGATACCGGCAGGAAAGGCGCGCCGTTGGAAAGCCGCCTGCCTCGGCATCGCCTGCATGCCTGGATTACGTATCTGCCGGGCGGCCGCTATGCGCCATGGAATCTTTCGCTGGGCCTGCGCATGCAAAGCGGCGTGATGCAGGAAGGGGAGATCTGCGATCGCCTGGACACTTGTCAGAATCCGCTGCCGTTCCGGATCGTGCAACGGGCTTACGCCGTGACGGACCTGCGCTTGGCCTATCAACTCGGCTCGAACTGGACGGCCGCCCTGACCGTGGGCAACTTGTTCGACCGCAGGTACTACCAGACCATCGGCACGCCGGACTTCGGCAACTGGTACGGCGAACCGAGAAGCCTGAGCCTCACCGTTCGGAAGTCGCTGAACTGAGGCTTGCGGCGACGGATGGCGCGCGCCGTCGCTGCGGCCCGCCGGCCGCGCGATATCCGTGCTTCGCCTTTTCGCGGCGCGTATCGAGGCTCGTCCCGACGGGCGCGCCGTACGCCCGGTCCGCCGGCCCGGGCGCGTCGCCGGACAGGTTGCGGATGTATTCGGTCGGCGTCATGCCCAGGCGTTTCTGCACCGTGCGCGAGAAATGGCTGCGGTTGACGAAGCTCAGCTTCGCGGCGATGGTTTCGCTGCTGCTGCCGAATTCTTCCATCAACGCCAGACCGTGGCGCAGGCGCAGCTCGTTCCGGTATTCGATCGGCTTGTAGCCGGTCAGGGCATGGAACGTCCGCGACAGGTGACCCCGCGAACAATGCAGACGCAGGGCGATCTCGTTCAGCGGCAGCTCGGCCATGAAGCCGCGTGCGATCAGCATCTTCGCCGCTTCCACGAGCGAGTGCGCGCGGTCGAGGCGGCCCATCGATTGCCGCGCATCCGCTTGTCGCTGCGCACCGCGCAGCGCCTCGCCCGCAATCTTCCACACCGCGGCCTCGATCGCCTGCGAATCGAGCTGCAAGCGCTCGCGAGTCGCCGCGAAGAGACGGCGCTGGGCGAGGAACGCCGCCGGCGTGCATGGCGCAAACGGGTGAGCGAACAGCGCTGCGTCGGATACGTTTTCGCCGAGGCCGTGCGCGGCACGAATCCGGCGCAATAGGGCGGGCGACAACGCAATGCAGTCGCTCGCTTCCCCTTGCGCTTCGACCGCTTCGCGCGCCCAGGTCGATCCCGGCGCATGCAGGCTCATGTGGTTCGGCCCGACGACTCCGGTGTGTGCGTCGACGACGATTCGCAGCGTGGTGCGGTGAAAACCGATCAGGACGCAGGACTGGGGCTCCGCGACCTGCGCAAACCCCGCATCGCCCGCCGCGAGGCGGCGCCGAACAAGCGCCACCTGCTTGGTCATGCGCAGGATGACGTCACCGGGCGCGGGCAGGAAGCGGAATGGCGCCGAAGCGCCGTGTGCTGCGACGGACGGCCCATGCGCCGAATGTTCCGCGGCACTCCACGCGCCTTCTTGAATTCGCGAACCCGGAGAAAATGAGGTCAGTTCCATACATTGCCTGCGCCTACATCCGCAATTTCGAATGCGTGCTTAGCAAAACGGTTCAGGCCGCCAAAACGGAAATGCGAAATGCCGCGCATGCGCCTTTTGCACCGAAGCCGGCGCGCGGGATTGAGAGGGAGCCAAAAGGGAATTGCGCGCCGGTCGCTCATGCGGCGCATCGACCCGGCCGGTACGGCTGCAATTCTGCAAGTCGAATGGAGTGGGCCGTCCTTGGCCCATGACGCTCTCCGTAAACGGTTCAGAAGTGGTAGTTCAAGCCGGCGTAGTAGCTGCGGCCCCAGGAGTCGTTGCCGTACAGGCCGCCGCCGAAGCTCGTTCCATCGATAAGGACGGGGGCCTTGCGGTCGAACACGTTGTGCATGCCGAAGTACAGTTGCAGACCTGCCTTCGGATCGCCCCAGGCCACCTGCATGTCGTGGTAGACGCGGGCGCCTTCGATGCTCGGCGCGTAGGCATTCGGATTGGCGTGGTACTTTTCCAGATCGCTGTATGCCGAGAACGGGCGCAGCATGCTGGAGAAATAACGTGCGTCCCAGCTGACCAGCCAGTTGTCGAACTGGTACGAGGTGTCGAGCGCCGCCTTCCATTTCGGGAAACCGTCGGTGCCGACCAAGTGCTGCGGTCGCGTCGGATCGTCCTGGAACGGGTAGTTGGTGTACTGCAGCGTCCGCGTTGCATTCAACTCGACATGCGCACGGCCCGGGCCGATATCGTGCGAATACGACGCGGCGAGGTCGATACCCGACGTGTTGGTGGCGACGAGATTGAGATTGACCTGCTGGACGAAGTTGATCAGGTGGGTGCTCGGGTCACGCGTCATGCTGGAGCAGTAAACGTTCTTCACGCCCGCGGGAGAATCGACGCAGTTGTCGACGATGTCCTGAGCCGAGACGGCGCTGATCGCGTCGTTCAACTTGATGTTCCAGTAGTCGGCGCTCAGCAACAGCCCGTCCACTATCTGCGGGGTCAGCACGATGCCGTAGGTGTAGGTCTTCGCACGTTCCGGGTTGAGGAGGGGATTGCTGCCGGAGATACCCTTCACGCTGGACGACAGCGGATACTCGCCCGGAGGAATACCGAGCGCCGCGCAGTTGGCCTGGCGTACCGCCTGGTTGGGCGCGCTGCTCATGCTGCTCGTCGAGCAGGGGTCGACGAGGGTGAAGTAGTTCACCGACGCGCCCGAGAACAGTTCGCTGACGTTCGGCGCGCGCTCGGCGAACGACTGGGTGAAACGGAAGCGGACGTTGTCGTCGAAGGCCCAATCCAGGCCCCACTTCCAGGTTTCGGTATGCCCGACCGTGCTGTAGTCGGATTCGCGGACGGCGAGATCGAGTGCGAGCTGTTTGAAGAACGGTCGTCCGGACAGGAGCGGCAGGCCCAGTTCGCCGAAGCCCTCCTTGACGTTGTAGCTGCCGCCGAATCCCGGGATCGCGTTGTTGAACGTGTTTCCGGAAAGATCGAGCGGGTCGCTGGTGACGGTCATTTCTTCGCGGCGATATTCGCCGCCGAGCACGAGGCTGGCGCTGCCCGCGTCGAACGGCATCGGGAACAGGTTGTTGTTGGTCAACGTGCCGGTCGCGACCTGTTGGGTCAGCTTGTTGCGGCGGAACGTGGTGACGTTGAACCAATTGCGCGCTGCCGAATTGACCGCGCCGTCGCCCATGATGCTGGTCGGGACGCAGCCGTTCAGCAGACTGCCGAAGCTGGCATACGATACGCCGAGATCGGGATTGACGTAGTCCGGATTGAGCGTCGAGCGGCAGACGGTTTTTCCGCTCTTCGGATCGACGACGGCGTCGAGCGACGCTTCCCAGCGCGGGACCACGCGGTTGTTCAAATAGTCGACGTTGATCTGGGTGACGCCGTAGTTGACCGAAGCGTCGTACTGCCAATCGCTGCCGAAGGCACCGCTGATGCCTGCGACGATGCGTCCCGTCTGGCGTTGATCCAGTTCGTCGCGCAGGCCGGCGTCGACGTCGAAGCGGCTGACGCCGATCGGGCTGCCGCCCATGAGCTGGGCCAGCTGGGGACTGACGTAGGCATTGTCCGGCGTGATCGTGTACGTGCCGAACGCCGGCTGGAAATGATTGGTCACGTCGGCCCAGCTGTAAGAGCTCTCCAGATACAACCGCGTCGAGGAATCGAGGTCGAAATTCGCGTTGAAGTTGATGCTCGTGCGGTTGTACTTCGGCGTGAGCATGGTGACCGCGTTGGTATTGAGGTAATCGCAGTCCGTGCAGTGCAGATTGCCGGGGGAGATCTGGCCGCCGAAGTGCTGCGGGCGGAAGCTTCCGTTCGGGTCGAACACGTAGGACGTGTCTCCGATGCCGAACACGCCGCCGTACGTCGTGTCGTACGATCCGCCGTTCGGGAACAGGACGCGCGTGTACTTGCTCCCCTTCGGCTGCAAGATCGAGGTGTATTGCGGCGCGTTGAAGACGTCTCCGTAGAAGATCGAGTCATGCTGCGCGTGCTCGAGATTGAAGACGAAGTGGCCGCGATCGCCGGCGAAGCTGCCGCCCGAGGTGATCGCCGCGCTGTACGTCTTCAGACTGCCGCGCTGGGTGTCGTCGACCTGCAGCTTGACGTTGCTGCCGTCGTAGTGGTCTTTGAGGATGAAGTTGACGACGCCGGAGACTGCGTCCGCACCGTAGATGGCCGAGGCGCCGCCGGTCAGGATCTCCACGCGGTCGATCATTTCCACCGGGATCATGTTGGTGTCGACGGTCACGACGTCGGTGCTGCCGGACACGAAGCGGCGGCCGTTGACCAGCACGAGCGTGCGCGAAGGGCCGAGGTTGCGCAGATCCTGTGCGCCGAGCCCGACCGCGCCGATGGATGCGCCGCCGGAGTTGCCCATCGTGAACGTCGTGGCCAACTGCGGCATGCGCGTGAGCAGGTCGCCGATCGTCGTCGCGCCGAGCGCTTTGATGTCGGCGGCGGTCATGATGCTGACCGGCTGCGGCGAGACGACGTTCGGATTGGAAATGCGCGAACCGGTCGTTACGGTCACGGTCTGCAGCTCGGTGGTTTCTTTTTTCTTGTCCGCGCCCGCGTCGGCCGCGCCGGCGTTCTGCGCGTATGCGCCGTTCGCGGCGAGGGTCGCGCACAAGCCCATGAGTATCGAGGACACCAGCAATCGTTGTTTCATTTATTTTTTTCTCCGAAAGCAATGACAAATTTCTGAAGTAGCGCGTCCTTGATCGAGCCGGGCTCGACCCAGTCCCTCGTACGACGCGATTTCCGGATCGGGCCAAAGCAAAGCGGCCGGCACGATTCGCTCTGCCTCGGGTCTGGAGCATGCGGGTCCCACCGCATCTTCCGACCTTCGTCCCCGCTTCGAGCGCCGCCTTTTCGCCGCAGACTGACCCGCCGCGTACGCCGTTACCCCGTTCGACCGCGACCGCGTGCCGTCGAAACACGCGGCCGTTCGATCGAATTTCTCCGAGGCGCTCAGAGTCAGGTTCGCCTTTGGACGATCCTTCCTCCCGGCACGACCCCTTTGGATGCCAAACGGACGAGTAGGGCGAAATGGAAGTCGAGACATCCCACCGCGGAAAATCCGTTCCGGTCGGGGCCGTCAAAAGGCGGCGGATCTCACGTTTTTGCGGAGAAAGCGGGCCCGGCTGCCGGCGTTGTCCTTTCGTGCTCTTCGCGTCTTCGCGGGCTGTCTTTCGCTCTTCGTCACGCGACCGTATGCGCGGTTCGCTCGAAACACCTTCGCAGCGAAGGCCGAAGAACTGGATCGAACGATCCGCAAACTGAGCGCGATTCGCGACAACCTGCGCCACGCGGCGCTCTGCCCCGCGCGCAGTCATATGGAATGCCCGACGTTCCGCGGCCTTTTGCACGCAGCGCGTCCGCCGCGGTGGACACGCGCAAGAAGCGGACCGCTCGCGCAGCGCATGCCGTTTCCGGCAGATCTTTCCGCTAAAGATCTCGACGGCGGCGCGTCAGCCGGTTCGGTTCCCATCAGGCAGCCCGAAATCCGGGCGCTGGTTCGAATCGGAAACCTCAAATTGAAGAGCGTCGACTTTGATTGACGCGGATAAACGCAAACGCCGAAGAACACGAATCAAGAACGAGCCTCGCCCAAAAAA
>CBJLOV010000135.1:0-11947 GCA_966424745.1 uncultured bacterium
ACACGCCGAAGCCGCTCGTGCTGGTGCCGACCACGCCTGTGCCCGCCTTGCTGATGCCGAGCACGCCGGACGCAGTACCTTGGTCGGCAATACCTGCCACGCCGACCGCCGACGGGCTGCTCGTGTAGCCGTGCACGCCGTCGAACGAGGCGCTCTCACCGAGCACGCCGGCGCCGCCTTTGGGGCCGGTGCTCTTGCCGTAGACGCCGGCGTAGCTGACGCTGACGCCCTGCACGGCGTCGCCGTTGGTGCTTTCCGCGTGGAAGGCGGTGCCGGTGTTGCTGATCGCCTGCACGCCGTAGCCGCTGAAACTCGTGCCGAGTACGCCGGAACCACCGGTGCTGGAACCCTGCACGCCGGAATTGCGCGCGCTCGTGCCCAGCACTCCGATCGCATCCGTCGATTCTCCCCACACCCCGGAAGCCGGAACGCTCGGATTGACGCTGCTGCCGTTGAGACCGTGCACGCCGCTGTTGCCCGAGGTGTTAGCCACCGAAAAAGCCGCATTGGGAGTGGCCGTGCTGCCGGCGTAAGGCAGGGTAAAGCCACCGCTGCCGGCGGGACCTTGCGGCCCGGTCGGTCCCGTGGCGCCGGTCGGACCGGCCGGACCCTGGGGGCCGACGCTCCCGAGCGCGCCCGGCGCGCAGGGGCCGAGCTGCCCGCTTGTGCTCACGCAGGCCGGCAAGTTCTGCTGCGCCCCATTCACCAGAACGGGAATGGTCACCTCGCCGTTTTCGTTGACGCGCAAACGAACCTGAGTGCCGCCGGCATCGGTCACGACGAGGCCGCTGCCTGCCGCGGGTTGAACGACCACGTCGGCCGCGACGGCGGACGCGGAGGCCAGCGAAAGCGAAGCCAACCCGGAAGCGGTTGCGCGGAACAAGCGAGTGCGGCGAATCATCGTGAAAATTTCCTGTTGCGTCGTAGGAGATTGCGCGTTGCCCCAAGCAGCAGCGCGGCGAGCAGCATCCAGCCACCGACACCCAGCGTCGGCGCAGCCACGAGTGCACCGGCGGCGCTCGGGTCGAGAAACCAGTTGACGAGATTCCCGCCGTCGATCGAATCGAACTGGACCGGCGGCCCCGGCGCGATGTGCGCGATGCTGGCGCGGTTGTCGCGCGCGCTCACGTAGGCGATGGTTTGCGCCGCGCCGTTGGCCAGCGCGAGCACGCCCTGCTGGCCGGCGGCGGTGCTGCCGACTTGCAGCAGGCGGCCCGCAGCGCCCTGCAGCGTCAGGGAGTGGCCGACGCTCTGCACGGCCGCCACCGGAAAGAGGATTTGTTTTCCGGCGGTGCTGGAGACGACGAAGTCGTAGAAATCGGTCGTGCCGGATATCCGGCTCGTGCCGTTGCCGCAGGCATCGACGATTGCGACGCGGCTGCTGCCGGGCGCGAAACTGCCCGAGTTGGTGAAATCGCCGCCGAGCGAAACCCGGCTCGCACCCGGAGCGAAGCTGCCGCCGGCGAGATCGAGATGGGCGATCGAGACAAAATCGGCCGTGTTCGCCGCGACCGAACCTGCGATGTTCAAATCCGAGCAGCCCAGATCGAGCGTGCCGTCGGCAAAGTTCAGCGATGAGCCCGCGCCGACGGTGATCGCCGCCGCGGCACCGCGCATCGCGAAGATCAGCAGCATCCAGCCCAGCAGACGCGGCACTTTCGAGCGCGCGGTCACGTCGGCCCCGCCATGGTCGAGCCGGCCAGGCGGGCCGATGCCGGTGCCGGCGTTTGCGCGGTCGAGAAAAGAGGTTTGCTTCGCACCGTCGTCACCTTGCTGCGTGCGCACGAGATAGATGAAAACTAACGGAGATGCGGCGGGGTCACCATGACATGATCATGTCGGCGGACACGGGGACGGCCTGCGAATTTTCAGAATGACGCGGGACCTCGTGGCTGCGAAAGTCTGTTGCGGGTTCAAGAGCATTTCGGCCACGGATTACGCGGATCACACGGATAAAAGCAAAATCTAAATTTTTTCTTGATCCGTGTGATCCGCGTAATCCGTGGCCCAAATCGCTCTTCGCATAATCGGCAAAATGCTTTCGCCCCCGACGATGGAACGGCCGGGCGGAGGGAGCACCCTGTTTCAATCGAGAGCCAACGCCGATCGGGACGAATTTTTCCGCAGACGCGGAGGCGGGGGCTCAGAGCAGTCGATGCCGCGTGGCTGCGAAAGTCTGTTGCCGGGTTCAGGAGCGTTTCTGCCACGGATGACGCGGATCACACGGATAAAAGCAAAATCCAAATTTTTTCTCGATCCGTGTAATCCGCGTAATCCGTGGCCCAAATCGCTCTTCGTGCGATCGACAAAATACTTTCGCCCCGAAGATGGAACTGCCGGGCAGAGGGAGCATCCTGTTTCAACCAAGAGCCAACGCCGATCGGGACGAATTTTTCCGCAGACGCGGAGACGGGGGCTCAGACCAACCCGTGCCGCAATGCATAGCTCACCGCCTCGGCGACGTTGTGCACCTGCAGGGTCGAATAGATCTGGCGGATATGGTTGCGCACCGTATCCGTGGCGATGCCGTGGCGTTCGCCGATTTCGCGGTACGACAGACCGTCGACGAGACCGCGCAGCACGTCGAGCTGGCGCGCGCTCAGGCCGAGGTCGCGCGGCAGACTGGCACTGCCGAACGCGCCTTTGTGGCTTTCGCGCACGAGGCGCATGAGGGTGCCGGCGAGAGCCGTGCTCAACGGCGATCGTCCCTCGCGTATCTGTTCCAGCTTGGCGATCATTTCGTCGCTGGTGACGCCTTTGAGCAGGTAGCCGTCCGCGCCCGCGCAAATGGCGGCGAGCACATTGGCCGGGTCCTCGAATACCGACAGCACGACCACGCGCAGTTGCGGGAAGAGCGCTTTCAGTTCGCGCGTGAGCTCGGCGCCGCTGACCTCCGGCAGGCCCAGATCGGTGATGACCAGATCCCAGGGCATCGGCATGCCCAGCTCGCGGATCTTGCGCGCGGCGGCAAGCAGCGGAGCCGCGCTGGCGTAGCTCGCCACCAGCGCAAAGCCGGGGAGGTTTCCGAGCAGCAAAGCAAGGCTGCGGCGGAAGTGCGGATCGTCTTCGACCGTGGCGAGGCGCAGCGCGGCAGTATCGTTCATTTGCGCACGCTGCACGGCTTTGCGGACATTGGCAATGACATGTTCATGCGTGCCGCAATGCACCCGGCCAGGTCAGCGCGATGTCGGTGCCCGCGCCGGGAGCGCTCGCGACATCGAGCCGCGCGCCGATCGCCTTGGCGCGGCGCCGCATGCTTTCGGCGCCGTTGCCCGGCGTGTCCTGATCGGGATCGAATCCGATGCCGTCGTCGCGCACGCTCAAAGTAAATCCCCGGCCGTGATTCGCCTGCAGGCGGACCTCGACCGATCGCGCGCGCGCGTGGCGCGATGCGTTGTGCAGCGCTTCGAACGCAAACAGCAGAACGTGCCGGCGCACCTCCACCGGGAGTGGAAGTTCCTGCCCCGGAGCGGGCAGCGTCAGCGACAGGCGCGGCTCGTCGTCGGGAAACAGACGGCGGGCATGGTCGGCAATCTGCTCGCCCAGTTCGGCAAGCCCGGCCTTGTCGCTGCGCAGAGACCACACCAGGGAGCGCAGGCCGTTGCTGAGCAGGCCGGCGATGTTGCCGATCTCGCGCACGATGCGCGTGTGTTCGTCGGCATCGGCAGCGGTTCGCACCGCAGCGCCGGCGAGCATGCCGATGCTGCCGAGGCCGGCGCCGATCTCGTCGTGCAGATCGAGGGCGATGCGCGTGCGCTCGGACTCGACCCGCAGCAGCGCGGCGACGCGCAGCCGGTAGAGGAGGGCGAGCAATGCCGCCGCGGCGAGACCGAACAGCGTTTGCGCCCACCCTGTCCGATACCAGGGCGGCAGTACGCGGAATTCGACCGCGGCGGGCGGATCGGACCAGTGTTCGCCGTCGAGGCTGGCGCTCATCTCGACCCGGTAGGCGCCCGGTTCCAGCGCGGCGAATTGCAGACGCGGATCGCGCATCGGCAAAGACCAGCCGCCTTCGCCGCCGATGCGCGAGCGGTATCGCAACAGATTGCGGTCGCGATAGCTCAAGCTGGCGAATTCGAGTTCGAGCCGGCGGTCGCCCGGTTCGAGCCGGAGCGGCAAGCCCGGATCGCGGACGTCGGCATCGACCTGGCTACGCACCAGAACGGTCTTCGGCGCGGCGACGGGCCCGCTGCGCACCGTTTTCGGCACGCGCCAGAGGCCGTGGAAACCGGACGTCCACAGATCGCCCTCCGCGGTTTCGAGCGCATAGTTCGCACTGTTGTCCGGCAGGCCCTGCCACGCCGCGGGACGTTCGCTGATTTTCCAACCGTCTTCGCACTCGGCGCAGGGGCGCACGCGCACGGGCAAGCCGTGGTTGAGCCACACCTCGCCGTCGGCGGCGGGCGCCGTGCTGTTGATTTCGCCGCCGCCGATGCTGCGGTTGCCCGGCAGAGGGGAAAGACGATTCTGCGCGTCCAGCGCGTACACGCCGCCCACCGCGGTCAGCCAGATGTGCTGCGGATCGACGCGCTGCACGGAGCGCACGGTGCGCAGTGCGTCGTGCGCCACGCAGTCTTCGGCCGCGGTGTGGCCGTCGGTGAAAATGCGCAGTCGGCAAATGCGGCCGTCGATCCATACGAGCGGAGGGTCGTCCGCATCTTCGTTCCAAAGAATCCCAGCGCGTTTGGCGTCGGCGATGCGGATCGGAACAAGCTGGGTCGCGCCCGGTGCGAGGCGGAGCAAATTTCTTTCGGTATAAATCCACAACGAACCGTCATGCCCGGTCCGGCAGGAATGGACGAATTCGGTTCCGGCCGGCATGTCGGCCCTCGGCTCGAACGCGCCCTTGTCGAACGCGCTACCGCGCCACGCGTACACCTTGGTTTCCGAAACGGCCCATATGTCATGCGGCGGCCGTATGCAGAGATCGGCATCGATGTGTTCTTCGGCGACCTCGCCCGTGGCGGTTTCGATGCGAAGTATTTCCCTCGGCGCGCGTTGCACCCAGATCGTGTCGCCGGCCTGCCAGATCTTCTGCAGATTGTCGTTGGGGAACCAGTTCCACGTATCCGGCTCGGGAAATTGAATCAGCCCGACGGAGCTGCCGACCCAGAGACTGCTTTCGCGATCGACCAGGATCGGGCCGCCGGTCGGCATTATCGTGGCATTGACGTGCAGATGACGGACGTGTCCGTTCGCCTCGATCGCGACCAGTCCACGGTTCACGATCCACAACGTCGAACCGCGCAGGGTCATGTCGCGCACGTATTGGTATTTGCCGAGATCGACGACTTCGCGCGCACCCTGTGCGTCGACACGCCACACGTAAGCTTCGGTGCCGACGGTCTTGCTCACCCAGAGCACGTTGTCGTCGCCGGCGATTCTGTCGAACAGGTCGCCGCGAAGCACGGGTTCCGCAGCCGCGGTGCCGCGCAAACGCCAAACGCCCTCGCCGGTCATCGCGATCATCGACTGTCCCACCGCACGCAGGCCGAGGAATTTTTCCGTCGCAGGTATGCCTTGTCCGGCGCGCTGCCATTGTCGCGAGCGGTCGCGCCGCCACAGCTTCTGGCCGAGCACGGCCCACAGATCGCCCCGGGCGTCGAAAGCCAGCGCCGACAGATCCTCCACCGGTTTGCCATCGGGCCCGGCTACCGGTTCGACGCCGCTGCGCGTACGCGCCCACAACCGCCCCGAACGCCCGTTGCGCGTATGGATGAACAACTCGTCGCCCGTGCCGCGAACCAGCCCGAAGAGAGCCACCGGTTCGTTGAGCCGATCCGCGCCCCAGGGGACGAAGTTGCGCCCGTCAAAGCGGATCAGGCCGCGCTGCGTGCCGATCCAGATGAATCCTGCCTCGTCCTGTGCGAGTGCTTTGATTTCGCCGGCGCTTAACCCGGCGTTCTCGTCGTAGATGCGGAAATAGCTCTCCTGTGCCTGCGGCGCCGCGAACGGCGCAATGAGCAGAAGCAGCAGGAGGCGGCGGCAGACGTTGAGCATGAGTGAAATACGTGATCCGTGCGTTGTGATCGTAACGAAGGATTGTTTCCTTCGGCATGCGGCCATTCTACGAACGATCCGGCAACAGCCGCCGGATGCGGCCTCGGCGCGTGCCCGGAACGGGCTGGGAGGGAAAGCGGCGGCCTCGTAAAGGATGGGAAGGGCAGGGGGCATACGATCAACCAGGGCAGATATTGATCTGGATCAATATCGTCCATTGCCCTGGCGCAAAACATTGTCGGCTTCTTCCGGCGGAGCGGCGATCGGACAGTGGATCGGGTGAAATTCTATGTGGAGCCGCTTCGGCACATTTTGTCCGAGAAGCAGACATGGCTGATTTTTCGCCGGTCGCTGTCTTCCTGCGTGGGCATTCACGACACGCGGGAAGAGGCGATGGCCGCGGCGATCGTGATGGCGGAATACTGCGTGTCCGCAGGCCAGACGGCGCACATCCATATGCGCAACGACGCCGCTGCGCCGTGGCGGATCGTATGGCCTGAAGCGGCGAGCGGGGAGGACGTGCGGCCGGCCGACTGACGGCGGCATCTACGTCCGAACGCCGATCGGTGCGCCGAATCGCTCGGGCGGCGCGGACGGCGGAGTCAATGCGGGCGCGAGCGCGTGGAATACTGCCGCAATGCGCCCAATGCCCGCGCGGCATTGATCTGCGTCACCCCATTCACGTCCGTCTCGCTCCCGGGGGCGCGCAATGCGTCGGGCGCGATGCCGGACGAGGAAGCGGAACGGGAGCGGACGCCGATGACTCCGGAATACTTTGCGCGCCAGCGCCGATCGGATGCATCATGCCGCATCGACGGCCGGCTGCCTTCCTTGCGCCGGTCCGAAAATCCCCGTAAGCAACGAGAGCAAATTCGATGGTTTCTTCATGCGCGCAGATCGTCCGCCTCGCAGAGGCGCCGCGCGTTCGGACCTCGGCACCATTGCCGATACATTTGCCCGACGGCCGCGAAGCGTCGAGCACGATCTACAGTTTCCACGGGCTTGCCGACGGCAAGGAGCATTTCGCGCTGCGCTTGGGCAACCCCGGCGCCGATGCCCCGCTGGTCAGGCTGCACTCGGAGTGCGTGACGGGGGATGTGCTGGGCTCGGCGCGCTGCGATTGCGGTCCGCAATTGCAGGAGTCGCTCCTCCGCCTGGAGAAGGAAGGAGGCTATCTGCTCTACCTGCGCCAGGAAGGGCGCGGCATCGGGCTGTACGGCAAATTGGACGCCTACCATTTGCAGGAGCTCGGGCACGACACGTACGCGGCCAACCGCGCCCTCGGTCACGGTGACGACGAGCGCGACTACACCGCCGCGGCCGAAATGCTGAAAGCCCTGGGCGTCGTCCGCATCGAACTCATCACCAACAACCGCGACAAATGCCGGCAGCTGGAGAGCCTCGGCATCGAAATCGCCTCGGTGCGGCGCACGGGCGTTTTTTCCAATCGCCACAACCTGCGTTACCTCGAGGCCAAGGTCCGCCACACGCATCACACCCTGGCTTTGCCCGACCTGCCGAAAGCCTGACCCTGGCCCTGCCGCAACTCGCGCGGCCGCGATCGCGGGATCGCTTTTCCGATATCGGAGTCCGGTGCGGGCGTCCATGCGCCGGATCGCGTCCACGGGCATTCGTGTGCGAACTTCGTGAAGGTCGCGAAGGAATTCGGTCGTCGCGGCGGCGGGCGAACCTTCGGCGGGGTCTGTAGAAAAAGGCATTGGCTGTCGCGGCGAAACACGGGGCAGGGCGCGCGCGGACGGCCCGTACTGTCACGGCGCTTACATTCGTGTTGGGTAGCCTCGCGCGCCTCGACTCGAAAAGGGGATCTGCTGTGGCGACTTCGTGGGCGCGGCTGCGCGCGTGTTCGTGGAACCTGTTGCTCTGCGCCGTCTTCGCCGGAATCGCCGGCAATGCCGTTGCCGCTCATCCGGTCCTGCTGATTTCGCTCGACGGGCTGCGCCCGGGCGATGTGCTCGATGCCGACAAGCGCGGACTCAAGCTGCCGAATCTTCGCCGCTTCGTCGCCGAGGGAACCTATGCCACGGACGTGCACGGCGTATTGCCGACCCTGACCTATCCCAGCCATACGACCTTGATCACCGGCGTGGCGCCGTCGAGCCACGGCATCGTCAGCAATCTGACGTTCGATCCGTCCTTCAAGAACCAACAAGGCTGGTACTGGTACGCGCAGGACATCCGCGTGCCGACGCTCTGGGATGCCGCCCGCGCGATGCGCCTGACGACCGCCAACGTGCATTGGCCGGTCAGCGTCGGCGCGCAGATCGACTACAACCTGCCGCAGATCTGGCGCACCGGCCATGCGGACGATCGCAAGCTGCTGCGCGCGCTGGCGACGCCGGGCCTGCTCGACACGCTCGAGCCCGATCTGGGCCCCTACGCCGACGGCATCGACGAAACCATCGAAGGCGACGAAACCCGCGCGCGCTTCGCCGAGCGCCTGCTGGAAACGCGTCACCCGCGTTTCATGACCGTGTACTTCACCGCGCTGGACCACACGCAACACACGGTCGGCGTCGATAGCGCGCAGGCGCGCACGGTGTTGCAGCGCCTCGACGCTATCGTCGGCCGCCTGCTGCAAGCGGCGCTGAAGGCCGATGCCGACACGGTCGTCGCGGTCGTCTCCGATCACGGCTTCGCGCCGCTCGAACACGACGTCAATCTCGCCGGGGCGTTCATCGAAGCGGGGCTCGTCGCCGTCGACGACAAGGGCGAAATCTCGCACTGGGACGCCGAGCCCTGGTACGGCGCAGGCTCCGCCGCCGTCGTGCTGCGCGACCGCAACGATGCGGCGACGCGGGCCAAGACCGCGGCCCTGCTCGATCGCCTCGGCAACGATCCGGCGAACGGGATCGCGCGCATTCTGACCCGCGACGAGATCGTCAAACGGCAGGCCAATCCCGAGGCCGAGTTCTACGTGGTCTTCAAGCCCGGCTGGCAGATGGCGACGACGGCGAAGGCACCCCTCGTTGCGCCGAGCAAGCTGCACGGCATGCACGGCTACGATCCGGACCTCGCCGAGATGCGCTCGACGTTCCTGATCCTCGGTGCGGGCATTCCGCGCGCGCGCTCCTTGGGCAGCATCGACATGCGCGACATCGCGCCGACGCTGGCGCGCGAACTCGGCGCAAGCCTGCCCGCGGCGGAAGGCAAGCCCTTGTTCTGAACCCTTCGCGGCTGTCGTCGAAATGTCATTGCCGTTACGCCAAAGCGACACGCCGGCGTAATGCGCGATTTACATCTTTTCACGAGCATTCACCGGTTGCTGCCGGGCAACCGGGCCGTTGCCGATGCATGGGCGCCAGGCTCGATTCCCACCCGTTCATAACTACTCGAAGGACAACCTCGACATGACTTTTTCCCAGTCGCTGCTGACGCTGGCGATCTTTGCCGCGCTCGGTTCCGCCTACGCCAACGAATCCCGTTCCGACAACGCCGTACCCGCGGATGCCGCCGCCGCGCCGACCGACTCCGGCAGCGCCACGATGGAAACCGTCTCGGTGATCGGCCAGGGCGAAACGCGCCAGGTGCAGCGCATCACCTCCGAAGACATGAAAGCGCTGCCCGCGGGCACGAGCCCGCTCAAGGTGCTCGACATCCTGCCGGGCGTGCATTTCGAATCCGCCGATCCGTTCGGCGCTTACGAGTGGTCGACCCGCATCAGCCTGCGCGGCTTCAACCAGAATCGGCTCGGCTTCACCCTCGACGGCATTCCGCTCGGCGACATGAGCTACGGCAACGACAACGGCCTGCACATCAGCCGCGCGCTGATCTCGGAGAATCTGTCCGGCGTGGAGCTCTCGCAGGGCATCGGCGCGCTCGGCATGGCCTCGGTCAGCAACCTGGGCGGCGGCATACAATTCCATTCCTCCGATCCGCGCCCCGCGTTCGGCGTCGAAGTCGCCCAAACTTTGGGCAGCGATTCCGCCAAGCGCACCTATGCGCGCCTCGATACCGGCGATCACGATGGCTTCGCGGCGTACGTCAGCGGCTCCTATTCCGACACGGACAAGTGGAAAGGCGGCGGCGATCAGAAGCAGACCCAGTTCAATACCAAGGCGGTGTACGACTTCGGCACCGGCAACCGCATCACCGCGCTGTGGACCACCTCGCGCCGCGACGAAGTCGACTATGTCGATCTGTCGCTCGCCGGCCAGCGCAACGCGGGCTGGGACTGGGACAACTACGCGCCGAACTGGACCAATGCGGTCAACGCGGCCAACTGCCTCTACGGCAAGACGCCGTGCAGCCTGCCGGCGGTCAACGGCCCGGTGACGGCGGACGACGCCAACGACAACATCGACGCGGCCTACTACCTCGGCCGCGGCGTGCGCGACGACAACCTCGCCAGCCTTGCCGGCGATTTCGCGATCAACGAGAGCGTCAGCGCCCACGTGCAGGGCTACTACCACAACGATCGCGGACAGGGTCACTGGTTCTCGCCGTACCAGCCGTCGTCGGCCAGCGTACCGATCTCGATCCGCACGACGGAGTACGGCATCGACCGCGCCGGCGTGCTCGCCTCGCTGGCGTGGGACATCGGCATCCATCGCCTCGAGGCCGGTTTCTGGTACGAGGACTCGAACCACAACGTGCAGCGCAACTACTATTTCATCAGCGGCCCGGTCGACGACAGCGGGTTCCTGCGCAATCCCAGCCTGCGCGTGTTCTATCAGCACGACGAAACGACCACGCGCCAGTTCTACATCCAGGACAGCGTCAAGCTGCTCAACGATCGCCTCAACGTCGACTTCGGCTTCAAGAGCCCGGACACGGACGTCAAGGCGACGACCCTGATCGGCAGTCTGGCCTCCGGAAAACTGACGGCGAAGAAGACGTTCCTGCCTCAGATCGGGGCCAGCTACAAGCTCACCGACAACGAAGAACTGTTCGGCTCGTATGCGCAGAACATCGCCGCGTTCCAGCCCGGCATCAACGGACCGTTCTCGGCGAGCGCGGCTGCGTTCAACGTCTACGGGCACAATCTGAAACCCGAGGAATCCAAGACCTTCGAAGGCGGCCTGCGCAGTTCGCACGACCAGTTCGAAGCGTCGGTCGCGCTGTACACGACCCGGTTCGACAACCGCCTGCTGTCGATCGCCCAATGCGCCGGCATCGTCGGCTGTCCGTCGGCGTTCGCGAACGTCGGCTCCGCCTCGAGCCGCGGCGCCGAGTTCACCTTCATCTGGAAGGCGAGCGAGAACCTGCGCTGGTTCAACTCGCTTTCCTTGAACAAGGCGGAGTACGACGACAACTACGTCAACGGCAAGACCCTGGTGCAGACCGACGGCAAGACCCAGGTCGACTCGCCGAAGCAGATGTTCTCCAGCCAGCTCGTCTGGCACGACGGCCCGTTCGAGGCGAGCATCGAAGGCAAGTACGAAGGCAAGCGCTACTACACGTACTTGAACGACGCGGGCGTGCCGAGCTTCTGGCTGTTCAACGCGTCGGCGGCGTACCACTTCGGCCAGGTCGCCATGCTCAAGGATCTGAGCGCGAGGCTCAACATTACCAATCTCGCCGACAAGCGCTACTTCGCCACGATCGGCAGCAATGGCTTCGTCGCCTCCGATCCCACCGGCCAGTTCTACACCCTCCTGGCGGGCGCGCCGCGCCAGGCGTTCCTGAGCTTGGACGCGAAGTTCTGAGCGGCCGGGCTTGACGAAGGGACGGCCATCGGTGTTTCCAACACGATGGCCGTCTTTGCGGATGCGGCGGCGCAACCGCTTGCCTGGATATGCGCAGTAAGAGTAGGGCATGTCGCAAACACGGTTTGCGCTCCCAAGCCGATCGCGCCGGCCGATGTTCCGTATGCGGCCGCGAACTCCGCAGCGGTGCGATGAAAGGGCCGCCGATCCGTCGCGCGCGCAGCATTTAGCCGCTTCAAAGCCAGAAAAGCCCGCCATGTCGCGGGCTTTTCCATTTCCGT
>CBJLOV010000136.1:0-11809 GCA_966424745.1 uncultured bacterium
ATGAAGACGAACGAGGCTGAACCACCGACCAGCGAACTGGTGCTGCCGGTACCGGTGCCGCCCGTATTCGTACCGGCGATCGTTCCAACCGCCGGCGGCGAAGCCGTGGCGCTGATGATCGTCCCGTCGTTCTCCGGCGCGCCGTTGTTGCGCGTCACCGTCACCGTCAACGTCGCCGTCGAATTGGCGGGAACCGACGTCGACGACACGACAATATCCACTCTATCGGCCGGAGGTGGCCCGAACGCGGAAGCGCCGGCCTGGCTGCTGCCGGCAATGACGAACAGCGAGCCGAACAGCATCGCGAGGAATCGAATCGGCGTTTTCATGATGAACTCCGGTACTGCCATGACGGTTCTTGCAGGGAAGGAACGAGCGGGTTGCGTTGGAATCGACGCGCAATTGCCGCGACTATTTCATGTTCTCGTCGAGAATTTTCGGGGTGACGAAAATCAGCAACTCCGCTTTCTTGTTGCTCTTGAACGTATTGCGGAAGAACGCGCCGATTCCGGGCAAATCGCCGAGCAGCGGGACCTTGGTCACACTGTCTTGCTTGTCGAATTCGTAGACGCCGCCGAGCACGACGGTCTGGCCGTTGTCGACGAGCACTGCCGTAGTCATTTCGCGTTTGTCGATGATCGGGTACGAGCCGGTCTGGTTCGTATAGTAGCCGGCCAACGCGTCCTTCTTAACGTCGAGATTGAGGAAAACGCGGCCGTCGGCGGTGATCGTCGGTGTCACTTTGAGGCCGAGCACGGCGTCCTTGAATGCGACAGTCGGCAGCGAAGCGCCACCGCCCCCTGCCGAAGTAATCGTCGAGTACGGAATTTCCTGGCCTTGAGTGATGTTCGCTTCCTGCTGGTTGGCAGTGACCACACGCGGACTGGAGATCAACTCGCTGCGGCCTTCGGTCTGACCGGCCGAGATTTCCAGGTCGAGCAAATACGTGCCGTTAGCGCCGAGCACCGAAAGACCGATGCTGCCGGCTTTGACCTGGCTGGCCGGCAGGTTGACGTTGAGCCGGTCGCCCAGGCTGGTCGACGACGTCGTCGATCCATTGGTCAAACCCGGCGGCAACACGGGAAATGGATTGCCCGTGGCCACGCGATTGGTCAAGATCTGATCGCGCATGTACTGCGAACCGTTGAGATTGCCGCTCGTCGTCAGATCGTTGCTGCCGATAGTGCCGGCTGCGCTGATGCCGAACTTGGCCCCGAGTTCGCGCGAGAAATCATCGGTGGCGACGACGACGCGCGCTTCGATCAGCACCTGCTGCACGGCCTTGTCGAGCTTGGCGACGAGCTCGCGTATTGCGCGTACCTTTTCAGGCGTGTCGACGACCAGCAAGGTATTGGTGCGATCATCAGATGAAACGCGGCCGCGCTCAGAGAGGAATCCACTGGCACTAGCGGTGCTGCTCGTACCACCCGATCCGCCCGTATTGCCCTGCTTGGACTTCTGCGTAAGCAGATCGGCGATGTCCTTGGCCTTGCCGTAGCTGATCGGGATGTACTCCGTCACCGTCTCGCTGACCTGTTCAAGCTTGAGCTTGGCATCGGCGATCGCCTGTTCGCGATCGGCGATTTCCTTCTGCGGCGCGACCCACATAACATTGCCGTTGCGGCGCTTGTCGAGCCCCTTCGCCTGCAGCACGATGTCGAGCGCCTGGTCCCACGGCACGTTGTTGAGGCGCAGGGTCACGTTGCCGGTGACGCTGTCCGCGACGACGATGTTGAGCTCGGACATCTGCGCGATCAGCTGCAGCACGGCGCGCGTGGGAATGTCCTGGAAGTCGAAGGTCACGCGGCTGCCCGAGTAGACCGGCGGCGCGTTCGGATCCTTCTTTTCCTTCTCCTTGGCCTGTGCGATCTCGACGACGTACTGGTTGCCGGTCTGATACGCAAGCTGTTCGAACGGAGCTTTCGCGGTGATCTCCATGTGCGCGCCGCCGCCCTTGCTGTGCGTTTCGACGAACTGCACGGGCGTTGCGAAATCGAGCACGTCGAGGCGTTGGGCCAACTGCGTCGGCAGCCGCGCGTTGTAGATGTCGAGCAGAACTTTGTCACCCTGGCGCTTCAGATCGGCGCTGGAGCCCTCTCCCGAGAAGGTGATGATGATGCGGCCCTCGCCGTTCTTGCCGCGGCGGAAATCGATATTCGAGACTTCCTGGACGGTGGCACCGACACTCTTGGTCTGGTCGCCGGCGGCGATCGCCGCCGTGGCGTTGGCTGCGTTGCCGTTGTTGACGACGAGGACGAAATTATTGCCGTCGGCGCGCGTCTCGTAAGTCGATGCACGATACAGATCGACGACGACGCGCGTGCGGCCGGCGGCTTCGGCGACGTTGATCGCGCTCGTTGCACCGTTGCCGACCTCGATATGGCGCTGGCTCACCGCCACGCGCGTGCCCGGGATGTCCAGCGCAATGCGCGGCGGGGTTTCCGTGGTAAAGACTCGAGTGCCCTCGGCAGGCCCCGCGAGCTTGAACGTGATCTGAGTCCGGCCGCCGGCGAGTGGCGCGTAACTCACGTCCTGCAGCACGTTCTGCGCATGTGCCACAGGCGCGGCAGCGAACGCGGCCAAAAGCAGGCCGAACATTGCCCCGAATCGTTTTGCGCCGGGCCGAAGTATCGAGCCCGCGATGGTCCGCTTCATGGTATTCCCCAATTCAATATTCATTGCGCAGGTTCAACCCGCCGAATTCCAGTGCCGCTCATTTCGCAGTGATTTCGATGGATGTCGGCCGTTCCATCCAACCACCGTTGCCGTTGCTGACCAATTCGACCAACTGGATGCTGCTCGCGTTGATCGACTTGATCTTGCCGTAGTTCTGGCCGAGGTAATTGCCCGGCCGAACCGTCGATACCGTCCCCTCCGGATCGCGGATCAGACCGAGCATGCCTGTGCCTGAGCCGATCGTGCCGACCATCTTCAGGCTGTCGAGGGCAAAGTCCTCGAGTTTTTCCTTCGGATGCGGATCGGGGACGGAAGCCTTTTCCGTCGCCTCCGCTGCTTGCTCGGCCAGACTCGGCGCGAACGGGTCGCGCTGGGCCTGTGCTTTGTACTCGAAAGTCTCGAACGTCTTGAGCACCGGCAGTGGGGGCAATGGCCCTCCGGGCAGGTTCTTTTCGTCCGCGACCCATTTGTGCAGATCGGCGTCGCCCTTCATGCAGCCGCAGAGCGACAACAGCAGCGGGACGAGCACGCCCCAACGCATCGGCGCAGTCTTATGCATCGTCAGATCGCTCATTGGCCCGCCTTTGGCGCAGGTGGGTTCGGCGCGCCCGGCTTCTTCGGTGCGGCCGCCTCGGCCTCATCTTCGTCGACGTAACGGTAGGTCTTCACCGTGCCTTCGAGCGTCAGCTGCCCTGCCGCCGGACCGGTTTTGCCGCCGGCAGCCTGCTGCGACGGCTTCAGCGCCACGTCGTGCATGGTCAGAATCACGACACGCGGAAGACGTGCGACTTCGCTGATGAACGTTCCGAACTGATGGTAGTTGCCGAGCATGCGCAGCGTGATCGGTTTTTCCGCGTAGAAACCTTCCTTGATCGTCTCCGCGCCGGGTTCGAACAACTGGGTTTCCAGCCCGGCCGACAGTGCCGCGCGCGACACGTCGTCCAGGAGTTCCGGCATTTCCGTCTTGCCCGGCAGCTGGCGCAGCAGCTGGCGCAGGATCTCGCGCATATCGTCGAGCTGGGTCTTCAGCTTCTCGAGATTGACGACTTTGAGCTGCTTGTCGTGGAAATCTTTCTTCAGATCGATTTCCTGTTTCTGCTTCTGTTCGAGCGTGTCCGATTTCTCGCTGATCGACCACCACCAGCCGAGGAACAGCAGAACGACAAAAATCAGAGCGCAGGCAACGTACTTGATCTCGTTGGGCCAGCTGCCGACGTTGTTGCGGTCGAGATTGCGCAAATCCGCGAGCTTCATGGCGCCCTCCCCGCAGGGGCCGGCGCAGGCGGAGCCGCGGGCTTGCTCGCGGGCGGCGCGTCCGGTTTCGCAGGAGCGCCGTCGGGCGCCGTCTTGTCGGACTGCTCGGGCGAACGCAGTTTGACCGTGAGGCCGAACTCGTAGCGGTTGCGCTTGTCGGCGCCCTTGATCTCGGTTTTCTGCAGATCCGAGCGTTGCATCCAATGCGAAGCATCGAGATTGCGCATATAGTTCGAAACGTCGCCATTGGCCTGCGCCACGCCCTGCAGCACGAGCTGTTCGCCGCTCTGCTTCATCGATGTCAGGCGCACGCCGTCGGGAATCGTCCTTACCAACTCGTCGAACAAGTGCACCATCTGCGAGCGGCTGGCCTGCAGCTGTTCGATGATCTGCTTGCGTGCGAGCAGTTTGGCCTTGGTCGTTTCCAGATCCTTGATTTCGGTGAGCTTGCCTTCGAGCTTCTTGATTTCGCCGCGCAGGTAGCCGTTGCGCCCTTCTTGATCGTCGATGCGCAGATCCATCCAGTAGCCCCAGGCGAACCAGGCGAGGACGGCGGCGACCGCGGCTGCAGCGAGCATCATGTAGAAGTCGCGTTCGCGCTGACGGCGCCGCTCCGCGCGCCACGGCAGTAGGTTTATCTTGGCCATCAGTCGAAACTCCGCATCGCCAAGCCGGCGGCGATCATCAACGTCGGCGCATCCTGGCGCAGCGCCGACGCTTGGCTCTGCACGCGCTGCGACAGCGACATGCTCGCCAGCGGATTGGCGATGATGCACGGCACCCCGAGCTGCTGAAGGATCTTCGCGCCGATGTCGGGCACGAGTGCGCAACCGCCCGCGAGCACGATCTGGTCGACGCGGCTGTAGTCGCTGCCCGCGTAGAAGAACTGCAGCAGACGGCTGATCTGCTGCACGATCGCTTCCTTGAACGGCTCGAGCACCTCGACTTCGTAGGACTCGGGCAGGCCACCTTGACGCTTGGCCAGGCCCGCCTCTTCCTGCGACAGCCCGTAGCGGCGCATCACTTCGTCGGTGAGCTGTTTGCCGCCGAATACTTGTTCGCGCGAGTAGATCGTGCGCTGATTTTTCAACACGATCAGCGTCGTCATCGTCGCACCGATGTCGACGACGGCGACGATCGCGTCGGCCGGCACGGTGAGCTGATCGGCAATCAACTTGCACGCGTTCTCCATCGCGAACGCTTCGACATCCATGACCTTGGCGGTCAGACCGGCGATCTCGAGCGCGGAAATGCGCAAGTCCACGTTCTCGGTGCGCGAGGCGGCGATCAGCACGTTGACCGATTCAGGAGTGTCCTTGACCGGGCCTAGCACCTCGAAATCGAGGCTGACCTCCTCCATCGGATAAGGAATGTACTGATTCGCCTCGACCTGGATCTGCTCTTCGAGCGCCTCTTCGCCCAGATCCGCCGGCATCGTGATGACCTTGGTGATCACGGCGGAGCCGGCTACCGCGGCCGCGGCGAACTTCGTCTTCGCACCGGAACGGGCCAGTGCGCGGCGTAGCGCCTCGCCGACCGGCTCGACAGCGACGATGTTCTTCTCCACGACCGAATTGGCCGGCAGAGGCTCGACTGCATAATGTTCGATGCGATAGCGCCCGCCGGACCGGCTCAGCTGCAGCAATTTCACTGCAGACGAGCTGATGTCCACGCCGATCAGCGATGTCGACTTGGTCTGAAAGAAGTTCAACCCTATTCCCCATCCGCAAAAACGTTTAGGAAACAACACGTCCGCAGCGGCCATTAAACCTGATTGTTAAATTTTTAGCAATGGGGAAAAGTGCTGAACTAACAAACACTTCCTGAAAAATTTTGGAGAACTGCATCGCGTTTCGACAATCTGCGATGCCAGCGGCCGGATTCGGATTTGCCCGCATCCGGACAGAATCTTCCCTATCGACCCCTTCGGCCGACGCATATAATTTGACCATCGCGCCCGCGCCCGGGCCGCCCGGCATCAGTCCATGCGTTTTCTTCGTCGTTTGCTCCGCTACACCTTGATTCTCGGGGTGATTTGCATCGTCTTAGGCGCGGCGGGGATCGCCGCGGTCTACTGGCTCATCGTCCCGCGCCTGCCCTCGGTGGAGTCGCTGCGCGACGTCGCCCTGCAGGTCCCCCTGCGCATCTATACCGCCGACAACAAGCTCATCGCCACTTATGGCGAAACGCGCCGCATCCCGGTCAAGATCGAAGAAGTGCCTGCGCAGGTGAAGAACGCATTCCTCGCCGCGGAGGACGCGAATTTCTACGCACATCCCGGCGTCGACTACCAGGGCATCCTGCGCGCAGTCGGCCTGATGATCTCCAAGCGCACGCTGCACGTACCCGGCGGCAGTACGATTACGCAGCAGGTCGCACGCGACTTTTTCTTGAGTTCGGAAGTCAGCCTGTCGCGCAAGGCCACCGAAATCCTGCTCTCGTTCAAGATCGAGAACACGCTGACCAAGGATCAGATCCTCGAGCTGTATCTCAACAAGATCTTCCTCGGCAACCGCGCCTACGGCGTCGCCGCCGCAGCCGACTTCTACTACGGCAAGACCTTGGATCAACTCGATCTCGCCGAATGCGCGATGCTGGCCTCGCTGCCGAAATTTCCCTCGACCGGAAATCCGCTCAACAACCGCACGCGCGCGCTCGAACGGCGTCGCTACGTACTGCAACGCATGCTCGAAAACGGCTACATCAACGAGACGCAGTTGAAGCAGGCCGACGCCGAACCGGAACGGGCGTTCGCGCACGAGCCGCCGATCGAAGTCGAAGCGCCCTACATCGCCGAGCTCGTGCGCCAGGAGGCCCTGCAGCGCCTGGGCAACAACGCACTGACCGACGCCTACACGATCCGCACGACGATCGACTCGCGCGACCAAACCGCCGCGAACGAAGCGGTGCGCAACGGATTGATGGCCTACGACCACCGCCATGGCTGGCGAGGCCCCGAAGCGCACGTCGAACTCGCGGCGAACGCGACGAGTGCCGACCTCGACAAAAAGCTCGATGCGTTCCGCCCCACCTTCGGCCTCGTGCCCGGCATCGTTACGCAGAGCTCGGAAAAGGAAGCACAGGTCCATCTCGGCGATGGCCAGACCGTCGCGCTCAGCCTCGAAGACATCGCCTGGGCGCGCCGTTATCAGGACGAAACCAGCCGCGGACCCGCCCCGAAGCGGGTCGACGCCGCACTCAAGGTCGGCGACATCGTACGCGTTTCGCGCTACGTCGATACGAAGAAAGCCGGCCGCTGGCAGCTTGCGCAGATTCCGACCGTGCAGGGCGCGCTCGTCGCACTCGATCCCGAAGACGGCGCGGTCCGCGCCGAAGTCGGCGGCTTCAGTTTCGCGCGCAGCAAATTCAATCGCGTCGTGCAATCCTCGCGCAACCCGGGCTCGAGCTTCAAGCCGCTCTTCTATTCCGCAGCGTTCGAGCACGGCTTCACTCCCGCCTCGGTGGTCAACGATGCGCCGGTGGTGTTCCCCGACCCGTCGAAACCGAACGGACAGTGGACGCCGAAGAACGACGATGACGTGTTCTCGGGCCCGATGCGCTTGCGCGAGGCGATGGTGCAATCGAAGAATCTCGTCTCGGTGCGCCTGCTCGATGCGATCGGCGTACGCTACGCGCGCGAATTCGTCACCCGCTTCGGCCTGTCGCTCGAACAGGTGCCGCCGAACCTGTCGATGGCGCTCGGCACCGCGTCGGTGTCGCCGATGAACATGGCGCGCGCATTCGCCGTCATCGCCAACGGCGGCTATCTCGTCGATCCGTACTTCGTCGACGCGATCTACGATCGAGACGGCAAGGAAGTCTACAAAGCGCAGCCGGTGCAGGTTTGCGCGCAGTGTGCCGAACGCGCCAACGACGACGGCCGCGCAAGCGCGACGCCGCCCTCGCGCAGTGCCGAAGCCGCCCCGCCCGCGCAGAACCTGCTTTCTCCGATCGGCAGCGCGCAGGCTGCCACGACGAGCAGCCCGTCCGCGACGAGCGTCGAGTCCTCGACCAAGCTCGCGCCGCGCGTGCTCGATGCGCGCACGGCCTATCTGATCGGCTCGCTGCTGCGCGACGTGGTCCGCCGCGGCACCGGCAGCGGCGCGATGGTGCTCAAGCGCAACGATCTGTTCGGCAAGACCGGTTCGACCAACGATCACCGCGACGGTTGGTTCGTCGGCTACAACCTCGACCTCGTCGCCGCCGCATGGATGGGTTTCGACGATTTCAGTTCTATGGGACATATCGAATTCGGCGCGCAGACTGCATTGCCGATCTGGATCGACTTCATGCGGGTCGCGCTGGACGGCGTGCCGGAAAAACCGTTCAACATGCCGGCCGGCATCAGCACGGCTCAGATCGATCCGGAAACGGGACTGCTCGCCCCGCCGGGGGCCGAGCACACGATCTCCGAAGTGTTCCGTACCGAGGACTTGACGCGCATCGCCAACAGTCCGAACCAGCCGACCGAGGCCGAAAAGAAAGTGCAGCAGGAAGCCTACGGGATCTTCTGATGAGTCAGCGCCGTGCCGATACGCGCGCGCGCCGCGGGCAGGATCTCGGCGCGGCGCACCAAAACCCGATCCGCGCGCGCATCGCGTTCGAGGCCGCACGACTGATCAGCGAAACCGGACTGCGCGACTACGCCCTGGCCAAGCGCAAGGCCG
Source organism: uncultured bacterium (assembly GCA_966424745.1). GTDB lineage: Bacteria > Pseudomonadota > Gammaproteobacteria > Xanthomonadales > Rhodanobacteraceae > Rudaea. The sequence goes on from CBJLOV010000136.1 coordinate 8,598, forward strand.
CGACCCGCCTCGGCGTGACCGACGAGTTCTCGCTGCCGAAGAACACCGAGATCGACGCGGCCTTGCGCGAACATCAACGCTTGTTCCATGCCGAAGATCAGCCGCAACGGCTGCACGCCCTGCGCGAAACGGCGGTCGAAGCAATGCGGTTCTTCGCGCAGTTCGAACCGCGCCTGGTCGGCGCCGTGCTCGACGGCACGGCGGACGAACACTCGGCCGTATGCCTGCATCTTTTCAGCGACGATCCGGACGCGCCCGCACGCCATCTCGAAGAACACGGCATCGGCTACGAAACCGAAACCCGACGCCTGCGCTTCGACAGGGACGACGAGGCGGATTTCCCTGTTCTGCAATTCGCCGTCGACGATACCGCGGTCGACGTGACGATCTTCGCCTACGACGGATTGCGCCAGGCGCCGCTGGACCGCATCGACGGCAAACCGATGCAGCGCGCCACTTCGGCGACGCTGCAGCAACTGATGAGAGAAAACGAAGGCACCTGACGCGGACCAGAGCGGATCAGGATGAATTCAAGCGGATAGGGCTTTATCCGCTTTCATCCGAGAAAGTCCGCTCTTGTCCACGTTAAGAGCTTCTTGATTCTCAACGCTTGTCGAGCGGCACGTAGTCGCGATTGGTCGCACCGGTGTAGATCTGGCGCGGACGGCCGATTTTGGTGTCCTTGTCATTGTGCTGTTCGAGCCAATGCGCCACCCAGCCCGCGGTGCGCGCGATCGCGAACATCACGGTGAACATCTCGGTCGGAATCTTCAACGCCTTGTAGATGATGCCCGAGTAGAAGTCGACGTTCGGATACAGCTTGCGCTCGACGAAGTACGGATCCTTGAGTGCAACCTCTTCCAGCCTCATCGCCACGTCCAGCAGCGGATCGTTGACGCCGAGGTCGGCCAGCACCTTGTGGCACATCTCGCGAATGATCGTCGCGCGCGGATCGAAGTTTTTATAGACGCGGTGACCGAAACCCATGAGGCGGAAACCGGAATTCTTGTCTTTCGCCTTCTCGACCGCTTTCGACACGTTGTCCGCCGTGCCGATTTCGTTGAGCATCTTCAGCACGGCCTCGTTCGCACCGCCGTGCGCCGGCCCCCACAGCGCCGCGATGCCGGCGGCAACGCAGGCGTAAGGATTGGCGCCGGTCGAGCCGACCAGGCGCACGGTCGAGGTCGACGCGTTCTGCTCGTGGTCGGCGTGCAGGATGAAGAGCAGGTCGAGCGCCTTCGCCGCCACGGGCGAGAGTTGCAGCGGCTCGCTCGGCACCTCGAACATCATGTGCAGGAAGCGCGTGACGTATTCCAGGTTGTTGCGCGGGTAGCGCGTGGGCCAGCCGATCGAGAAACGATACGCGGCCGCGGCGATCGTCGGCATCTTCGCGATCAGGCGAATCGCGGCGAGACGACGCTGCTCGGGATCATTGATGTCGAGCGTGTCGTGGTAGAACGCCGAAAGCACGGCAACCGACCCGCACAACATCGCCATCGGATGTGCGTCGTAGTGAAAGCCGTTCAAAAAATGGCGCAGCGACTCGTGCATCATCGTGTGATGCGTCACCTCGTCGTCGAACGCGCCGAACTGGGTCGCGGTCGGCAGCTCGCCGTTGATCAGCAGGTAAGCGACCTCGAGAAAGTTCGATTGCTTGGCGAGCTGTTCGATCGGGTAGCCGCGATAGAGCAGCACACCCTTGTCGCCGTCGATGAACGTGATCGCGCTACGGGTGGACGCGGTCGACACGAAGCCGGGGTCGAAGGTGAAGTAGCCCGTTTCCTTGTTGAGCTTGGCGATGTCGAGAGCCGGGTCGCCGAGACTGCCGGAGACGACCGGCAACGTGGTGGTTTTGCTGGATGCGGAATCGGTCAACACGACGCTTTTGTCAGACACGGCTGGCTCCTATCGGATATTGGCGAATCTGCAGCAAGCCAGCGATTTTCAGCCCGGCCCTCCGCCCGAGGACGGACCGCGGAAGCCGCGTCGCTGCGCTGCATCAATTCGCCCAGAATATCACACAACCGTTTGAATTTACCCGCTTTGCACGCACCCATGGGCATCAATGCGCGATCCCGCCGCGCCTGTCCGACGCTATCGGCGAAGCCTTGGCCTTTAAGGACGCGTGAATTCATCGGGCCATCCCTGGCCCGATGAAAATGTCAACGTTGGCTCCGATGCCGCCGCAACGCCCCGGCACCGAAGGCGGCAAGGATCAAACCGAGCAGGCCCAGGCCCCATTTCGGCAACATCGGCGTCCTGACCACGTTGTCCGTTGGCGGTCCGGGCTCGATCATTTGCAAAGAGTTGACGAAATTCACATCCTGATCGCTGATCGTCACCGTCTGCGGCGGCGGCAAGTCGCCCCAGAGGAAACCCGCAGAGGGCGCCGGCAGTTCCGGCGACTCGCTGAAAGTGCACACACTGCCTTGGGGAATATTGGAGATGGCCGTCTTCCCGCTCACCGTATTGTTCAACGACACATACACGGTGAACATTCCGGTGGCGCCACAATCAATCGTAAATGCAAAGTCGCCAACGAAATAACCCGGGCCGTTCTCGACTTTCTTATTCAAGTAGAAAAACGGAGTTGGAACGGCGTTCGGCAGCTCGGTGTTGGTGATCGTGCAGGTCGTACTCGTTCCGTTGCCCAAAGCGATCTTGCCGCCGACCACGGTAACGTTGTTCGTGCAACTCCAGGGGCTCGGCTGATAGCCCGGCGGCCCGCCGCTCTCGCTCAGCGCGTAAGTGCCCGCCGACACCGCGGCCGACGTCACCGCCGGCGTGCCCGTCGCGCCGCTGATCGTGGCAGGACCGGCCGCATGCAAGGTCCAGGCACTTGCCGCGGCCGTGCCGCCCTTCGTGTTCACCACTTGTTTGACCAGCGTCAGCGTTGCCGGCTGGTCGTTGTTGGTAATCGTGCAGGTCGTGCTCACACCGTTGCCCAGGGCGATCTCGCCATTCGTCACGATGACGTTGTTCGTGCAACTCCATGCACTCGCCGCGTAGCCTGCCGGACCTCCGGTCTCGCTTAATGTGTAGGTGCCAGCAGGGACCGCCGCAGCGGTTACCGCGGTGGCACCGGTGGCACCGCCGATCGTCGCCGGGCCGGTCGCATGCAAGGTCCAGGCACTTGCTGTCGCTGCGCCTCCGTTCGTGTTCACCACTTGTTTGACCAAGGTCAAGCTCGCCGCCAAATCGCTGTTGATGAT
>CBJLOV010000137.1:0-11763 GCA_966424745.1 uncultured bacterium
TCGTCGGCGTTGATCTTGACCACGGTGCCGACGACCTGCGGGGTGATCTGCACGATGTTGCCGTTGACATAGGCGTCGTCGGTGCCTTCGTACCAGCGGCCGACCGTGTAGTACCAAATGCCGACGCCGATCGCGGCGGCGACGGTGATCACGAGAACGAGACGCAACAGGAAGCGGCGCCGGCCGTTGGTCGGCACGGAGGCGGCGTTGGCGGTGGGGTTCGGGGTGCTCATGGGGGATCTCTATGGGATTGTTCTGTGTGATTGCGTTCGCCCGGTCACGGCGCGGCGTCGGCGATCGGCGGCACGTCGCCCGTCGCGTCGAAGCCGCCGCCGAGCGCCTGCACCAGGCGCACCGAGGTGTCGACCTGCTGCGCGTCGAGCGCGGCGAGGCGCTGTTCCGCGGTCAGCAACTGCTGCTGTACGGTCAGCGTGTCGAGATAGCTGCCGATGCCGGCCTTGTAGCGCTGCTGGCTCAGATCCCACGCCGTGCGCGCGGCGTCCACGGCGCGGTGCTGCGCGGCGATCTGGGTCTGCAGCGAGTCGAGGTTGGCGATGCGGTCGGCGACGTCGTTGACTGCGCCGACCAGGGTCGAGTTGTAGTGCGCGACGGCGAGGTCGTAGTCGGCGTCTGCGCTCTTCAGGTCGGCGCGGCGGCGGCCGCCGTCGAAGATCGGCAGGCTGATCGCCGGCTGCACCATATAGAAGCGCGCGGGCAGCGAGAACAGATTGTCCGTCGACGACGAGGTGAAGCCTGCGAACGCGGAAAGGCTGAGGTTCGGCAGGAACTCGGTCTTCACCGCGGCGATGTTCTTGGTCGAGGCTTCGACGCGCCAGCGCGCGGCGACGAGATCGGCGCGGCGGCCGATCAGGTCGGCGGTCAGATTCGGCGGCAGTGCGAGCGCAGCGGGCTTGAGCGCCTGCGGGCGCGCGATGTCGAGGCCGCGGTCGGGACCCTTGCCGAGCAGCACGGCGAGGGCGATGCGGCCGGCGTCGATCGCTTCGCCGGCGACGGCGACCTGCTGCTCGGCGCTGGCCACTTCGGCTTCGGCCTGCTTGATCTGCAGGAGGTTGTCGATGCCCGCGGCGACGCGCTGCTTGACCAGCGCATACGAGGCATTGGCGCGCTTGAGCTGCGCGTCGGCGACGTCCTTCTCGTCGAAGGCATAGCCGAGCTGCACGTAGGCGCGGGCGACGTTGACCGAAAGCGACAGGCGCGCAGCGTGCGCGTCGATGTCGGCGGCGCGCGATTGACCCAGCGCCGCCTCCCAGGCGGCGCGCTTGCCGCCCCAGATGTCGAGGCCCCAGTTGAAGCTGGCGTAGACGGCGGGGAAGGTCTGGAACGAGCCGCCGATCGGTTTCGGAAACGCCGTGGTCGGCAGGCGCACGCCGGCGATGCTGCCGTCGGCGTTGATCGTGGGCAGGCGCTTGGCGTTCTGCGTGTCGACCTGCGATTGGGCTTCGCGCGCGCGCGCATCGGCGCCGGCGAGGTCGGGGTTGTCCTTGAGCGCTTCGTCGGTCAAGGCATCGAGCTGCTTGTCGCCGAGCCGGGTCCACCAGTCCGACGTCGGCCACGCGGCCGGGGTCGTCTTGATCTTGGCGAAGCTGCGCTCGCTGTGCAGCGCGGCGGCGTCGGTCGCCACGCCTTCGGTGTGCAGGCCGCCCGGGCTGGCGCAGCCGGCCAGGGTCAGCGCTGCGGCGAGAACGGTCAGGGAAAGCGAACGGATTGAGTGCATGGCTGTCGGGGAGGGAGAAAAATTCACGGGATCTTGTCGAGCGTGTCGCGTACACGGACAAGCAGTTCGAACGTCTTTGCCCGGTCCGCGGCTTTCAGTTCCTGCAATGCCAATTCCTGCGCGTGTTCCATGAACTGGCTTATCTGCCGCCACAGATCCCGGCCCGCCGGTGTGAGTTCGATGGTCAGGGCGCGGCGGTCCTGCGGATGCGGCTTGCGCTGCACGCAGCCCATGTCTTCGAGGCGGTCGATCAAGCGCGTCATCGCGCCGGCGTTGTGGTCGAGATACTTGGCCAGGTCGCCGGGCGTCTGCGGCCCGTTGTTCGCGAGGATCTTCACGACCAGATGCTGGCTGTAGTTGATGTCGACGCCGCTGGCCTCGAGTTGACGCTCGACCTGGCGGAGGAGGCCGTCACGAATCTGGCGGATCAGCATCGGAAAACTGGTGTCGTCGCGCATGCCGCAAAGGAAGGCTGTCTTTTGCATGCGGCAATAATATTGCCGAAACAATGATTGTCAAGGCAATTACATACCATGAAGTTTATTTAATATGACGGCCCGGTGACGGATGTCCCGGATGCCGCAGCGGACCCGGAAAAAACAACCCCCGGACGATGCCGGGGGTTGCGTGCCGTGTCTTGGAGCTACGAAGAGGTTTATTTTTTCTTCGCGGTCTTCTTGGCCGCCTTCTTCGCCGCCGGCTTCGTCGCCTTCCTGGCGGCGGCCTTCGCCGCCGGTTTGGACGGAGCAACCGCGTCGGCCAGGCGGGCGACCGAGCGCTGCATGGTGTGTTTCGCGGCGAGCTGCGCTTCCTCGATGTCCTTGACCAGATCGCCGAAATCGTCGCGCGCGCGCTTGACCTTGTTGGTCAGCGTTTCGGCCAGGCCGACCTTTTTCGCCGCCGGATTGAGATTGACGACGTGGCGGTTGAGCTCCTCGACGCGTTTGAGCAGCTCGTCGAGCTCGTTGCGGCCGGGCACGCCGAGTTTGTTGAGCGCGCGCGAGACGCGGGATTCGAACACCTGCTCGAGACGGTCCCAGGTTTCCTGGGTGCGTTCGCGCACCTGGCTGACGCCGGATTCGACCGCGCCGCGCACTTCGTCGACCTTGCCGGTCGCGATCTTGCGCGTCGCCGCTTCCAGACTCAATCCTTCCTTGACCAGGTTCTCGAACAGCTTGGTGCCGTCTTCGCGCGCCTTGGTCAGCGCGCCGAGGCCGGCGAGCCAGATCTGCTGCGCGGATTCCATGATCGACTTGTTCTCCGACGCCGCGCCGCCCGAGCCGGAGCTTGCCGCCGCCTTGGTCCTGGACTTGAGTTTCGGTTTGCCTGCCATCGTTTCCCTCCCGGTTTTTTTGCGAGGACGCGGATGCGTCGTCATGGGGCCAATCTAGGCACGCAGCCTAGAATATTCACACTATGCGTGTTGCGATTCGGTCGGCAGATCCTCGGGGCCTGTCCAAGAGCAACGCGATCCGCCTGGGCTACTGTGGACAGGCCCTAGGCCAACCCTTTGTCGAGATGGCTCTCGATCTCCTTCTCGATCATCGGCTTCAGCGCGCCGAGCAGAAAACCGAGCTGGGCGGTGACGTGGACTTCGTGGGCGGTGACGTGGATCGAGCCGCTGGCGCCGGCGCGCTCGAAATGCAGCGTATCGCCGTCCCATTTGCTCTTGATGTCGAACTTCTTGCCGATCGCGGCCGCCGTTTCCTTCACTGCGGCCTTCGCCTCCTTCAGTGAATGATGATGCTTGCGGCGGATGTCGATGCTGGGCATGGAAGCTTCCTTTTTGTTCAGGGCGGATTGGTCGGTGCGTATGCTACATTGTGTACAAATAAGTTAAACCCCATTCAAGCATGCGTATTTCCTTTCCGAACAAGGAGCAGGATGACACCTTGGTCGGTGCCGGCGAAACCCGGATCGGCGCGGCGGCGGACAACGCCATCGTCGTCGGCGGAACCGGCGTAGCGCCGCATCATGTCCGCCTCAAGCTCGGCGAGCGCGGAATCGAACTCGCCGTCCTCGACCCGCAGGCGCGCACGCATGTGAACACGCGCCCGGTGCGCGAGAAGGCGCTGCTGCGCCTCGGCGACGTGGTCAGCCTGGGCAGCGTTCAGTTCGTGCTCAAGCCCGATCGCGACGAGGACATCCGCACCGATATTCCGCCTCCGTCGGCGCCGCCGCCGTCCGAACCTTCGCGAACCTATCCGGCGCGCGTGCTGCTGCGCGGCTTGTCGGGCATGCGCTTCGGCAAGATCGTGCCGGTGCGCGGCCGGCTCGTCGTCGGCAGCGGCCAGGCCGACCTCAACCTCGACGAACCCGGCATGGCCGCGCGCCATGCCGCGATCGAGTTCGCCGACGAAGCCATCTGCCTGCGCAACCTCGACGGCGGCACCACCTTCGTCAACGGCGTCGAGACGCGCGATGCGGTGCTGTGCGCGGGCGACCAGCTCTGTTTCGGGCGCGAGCGTTTTCTCGTCGAGGCTCCGGGGTTGCCGCAGCGGACCGGCAGCGGCGCGATGTCGCCGCTGCGCGGCCGGCCGGCGGACGTCACCCAAACGATGAAGACGCTCGACCCGTCCGCGGCGGACGCGACGGAAGAGCGGGGCGGAACCGATGGCGCCGGCAAGAACGACATCTGGTGGCTGATCGCCGCGGCCGCGGTGATCGCGGGGGGGATGGCCCTGCTGCTGCTCGGAATAGTCTGAGTCGGACGAATTCGCTTCGGGCGCGCAGCGAGTCATGAGCCTCTATCCCGCTCTCGTCGTCTGCGAACACTGCGATTCGGTCTATCGCAAGCACGATCTCGAGCATGACGAGATCGCGCGCTGCGGGCGCTGCCATGCGGTGCTCTACCGGGCGAGCCGGCTCGACCTCGATCACCTGTTCGCGCTGACCGTGGCCGCGGCGATCGTCTTCGTGATCGCCAACGTCTCGCCGGTGATCCGCATCGCGGTCGGCGGCATGCACAACGAGGCGAATCTGCTCCAGGCGATCTCGGCGCTCTCGCACGGTTCGGCGCTGATCGTCGGCTTCGTCGCCGCCGCGACCCTGTTCGCCGTGCCGTGGCTGCAGATCGCGCTGCTCGGCTGGGTTCTGCTGTTCGCGCGCGCGCGCCGGCGCGCGCCGGGATTCGGCTTCGCGATGCGCGTGCTGCACCGGATCCGGCCGTGGAGCATGACCGAAGTGTTCCTGCTCGGCGTGCTCGTCGCGATCGTCAAGCTGTCGGGCATGCTCAACGTGATCGCCGGGCCGGGCACGTACGCGACGGTGGCGCTGACCGTGCTGATCACCGTGATCGCCAAGCGCGACGTGCGTACGCTCTGGGAACGGGTTTCCGGCGGTGCCGACGTGGAGTGGGGCGAATGACCGCACTCGCGCCGCGCGCGGACGAACTCGGCGTCGTCGCCTGCCACACCTGCGCCTCGGTTTGCTCGACGGACCTGCCGCTCTGCCCGCGCTGCGGTTCGCATCTGCACCGGCGCAAGCCCGATTCGCTCGCCCGCACCTGGGCGTTCCTGCTCGCGGCGCTGATCCTCTACGTTCCGTCGAACGTTCTGCCGGTCATGTACACGAGCATGCTCGGCCGCGGCGAGGCGAGCACGATCCTGCACGGCGTCGTCGAGTTCTGGAAATCCGGGTCGTGGGACATCGCGCTTCTGATTTTCATCGCCAGCGTGGCGGTGCCGTCGATCAAGTTCCTCGTGCTCGGTACCCTGCTGGTGACCGTGCAGCGGCACAGCACCTGGGCGCGGCCGCAGCGCGCGCGCTTGTATCGCTTCGTCGAGCTGATAGGCTACTGGTCGATGCTCGACGTCGTCGTCGTCGCGCTCGTCTCGGCGCTCGTGCAGTTCCGTCTGTTCGGCACGGCCGAGCCGCGCCTCGGCATCGTGTTCTTCGGTCTCGTCGTCGTGTTGACGATGTGCGCGGCGATGAGCTTCGATCCACGTCTGATCTGGGACGATGCGGATGGCGGTGAATCCACATGAGTGAGCAGGGCGGCAGCAACAACGAGGACGCGCCGCCGCCGGTGCCGCCCGTGCCGGTGGTGCGGCGGCGGCACTGGAATGCGGGCCTGATCTGGCTCGTGCCGATCGTGGCCGCGCTGATCGGCATCGGCATGGTGATCCACAACTGGGCCTCCGAGGGGCCGGTGATCGAGATTTCGTTCATCACCGCGGAAGGGCTCGAGGCCGGCAAGACCCAGGTCAAGTACAAGGACGTCGTCATCGGCCTGGTCGATTCGATCCGCCTCGCCAAGGACAGCACCCACATCATCGCGCGGGTGAAGCTGGAAAAGGACGCCGCCGGCTTCGCCACGGCCGACTCGCGCTTCTGGGTCGTGCGTCCGCGTTTCGGCACGAGCGGCGTCTCCGGGATCAGCACCCTGCTTTCCGGCGCCTACATCGGCGCCGACAACGGCGTGTCGAACGAGTCGAGGAAAGAGTTCGTCGGGCTGGAGCGCCCGCCTGCGGTCATCCACGGTTCGCCGGGCAAGCGCTTCACCCTGCGCGCGGCCGACATCGGTTCGCTCGACATCGGCTCGCCCGTGTACTACCGGCGCATCCAGGTGGGCCGCGTCGTTTCCTACGAGCTCGACAGCGACGGCAAGCAGATGAAGGTGGACGTCTTCGTCGATGCCCCGTACGACCGCTACGTCAGCATTTCCTCGCGCTTCTGGAACGCGAGCGGGGTCGATCTGAATCTCGACGCGAGCGGGCTCAAGCTCAGCACCCAGTCGCTCGCGACCGTCATCGCCGGCGGCATTGCGTTCCAGACGCCGCCCGGCCCGCGCGACGCGACGCCCGCGGCCGAAGGCGCCGAATTCACCCTGTTCGACGACCTGCAGACCGCGATGGCACCGCCCGACGGCGAGCCCGAATACCTGCAGATGCGCTTCGAGCAATCGCTGCGCGGATTGACGGTCGGCGCCCAGGTCGACTTCCGCGGCATCGTCGTCGGCCGGGTCGTTTCGATCAATCTCGACTACGACACCGACAAACAGAGCTTCCAGTTGATCGTCGGCGTGGTGATCTATCCGCAGCGCTTAGGCCGCGCGGGCGAAAAGATCGCGCAGTTGCAGCACGACGTCGGCGATCAGAACACACGGTTGGCGAACTTCATCAAACCGCAGATCGCGCGCGGCCTGCGCGCCCAGGCGCGCATGGGCAATCTGCTGACCGGACAGCTGTACATCGCGCTCGACTTCATACCGAACGCGCCCAAGGCGGAATTCGATCCGAGCATAAGGCCGGTCCAGCTGCCGACCGTGCCGGGCAGTTTCGACCAACTGCAGGAACAGATGACCGGCATCGTCGCGAAACTCGACAAGATCCCGTTCGAATCGATCGGCAGGAATCTGGACAGCTCGATCTCGCAGCTCGACAAGACCCTGCGCCAGGTGAACGAAGCGACCCTGCCGCAGCTCAACGCGACCCTGGTCGGGGCGCAGGGAACGCTCGGCAGCGCGCAGCACGCGGTCGCCACCGATTCGCCGCTGCAGCAAAACCTCGCGCAAACGCTTGCCGAGATGCAACGCGCCGCGCGCTCGCTGCGCGTGCTGACCGACTATCTCGGCGTGCACCCCGAATCGCTGCTGCGCGGCAAGCCGGCCGACCCGGCATTGCACGGCGCCCCGGACAAGGATTCCAAGGAAAACAAACCATGATGCCGCGCCTCGTCCCCCGCCAGCGCACGGCGACCCTTCTAGCCGCGCTGCTGCTCGGCGCCTGCGCCAGCACGGTGCCGACCCGGTACTACAGTCTGCTCGGCGAGTCCGCCGAGACGGGAGCGCCGTCCGTGCCGGCGAAATTTCTGATCGAGCTGCAGCCGGTCGGCATTCCCGCGCAGGTCGATCGGCCGCAACTCGTCGTCCGCGATGGCGGCGGCGTGGCGCCGCTCGAACACGAGCGCTGGATCGCGCCGCTGGCGGACGAGGTCCGTACGGCCTTGTCCGCCGCTCTTGCACACGAGCTGGCGACGACCGACATCGCCGGTCAGCCGCGCGCGCCGGGGGCGACCGTGGTGAGCGTCAGGATCGACCTGCGCCGCTTCGACTCGGCGCCCGGTTCGTACGCCGCGGTCGACGCGGTGTGGAGCCTGAGCGGCGGCGACAAATCTTCGCCGCTGGTGTGCGCGAGCGCCGTGCGCGAGAACGCCGGCCAAGGTTACGACGAACTCGTGCGCGGCCACCGTCGCGCGCTCGTCGAACTCGCTAGTCGGATTGCGTCTGCGGCACGCGCGTATGCGGCGGACGGGAAGGGCGCCTGCCCCGCGAATTGAGCTTCAGCTTCGCCCAAGGAAGCCGCCACAGCATCAATACCGCGAACACGGCGAAATAGGCCAGGGGTTCGCGGATGTCCGCCTTGACCAGCCAGAGAAAATGCAGCACGCCGAGCAGCGCCGCGACGTAGACGAGGCGGTGCAGTTGCTGCCAGCGGCGGCCGAGGCGACGGATCATTTTCTGCGTCGAGGTGGCGGCGAGCGGAATCAGCAGCAGCCACGCGGCGAAACCGACCGTGACGAAGGGTTTCTTCGCGATCTGTTCGAAGATGTCGGTCCAATAGCCGCCGAGGTCGACGAACAGATAGACGGCCAGGTGCACGGTCGCATAGAAGAACGCGAACAGGCCGAGCATGCGCCGATAGCGCACGGCCTTGTTCCAGCCCGTCAGGCGGCGCAGCGGTGTGACGGCAAGCGTGATAAGCAGCAGGCGCAGCGCCCACAGGCCGCTGCGATGTTCGAGCTGCGCCACCGGGTCGGTGCCGAGCTCGTTCTGCAGCGCGTCCCAAATCAACAGGCCGAGCGGAACGAGGCAAAGCAGGAAAGCCAACGGCTTGCTTGCCGCGATGCGGTCTTTGAACAAGAGCATGGTCACTTCAATCGATATCAACGGGTAAAACGGGGACTATCGAAGATCAAGGTCATAAGACGTCGACACGAAGAGCACGAAGAAAAACGAAGACACGAAGAAAAGCAAAACGTGCAAAACGACATCGAAAAAATCACGCTTCTTTCTAAAACCCATCGCAAAACTCCGCTCGTCCTGAGCTAGGCGCGAAGCGCCGAAGTCGAAGGGTCTGCAAGCCCTTTCCATTGCGGTGCTTCGACTTCGCGGAGCTGCGATCCGCTACAACCCGAACGGATTCAATTTTGAGATAAGTTCTAGCCGCTTTACTTCGTGTCCTTCGTGTCCTTCGTGTCCTTCGTGTCTTCGTGGCAACGCTATTGACTTTTCATACCTTGCTGCAGAGGGAGAGGCGAATCAGAAGTACTTGCGCAGGTCCATGCCGGTGTACAGGCTCGCGACCTGGTCGGCATAGCCGTTGAACGGCTTGGTCTCGATGCGGTTGCCGAACAGGTTGAAGCCGTCGCCGGCGATGCGCCGTTCCGTGCGCTGGCTCCAGCGCGGGTGATCGACGTCGGGGTTGACGTTGGAATAGAAGCCGTATTCGTTCGAGGCGGCGAGATTCCAGGTCGTGCGCGGCATCGTGTCGGTGAAGTCGATCTTGACGATCGATTTGGCGCCCTTGAAGCCGTATTTCCACGGCACGATCAGGCGCAGCGGCGCGCCGTTCTGGTTCGGCAGTTCGCGTCCGTACAGGCCGGTGGCGAGGAAGGCGAGCGGATGCATGGCTTCGTCGATGCGCAGGCCCTCGTGGTAGGGCCAGCTGAGGACGGACGAATGCAGCCCCGGCATTTCGGCGGGACGGTTGACGGTGGTGAAAGCGACGTATTTCGCCTGCGCGGTCGGTTTGAAGCGCTTGAGCAGATCGGCCAGCGCAATGCCGTCCCACGGGATCACCATCGACCAGCCTTCGACGCAGCGGTGACGGTACACGCGCTCTTCGAGCGGATGCGGCTTGAGGATGTCCTCGAGCGTGAATTTGCCGGTGATCTCGGCATGGCCGGCGATTTCCACGCTCCACGGTATCGGCTTGAACCGGCCCGAGTTGCGCGCCGGATCGGCCTTGTCGGTGCCGAATTCGTAGTAGTTGTTGTAGTGGGTCGCGTCTTTGTAAGTGGTCAGCGGGTCGGCGAGGACGTACTCGCCTTTCTTCGCGATCGCGAGCGGTTTGCCGTCCGCCCGGGGTTCCTCGGCGGCGGCGAGCGCCGCGCTGGGAGCGTCTTCGGAGCTGCAGCCCGCGATGAGTCCGGCCGCGCCGAGGCCCAGCATCTTGAGCACGGTGCGCCGATTCCGATAGACCGACTCCGGCGTGATTTCGCTGGGGCGGATGTCTGATGGTCTGCGGATTTGCATGAGATTTCTCGTTGCCGTCGAAGGATTGGACCGTTCCATGGATCGCGGGTTTCGATCATTCGACCGTTTTGTACGGAAATCCTTACACCGGGACGTCCGCCGGCCGCCCTCGGCAGCGTCGACGAGCTCGGATAGAATGCCGCGTCCTTTTTCGCCCGAAATCCATGTCCCCAGCGCATTCCGAAAAGCTCGTGCCCGTATTGACGATCGACGGCCCCTCGGGGTCGGGCAAGGGCACGGTCAGCGCGCGCGTCGCGGACGCCTTGGGCTGGCATCTGCTCGATTCGGGCGCGCTGTACCGGGCGGTCGGGTTCGCCGCGAGCATGGCCGGTCTCGATCTTTCCGATGCCGACGCGGTCACCCGCTGTGCCGAAACGACGAAGATCGGCTTTCGCGATCCCAAGGACGGGGGCGAGACGCGGGTGATCGTCAACGGCCTCGACGCCACCGCCGAAATCCGTACGGAAACCTGTGGTGCTGCGGCGTCGGCGATCGCCGCCATCCCGTCGGTGCGAACGGCTCTGTTCGAGAAGCAGCGGAGTTTTCGCCGGAACCCCGGCCTGGTGGCCGACGGGCGCGACATGGGCACCGTGATCTTTCCCGATGCCCGGCCCAAGGTGTTCCTGACCGCGAGCGCCGAGGAGCGTGCGAAAAGGCGCTATAAACAGTTGAAGGAAAAGGGTTTGGGGGTTACACTAGCAACCCTTTTGCGCGAGATCGAGGCACGAGACGTGCGCGACGCCGAACGCGCGGTGGCGCCGCTGAAGCCGGCGGCAGACGCTATCCTGATCGATTCGACCGGAATGTCGATCGATGCCGTCGTCGCCAGAGTGCTGGAATTGATCCACTCTTAAGGTCGAAGAACAAGCAGAGCATTTTGGCCACGGATTACACGGATAGCACGGATTTGTAGGGGCGCGACGAATCGGACCCCTACGGCAATCGACCGTGTTGATCCGTGTAATCCGTGGCAAAAATGCTTTTTGGCCCTCGCCGTCCGCGGCGAGGAATTGCAACGGTACGAAGGCCATCGAGCCGACGTGCCACAACCGGTGGATCGCGCCGACTAGCCAACCCCGGGCGATCCGTTCATCAACTAGAGAATCAACATGACTGAAAGTTTTGCCGAACTGTTTGAACAGAGCCAGCAATCGCTGGCCAAATTGAAGCCCGGTGTCATCGTCTCGGGCATCGTCGTCGAAATTCGCAACGACGTCGTCGTCGTCAATGCGGGATTGAAGTCCGAAGGCATCGTGCCGATCGAGCAATTCCGCAATGAGGCGGGCGAGCTGGAAGTGCAGGTCGGCGACGAAGTGAAGGTCGCGCTCGACGCGATCGAAGACGGTTTCGGCGAAACCCGACTGTCGCGCGAAAAAGCCAAACGTTCCATGGTGTGGGACGAGTTGGAAGAGGCGCAGAAGGCCAATGCCACCGTGACCGGCCGCGTGTCGGGCAAGGTCAAGGGCGGCTTCACCGTGGACATCAAGGACGTGCGCGCGTTCCTGCCGGGTTCGCTCGTCGACGTGCGTCCGGTGCGCGATCCGGTCTTCATCGAAGGCAAGGATCTGGAATTCAAGATCATCAAGCTCGACCGCAAGCGCAACAACGTGGTCGTTTCGCGCCGCGCGGTCGTCGAGAGCGAGCATTCCGAGGAGCGCGAGCAGATGCTCGAGCGCCTGCAGGAAGGCGCGGTCGTCAAGGGCGTCGTCAAGAACCTCACCGACTACGGTGCGTTCGTCGACCTCGGCGGCATCGACGGCCTGCTGCACAT
>CBJLOV010000138.1:0-11758 GCA_966424745.1 uncultured bacterium
TGTGCCCGTTCAAATATTTCGTCGCCGAATGCGCGACCATGTCGATGCCGAGCGCGAGCGGCGACTGGTTCAGCGGCGTGGCGTAGCTGTTGTCGCAGAGCGTGCGGATCCCGCGCGCTTTCGCCAGTTTCGCGACCGCGGCCAGATCCTGCTGCTCGTAGGTCATCGAGTTCGGACTTTCGAGCACGATCAGCTTCGTCTGCGGCGCGAGTTCGGCGGCGAAATTCGCCGGATCGGTGCCGTCGACGAAGCTCGTCGTCACCCCGAAGCGGCCGAGCAGGTCGCGCAGCACCGCGCGCGTCCACGAATACGGACGCGCCACGCAGACGACGTGATCGCCCGCGGCGACGCTGGCGATCACGGCGGCGGAAATCGCGCCCGCACCGCTGGCGAACATCAGGCAATCCTCGGCGCCTTCGAGCGCGGCGACCTTCTTGCGCAACACCTCGACCGTGGGGTTGTTGCCGCGCGTGTAGGTCGTGCGGCGGAACTCGTCGCGAAAGCCTTCGCGGAACGCATCCACGCTCGGAAACGCGAAGATCGAACTCTGGTAGATCGGCGGCGAGACCGCACCGCGCTGGCTTTCGCGGTCTTCGCCGAGGTGATTGAGGATATAGCTCAGGTCCATGTCTTCGTGCGGGCAGGGCAATTGCCGAAGCATAAGACAAACCGGGGCGGTTACGCGCCGGTACGGCTCGGGCGGCCGAGGGAGGTGCCGAGCCCGGGCTCGATCCGCCGCGCACGAGGGCGAGCGTGGCGACGCCGAACGTCGCCACGCTGCTTGCACTCGACGACTCTGCGCCTACCGCACGGCGCCGACGTCGGACGTCGCCGTGACGGTCGGCGCAGCCCCTGCGCCGAGAACCGCGAGTGGAGGCGGCGCTGCGTCCCCTATTCCAATACGCGCGCCGTATCCGAAGCGGATTCGGAATTCCGATATCCGAGCGACACGCCGGCCCCCCAACGCCCGCCGTGTACTCCGCATGCCGGTGACCGCTTGCCGCGACCGTCTCGCACGGGACTGGACATCGCTTTTCCGTCCGCAATCGGAACGGATTTCTCACACTCATACCAAACAAGCGCAAAACCGTACCGCCGCCTATCACGCCGGAGAAAATTTTTTCGCCGCCCGCGTCCGCGGCGGCGTCCGGCATTCCAAGCCAGGGACTTGCGACAGGAATCCGCCGGTTCAGCGCCCCTTTTGCGCGCCGCCCGGCGGACGCGGCCATGCCGGGCGGGCGGTTTTTGCAAAGCCTGTGCGCTTGCCGCATCATCGCTTCCAAGCCGTGGATCAGGACCGCTGAATTGACTTCCGACATCACCACCCGCCTTGCCGCCTGGCGCGGCGGCGATTCCGCCGCACTCGAACCGGTGATGCCCGAACTCTACGACCTGCTCAGGCAGATCGCCGTGCAGCGGCTGCGCGGCGAGTCGAACTCGGTTACGCTCGATCCGACCGACCTCGTGCACGAGGCGATGACGCGCCTCCTCGGCGCCGGCAAGGCATTTGCCGACCGTGCGCATTTCCTTGCGGTCAGCGCGCTGTATATGCGTTCCATCCTGGTCGACCGCGCGCGCGCGATCCTCGCCGGACGGCAGCCCGGGGCGCAGGCGACGGTCACGCTCGGCAGTGCGGTTGACGTGCCGGACGATCTGGGCGCGATGGACGTGGTGGTGCTCGACGAGGCGCTGCGCAAGCTCGAAACGCTGGAACCGCGCGCGGCCGCGGCAATGGAGCTGGCGACCTTCGCCGGCATGGAACGCGAGGAGATCGCGCAGACCCTCGCGGTATCGGTGCCGACGGTCGACCGCGACCTGCGCTTCGCCCGCGCGTTCGTCAACCGCGCGCTGGCCTGAGGCATCTTCCTTGAGCGTAGGCCGCGAGCGAAGACAGCCGCGACGTCGCGGCGGCTCGGGCGCATGGCATCGCGCCGTCCGGCCCGAGAACTCCGCATGAGCGAACTGCGCCGTCTTTTCGATCTCGCCTGCGACCTGCCGCCGTCGCAGCGGCGCGCTGCGCTGAACGCCTCGGGCGCCGATCCCGCGCTGGTTGCCGAGGCGCTCGCCCTGCTCGACGCCGACGCGGCGACGCGCACGCGCTCGCGCGCGGGAGTGAGCGCGATGATCGCGCAATTCAACACGACCGAGCTGCACGCGGGAGACCTGCTCGGCGCCTGGCGCCTGCTGCGCGAGATCGGCCACGGCGGCATGGGCGCGGTCTACCTGGCCGAGCGCGCCGACGGACACTTCAGCCAGCAGGCCGCGGTCAAACTGATCCGCGGCCTCGGCGACGCCAACGCGGAAGCGCGGTTCGCGCACGAACGGCAGTTGCTCGCCAACCTGCAGCACCCGCAGATCGCGCGCCTGCTCGACGGCGGTGCCACGCCGGGCGGCGCGCCTTATCTGGTCATGGAATACGTCGAAGGCCGCGCCCTCGACCAATGGTGCGCGGAGGCGCAACCGGGACTGGACGAGCGCCTGCGCATCTTCGTCTCGATCTGCAGGACGCTGCAATTCGCTCACCAGCGCCTGATCGTGCATTGCGACCTGAAGCCGTCGAACGTGCTGGTCCGCGAAGACGGCGTGCCGATGCTGCTCGACTTCGGCATCGCCCAGGCGCTGGACCGCAGCGAAGAAAGCGCCGGCAATGCGGCGCGGCAATTTCTCACCCCGCGCTACGCGAGCCCGGAGCAGGCGCGCGGCGAGGCGCCGACGATCCAGTCCGACGTCTACGCGCTCGGCGCCCTGCTCTACGAGCTGGCCAGTGGGCAGGCGCCGCCGCGCCGTGCCGACGGTGCGGACGGGCTCGCGACGACGCTGCCCGCCCCCAGCGCGACCGCCGCCGCGGGACTGCCTTGGCGCAAACGGCTCGGCGGCGACATCGACGCCATCGTCGCGCGCGCCTGCGCGTTCGAACCGGCGCAGCGCTACGTGTCGGCGCTCGCGCTCGCCGAAGACGTCGAGCGCATCGGCGCACACCGCGCCGTGCTCGCGCGCAAGCCGACTTTCGCCTACGTCGGCTCGTGCTTCGCACGCCGGCACTGGCCGGCGTTCGCGGTCGCGGCACTCGTGCTCGCGCTCGCCGTCGGCTTCACCTGGCGCACCATGGCGGCGGAAAAGGAAGCGCGCCGGCAGGCGACGATCGCGGAACGCACGGCGGACTTCCTCGTCTCGGTATTCGCCGCCTCGGACACCGGCCAGAGCGATTCGGCGCGCCACGACCTGACCGCGCGCGAAGTGCTGGATACCGGTGCGCAGCGCATCCGCAGGGAACTCGCGGACGACCCGGCGACGCGCGCGCGCCTGCTCGAGGCGATGGGCAACGCGTACCGGCACATGAATCTCACCGACAAGGCGGCACCCTTGCTGCGCGAAGCCGCCGACATCAATCTCAGCCCCGGCGTGGAGCAGCCCGTCGAAGCCGCACGCAACCTCGAAGAACTCGCCAACACGCTCACCAACGGCGATTTTCCGGCCGAGGACGCCCTGCGCACCGCGCGCGAATCGCTGCAGCTGCGCCGGAAAATGTTCGCGCCGGATTCCGAGGAAATCGCCAATTCGATGATGGTGCTGTCGCTCGCGCTCGACAAGGCCGGCCGCTTCGACGAGGCGATGGAAGTCGGCAAGGCGACGCTGGCCATCATCGAAAAACTCGACACGCCGACCGCGCGGCTCGGCCCCGCGATCTTCAACCTCGGCATGTTCGCGAAGAACCGCGGCGACTATGCGCAGGCGTGGAAATACTTCGAGCGCAGGCTCGACATGGACCGCAGGCAGGGCCGCACCCATACCGCAAGCTATGCGGGGCTGCTCAACAACTATGCCCAGGCTCTCGACCGCGGCGGCAAACCGGAACAGGCGATCGAAGCGATCAAGGAAGCCATCGCCGTCGACGCCGAGGTCTATTCGGCCGAAAGCAGTTCCGTCGCCAACGATCAACGCGAACTCGCACGCATGCTGATCGGCCTGGGCCGCTACGCGGACGCCATGGCGCCGCTGAACGGTTCGCTGGCCACGTCCGCCAAGGTGCACGGCACGAAGAGCACCGAATACATCAGCGTCCTCTTCCAGGTCGGCAATCTCAACAGCAGCACCGGACGCTATCCGGCCGCGATCGAGGCGATGCGTCTGGTCTACGATCTGCGCCGGGAGCGCATGGGCGCGGACGATCTGCGCACGACGCGCGCAGGCGACACGCTCGCCGCGCTGATCGTGGAGACCGGCGACGCAAGCGAGGAAGCCAAGTCCCTGCTCGACGCCGCCATTGCCACCTACACGAAATCCAGCCCGGACAACGTCGATCTGCCCTACCCGCAACTGGCGCTGGCGCGCTGGCATTTTCTGCATGGCGACGACGAGGCCGCCTCGGCCCTGTTGGATCGCGTCGAAGCGCCCGACGCCAAGGGCAACTATTCGGTGCGCGCACGCGCGGCGGATCTGCGGGCACAGATCGCGGCGAGACAAGGCAAGGCCGAGGAGTCCGTGCGCTGCGCCGAGCGCGCCTTTCAGCTCGTGCGCGACAAGCTCGGCGCGGGCAATCCGCAGGCCGCACGCTACGGCCTGCTTTACGCACGCCGCCTGCGCGCCGTCGGCCGCGGCGACGAAGCCGCGGCGCTCGAAAAAGAATTACAGCCGATTTTCGACGCCGCGTTTCCGAACGACTCGGCGTTCCGGCGCGAGTTGCTTTCCGCCGGTCCGATCAGCCGGCCAGGCCCGACGCGCGGATGAAATCCTTGGTCGCCGCGGCGAGCTTGGGATCCTGCATCGCCATGTGCAGCGTTGCCTGGACGAGACCGAGCTTGTTGCCGCAGTCGAAGCGCGTGCCCTCGAAACGATAGGCCAGCACCGAACGCTCGCCGAGCAGGGCTTCGATCGCGTCGGTGAGCTGGATTTCGCCGCCCGCGCCGGGCTCGGTCTTCTCGAGCAGTTCGAAGATGCGCGCCGGCAGCACGTAGCGGCCGACGATGGCGAGGTTCGACGGCGCGACGTCGGGCTTGGGCTTTTCGACGACGAGGTTGATCTTCGCGGCGCGATCCGACAGCGGCGTCGCATCGACGATGCCGTACTTGTCGGTCTGGTCGTGCGGCACTTCTTCGACGGCGATGACGCCGGCGCCGTTCTCGCGCATCGACAGCTCGGACATCTGGCGCAGGCAGCCCTTGCCCGAGTTCCAAATCAGGTCGTCGGCAAGAATGACCCCGAACGGTTCGTCGCCGACCACCTGCTTGGCGCAGAGCACGGCGTGGCCGAGGCCCAGCGCTTCGGGCTGGGTGACGAAGATGCAGCGCACGTTCTTCGGCAGGGTGCCCTGCACGAGCGCAAGCAACTCCTTCTTGCCCGACTGGGTCAGCTTGGCTTCGAGTTCGTAGGCTTTGTCGAAATAATCCGCGATCGCGTGCTTGTAGCGGTTGGTCACGAAGATCAGCGTGTCGGCGCCCGCATCGACCGCCTCGTCGACTGCGTACTGGATCAGCGGCCGGTCGAGCACGGGCAGCATCTCCTTCGCGACGGTCTTCGTCGCCGGCAGGAAACGCGTGCCGAGGCCGGCCACGGGAAACACCACTTTGCGCATCGGTTTCGCCATTGAACATTCCTTTCGAAACAACAAGAGATATTTTCGACGCGGATTTACGCGGATAGAGCTTATCTACTTTGCTTGATCCGCGTTTATCCGCGTAAATCCGCGTCCAAGATCCGTTTCCAAACATAACGACTAGCCGCGCGCGATCTGCACGACTTCGGCCTCGCCTTCTTCGCGCCAGGCGAATTCGGGCAGCAGGCTGGTCAGGCAGCGGCGCAGGGTGTCCTCGTCGTAGTCGCGCACGGCCTGCGCGGCGCGTGCCAACTGGGCGTTGAGCAGGTCCCACGACATGCTGCGCGGCTGGGCGAGGAAGATCTTCGCGTGGCTCGTGTCGACGTAGTTTTCCTGCGAGTGGAACAGCTCCTCGAACAGCTTCTCGCCGGGACGAAGGCCGGTGTAGACGATATGCACGTCGCGGCCGGGAATCTTGTTGGCGAGGCGGATCATCTGTTCGGCGAGATAACTGATCTTGACCGGCTCGCCCATGTCGAGCGCGAAAATCTCGCCGCCGTGCCCGAGCACCGATGCCTGCAGGATCAGTTGGCAGGCCTCCGGAATCGTCATGAAGTAGCGCGTGATTTCCGGGTGCGTCACCGTCACCGGCCCGCCGCCGCGGATCTGCTCGCGGAACAGCGGCACGACGCTGCCGGCGGAATCGAGCACGTTGCCGAACCGCACGGTGATGAAGCGCGTCGCCGACCGCGCCGCGAAGTTCTGGCAGAAGATTTCCGCCGCGCGCTTGCATGCGCCCATGACGCTGGTCGGATTGACTGCCTTGTCGGTCGAAATGAGCACAAAGCCGCCGACGCCGAAGCGGTCGGCCGCCTGGGCCACGGTCTGCGTCCCGAGCACGTTGTTGCGGAACGCTTCGCGCACCTGCGACTGCAGCAGCGGCACATGCTTGAACGCGGCGGCATGGAAAACGATCTGCGGCCGCGCCTGGGCGAACACGCGCTCGCACACGACCGCGTCGCCGCAATCGCCGAGCATGGCGTTGAAGACGAGATCGGGGAACTCCTGCCGCAGCTCCTGCTCGATCCGATACAGGTTGAATTCGGACAGTTCGAGCACGGTCAGCGATTCGACGCCGAGGCGCGCAACCTGGCGGCACAGTTCGGAACCGATCGAGCCGCCGCCGCCGGTGACGAGCACGCGCGCACCGGACAGCCCGGTGCGGATCGCGGTCCAGTCGAGCTGGACCGGATCGCGGCCGAGCAGGTCCTCGATCGCGACTTCCTTCAGCTCGTTGAACGCCATGCGCCCGGCGACGACGTCCTGCAGGCGCGGCACCGTGCGGAACGCGACGCCGGTCGCTTCGCACAGCTCGACGATGCGCTGCATCTGCGCATTGCTCGCCGACGGCATCGCGATCAGCAGCATTTCCGCGGCCACTTCGCCGGCCAGATGCGGCAGCTGCTCCAGCGTGCCGAGCACGGGCACGCCGTGCACCTTGGCGCCGCGCAGTTGCGGGTTGTCGTCGAGGATGCCGACCGGGCGGTAGCGCCGCTCCTGCGACAGTTCGCGGATCAGGGTCTCGCCGGCGCGGCCGGCGCCGAGCACGAGCACGCGCTTCGCCGGAACGCCGCGCGAGAAGTCGAGGCGGCTGTCCTTCCAATAGCGGTAGGCCAGGCGCGGCAGGCCGAGGAACAGCACCAGCACCGCCGGATAGACCACGAGCACCGCGCGCGGCACGGTGGCGAGGCGGTTGTAGAGGAACAACGCGACGGCGATGCCGAGCGCGCCGAGGACGCCGGCGCGCAGGATGTTCCACAGGTCCGGCAGGCTCGCGAAGCGCCACAGGCCCTTGTACAGGCCGGTCCACCACAGGACCAGGCCCTGCACGAAGACGACGACCGCCGCTTCCGCGGCGAAGGCGACGTGAGGCACGGCCACCGGCTCCAGGCTGTAGCGCAACCAGTTGGTCGCGATCCAGGCGAGCCAGACCATGGCCAGATCGTGCAGCACGACGGCCAGGCGCGGATGGATCGCGGCGATCAGATTGCGCGGACGCATCGGAAGATAAATCCCATTTTATACTTCTTGCTTTTTCATCGGCTTCACGCGCCGCAGACACCAGCGCTTGCCGGCGAACCATGTCGCCGAGGCCAACGCGTAGACCGCGAGCGTCCAGATCGAGTCGCGGGCCCGAAACGCCGGACCGGGGCTGTGATCGATCACGTACAAGACCGGCACGACCACGAACAAGTTCCAGGCCATGTAGAACGCGACCACGCGCGCATGCGAGAAGCCGCTGCGAACCAGCCACTGGTACAGATGCTCGCGATGCGCACTATACCAGCGCCGCCCGCGCAGCATGCGCGAAAGCAGGGTCCAGCTGGCATCGGCGACGAAGGCGGAACAGGCGATCAGGCCGCTGAAGGCCGAGCCGTGGAAAGACAGGGCCTGCAGCACCACCGCTCCGGCGATGAGCAATCCGAGCGCGCCGCTGCCGACGTCGCCCATGAAAATCCGCGCGCGCGGGAAGTTGAAAGGCAGGAAGCCGGCGGTCGCCGCCGCACACAGCAACAGCAGCGCTCCGCCGTCGCCAGGAACGAGCCAGGAGAGAACGAGAAAGACGAATATCGCCTGGCTCGCGAGCAAGCCGTTGATGCCGTCCATGAAGTTGTGCAGGTTGACGAACCAGACATTCGCCAGCACGAAAACGAGCGCGGCGAGGGAAAGGACGAGCCAGCTCGCTGCCGGCATGGCGCCCGGATTGGATTGTCCCGCGCCGATCGGCTGCAGGCTCGACAGCAACGCGAAAAGCTGGAACAGCGGGAAGTACAGCACAGCGACCGCGAACAAATGCGCGAGCAACCGGATGCGCACGCCCAGTCCGCGGTGGTCGTCGATCCAGCCGACCGCCGCGACCAGCGCCACCGCCGCCATCGCCGGCTCGCAGAGACTGCGCAGATGCCCGCCGATCGCATTGAAGGCCAGTCCGGCCAGCACGGCGGCGACGATGCCAATTCCGCCGCCGCGCGGCGTCGGCACGGAGTGCGAGCGCCGCTGCCCGGGCAGGTCGAACAGCGCGTTGCGCCGGGCATAGCGGATCGCCAGCCAGGTGACCAGCGCGGAGATCGCTGCACAGGCCAGCGGGAGCGCGATGAAGCGCGGCTCCGTCGTCATCGCCGGCGGCGCTGCCCTTGCGCGCGCGTCGATCCGTTGCGCGTGGGGACGGCCATGCCCTACTCGCCCGCGACGCCGTGAATCGGCCGCACCGATCCCCAGGTCTTGCAGCTCGGACACTGCCAGTGATGCGACTTGGCGCCGAAACCGCAGCGCGTGCAGCGATACGCCGCCTGACCTTCGAGCAGGCGCCGGGTCAGATCCTGCAGCACGAGCAGGCTGTCGCGCGCCGGTCCTTCGGAGCGGTGCAGGTCGGTGACGATCAAGGTCATCAGGCCGCGCACCGAGGGACGCTGGCGCAACTGGCGGGTGAGGAATTCGATCGCGATCGCCTCTCCGCGCGTGCTTGCGAAGAGTTTCGCCAGCGCGATCACCGGCGCGACGCCGTGCGAGCGGTCGATGTTGTCGAGGAGGAATTTCTCCGCGCGCTGCATCTGGCCGAGGCGCGCGTAGCAGTCGAGCAGCTGCGGCAGGATCTCGGGCACGAAGTCGACATCGAGCGTGGCGACGCGTTCGAACGCCGTGGCCGCGGCCTTGAGATTGCCTTCCTGCAGTTCGAGGTGGCCGAGCACGATCTGCGCGCGCACGCTTTCCGGCTGGCTTTGCAGCGCCTGGTCGAGCCATTTGCGCGCGTCTTCGAAATGCTTGGCGTTGCGCGCGGTTTCGGCCAGCTCGCAGTAGAACTGCGCGATCGTCGCGCCTTGCGATTCGCCGGTGATCTTCTCCATGCGCCGCGCGTGTTCGATCGCCTTCTCCCAGTCCTTCTCGTGCTGGTAGATGCCGATCAGATGCCGAAGCGCGGACGGCGCCTGCGCGTCCATCGCGACGAGGTCGGTGAACAGCGTCTCGGCGCGGTCGAGCAGACCCGCGCGCATGTAGTCCTCGCCGAGTTCGAGCAGGGCGATGGTTTTTTCTTCTTCGGAAAGGTTCGGGCGCGCGATCAGATGCTGATGCACGCGGATCGCGCGATCGACTTCGCCGCGTCGGCGGAACAGGTTGCCGAGCGCGAGGTGCGTCTCGACCGTGTCGCGGTTGTACTCGGCGAGCTGCAGGAACACCTCGATCGCCTTGTCGGGCTGCTCGTTGAGCAGATAGTTCAGGCCGCGGAAGTAGCTCGACGACAATTCCGACACGCGCGCGTGGCGGCGGCGCTCGCTGCTGAGCTTGCTCAGATACCAGCCCGATGCCGCCGCAACCGGCAGCAGCCCCGCGCAGACGAGGGCGAGAATTTGTGCGGTTTGCATCAGCGCGGCGGCTCCGCGTCCAACGGCTGCGCAATCGGCAGGCCGGGCTCCTCCGCGGGCCGCGTCCTGCCGGCCTCGCGCGCGAGCACGCGCACGCGCCTGCGCAAACGCAGGACAAGACCGAAATAAACGAGCGCGCCGCCGAGCAGCCAGCCGACCAGCACGGCGGCGATGAGCGCCGCGCCCTTCGGCGCGGACAGCACGGCGAAATAGAAATCGTAGGCGACGGCCTCGCTGTTGAGCGCGCCGAAAATCGCACCGCCGGCGGCGAAAACGAGGACGAGCAGAATCAGGACCAGGCGCATGCAGAAATCGAAGAGCCGCGACGCCTGCGATTATCGCAGATCGGACGGACTCAGAGCTTGTCGCCGGAAATGCCGTTCACGCGTTCGCGCAATTCTTTGCCGGGTTTGAAATGCGGCACGTGCTTGCCGGGCAGCGCGACCGGTGCGCCGGTCTTCGGATTGCGCCCCATGCGCGGCGGGCGGAAGTGCAGAGAGAAACTGCCGAAACCGCGGATCTCGATGCGCTCGCCGTGGGCCAGCGCCTGGCTCGCCTGCTCGAGCACGTTCTTCACCGCAAGCTCGACGTCGTTGAAGGCAAGGTGACTTTGCCGTGAGGCCAAGGCTTCGATCAACTCGGACTTGGTCATAAAAACTTCGATCCCCTGATTCAGCGGCGCGCTTCTACCCGACGCGCCGTAACTCCATAGCAAATTCGAGGCAGCAACACGCCTGCGCTGCAGTCCGGATCGACGACCCGGACTGCAGCGCAGAACAACCTTACTCGGACCTGTTTGCGAGCTGCTCCTTGAGCAACGCGCCGAGCGTGGTCGTGCCGCCGGCGGCGGAATGATATTCCTCCAGCGCCGACTGCAGTTCCTCGTCGTCCTTCGCGCGGATCGACAGCTGCAGCATGCGGCCTTTGCGATCCATGCCGATGTACTTGGCTTCGATCTTGTCGCCGACCTTGAGATGCTGCGTGGCGTCTTCGATGCGCTCCTTGGCGATGTCGTTCGCGCGCAGGTAGCCTTCGACGCCTTCGGTGAGCTCGATCGTCGCGCCCTTGGCGTCGACTTCCTTCACCGTGCCGCTGACGATGCTGCCGCGCGGATGCGCCGCCATGTACTGGCCGAACGGATCCTGCTCGAGCTGCTTGATGCCGAGCGAGATGCGCTCGCGCTCCGGATCGACCGCGAGCACGACCGCCTCGACCGTGTCGCCCTTCTTGAACTGGCGCACGAGGTCTTCGCCGGTCGCCTGCCAGGAGATGTCGGACAGGTGGACGAGACCGTCGATGCCGCCGTCCAGGCCGATGAAGATGCCGAAGTCGGTGATCGATTTGATCTGGCCGGAAACCTTGTCGTTCTTCTTGTGGATCGCAGCGAACGCTTCCCACGGATTCGACTGCGTCTGCTTCATGCCGAGCGAGATGCGGCGGCGCTCCTCGTCCACGTCGAGGACCATGACTTCGACTTCGTCGCCGACCTGGACGATCTTGGCCGGATTGACGTTCTTGTTGGTCCAGTCCATCTCGGAAACGTGCACGAGGCCTTCGACGCCCGGCTCGAGTTCGACGAAGCAGCCGTAATCGGTGACGTTCGAAACCTTGCCGAACAGACGCGTGCCGGTCGGATAACGACGGCTGATCGCGACCCACGGATCCTCGCCGAGCTGCTTGAGGCCGAGCGAGACGCGGTTGCGCTCGCGGTCGAAGCGCAGCACGCGCACTTCGAGCTCGTCGCCGACGTTGACGACTTCGGACGGATGACGCACGCGCTTCCACGCCATGTCGGTGATGTGCA
>CBJLOV010000139.1:0-11751 GCA_966424745.1 uncultured bacterium
TGAGAAAGAAGCTCGGCCTTTCGGCGGAGCAGACCGCCAAGTTGCTCGGCGTCAGTGGGCAATCGGTCTATGCGTGGGAGACGAAACGATCTACGCCACGGCGTTCCCAGTTGCCTGCTATCGCTGCGCTGCGCAAGATGGGCAAGCGCGAGGCCGCGGCGCGCCTTGAGGACGTGACCTGACGGCTTTGTTGCCTATGCCGCGCTGAAGCGGGCGGTGGATTGGAACCTAACCTTTCTGGGTCGGTCCGTGGGCAAACTATGCATGCAATGCAAGGATAGTTTGGCCAAAACGGCCAAACTATGCTTACACCCACAAATGCACGCTCGTGTGACTAGGTGGTGGGCCCACTAGGATTCGAACCTAGAACCAAAGGATTCGCGTGTTCCGAACGTTTTCCGTTCGGCGCGGACTATCTCTTCACCCGCAGCTTCAAGACCGCTTGAGGCTGGTGGGGTGCGGGACGCTCTAAGCCTGTTATCAAGGGCGCTCGCAGCCCTCAGGTAGTCTCTGCACCTTCCGGCGGTGCACCGCCGGCTTGGCTCAGGATTGCCGCCGGCCAGCTCTCATCCGAGCTGCCGCTGCGGTTTCCCTGAATTCATCCCGTTCCCGTCCGCGCGTTTCCGCGCGGCGGCACCTTTCGATGAGTCCTCTGCTCTAACCGTTGAGCTATAGGCCCGGACGCCGAGCATGTTAGGCGAAGTCCAGGTAGATGCCTAGTCTTTCGGTTTTCGCGATGGGCGCGGAACCCAAGTGGCTACGGAACCCTCTCCGCGACGGTGAAGCGTCAGGGGGAGAGGGAGCCGGTTCGCTTCACCTGAGGATCGACGCTGATCGGGTCGGTTTTTTAAGACGCGTCTTAAAGCCCCGGTTTCGATGCTTGCTGTGCACGCCTAGTCTTTCGCCTTGGTGTAGCTCACGCGCCAGATCGAGCCCGAGCCGTCGTCGGTGACGAGCAGGGAGCCGTCGGGCGCGACGGCGACGCCGACCGGGCGGCCCCAGACGGTGCCGTCGTCGAGGACGAAGCCGGTGAGGAAATCCTGGTATTCGCCGCTCGCCTTTGCGCTGCCGTGGCGCGGCACGCGGATCACCTCGTAGCCGGCGCGCGCGGCCTTGTTCCACGAGCCGTGTTCGGCGGCGAAGATGTCGCCGTGATACTCCGTCGGGAATTGCTTGCCGTCGTAGAAGGTGAGACCGAGCGAGGCGTTGTGCGGCTGCAGGAGCACGTCGGGGACGATGACCTTGTCCTTGAGGTCGGCGCGCTTGCCGGCGAGGCGCGGGTCCTGGTTCGCGCCGATGTACCACCACGGCCAGCCGTAGAAACCGTCTTCCTGTACGCGGGTGATGTAGTCGGGCACGAGATTGTCGCCGAGCATGTCGCGCTCGTTGACGCTGGTCCACAGCTCGCCCGATTTCGGATCGATCGCGAGCCCGACCGGGTTGCGGATGCCCGAGGCGAATATCTTCTTGTCGCTGCCGTCCGGCTTGTAGACGAGGATATCGGCGCGCCACTTTTCGCCGGGCGTCGTGTCCGGGTCGTCGACGTTGGAACGCGAGCCGACCGAAACGAACATGCGCTTACCGTCGGCGGAGAACACGACGTCGCGCGTCGAATGTCCGCCGGTCGGCAGGTCGGCGAGTTTTTCGGGCTTGCCGCGCGCCTTGAGGTCGCCGTTGCGGTAGGGCAGGCGCACGACGGCATCGGTATTGCCGATGTAGAGCCATTGCGGGTCGGCGCCGGGCGGGTAGAAGGCGATGCCGAACGGCTCGTTCAGATCGTCGGCGAAGACTTCGACCTGTTGCGGCTTGCCGTCGGCGCCGATGCCGCGGAACACGCGGACGCGGCCGGCGGCGGTCTCGGCGACGAAGACGTCGCCGTTCGGCGCGGTGCGGATCTGGCGCGGGTTCTTCAGCTCGGCGGCGAACAGTTCGACTTTGAATCCCGGCGGCGCCTTCGGCCACATGTCGGCGGGGCGCGGCACCATGCGTGCGCCGTTGCCGACGCCCTTGGTGGCGTAGGGCGCAGGCAGGTCGGCCGGCGTGATCTTGCGCGTCGTGCCGGGAGACTCGTAGCGGAAGTCGGTGAACGGCGGCGTCGGCGCGGGTGCGTCGAACTTGCGTGTTGCGGATTCCTGCGCCGCGAGCGGCGCGGCGATGAACAAGCACGCGGCGAAAATCAGAACGGAGGCGCTGCGACGGGTCATGGGAACTCCAACGAATAGCGAGGCGCGGGGAGGGCGAGGTGAACCGATATTCTGCAACGATCCGTACACGAATTGGGCGTGAATTTTCGTTACGAGCAGCTAACAGACTGCGTACGGTTTGCCGGTATACTCGCGCCGTTTTCCTCATCGCAAAAACCCAACGGTAATGTCGAAACCCCGGCCCGGGCACACGCAAAACCTGCTTTTCGATCTCGCCTGGTTCGCCCCGGCCTTGGCCGCATTTTCGCTTGCCGCCTTCGTCCGCCATCCCGCGGTCGCGATCTCGCTGTTCGTCGGCAACGCCCTGACCGCCGCGGCGGCGGCGCGTGCGCTGCTCGTGAGGCAGCGTGATTTCGACGCGGCGAATTTCGTCCGCGGCGGCGCGGCCTACTTCGCCTTGCTCGTGGTCTATGCGGCGATCTTCGCCGTCGTCGCGTTCTTTCCGGCGCGCCTGATCCTGGGCGACGCATCGCTGGCCGCGGCACTGCTGTTGTCGGCTGCCGTGTTCGTGCTGCTGCTCGCGCCCTGGCGCGCATGGCCCGCGTTCGGGCTTGTTCCCGCGCTCGACGATCTGCTCGCAGCGCGCCGCCGGCAAGGGGTCATGGCGTCGGTCGAGCGCGGTGTCGACGCCGCGCATCGCCTCACGGCACGCGAAGACCTGTTCTTTCCGCAGGGTCTGGTCGTGTCGCTGGCCCTGTTCGTCTCGACGTTCGCCGTCTTTGCGATCGCCGAGGTTGCCGTCGAGCTGCCGGAAACCACGCGGCTCGTCGCGCTCGGCGTCTACGCCCTGGTGTTCGCGCCGCTCGCGCACTGGCTGATCGTGCGCGCCGGTCTCAAGGCGGCGCTTGCGCAGCGCGACCTGTTGCGCGCCATTCGTGGCCGGCGCGATGCGCGGCCGGAACGCGAGCCGCCATCGATCCAGTCGCCCCCGGTTTCGGTCGATACGCCGGCGGCAGCACCGCGGCCGTCCGCGCCGGTCGACCGCGCCGAACTCGATGCCGCCCTGCTGCGCCATGCGCGCGCCTGCCAGGGCGCGGCGGCGCTCGGCGCGCTCGCGCAAGGCGCCGATCCGAATCTGGTCCCTGCGCCCAGCGACCGCGACCAGCGCTCGGTCATCGTCCTCGCCTGCGTCGCCCAGGATCTGACCTTGCTGCGCGCGCTCATCGGCAAAGGCGCCGACATCAACCGCGTGCATGCCGGGCTCACGCCTCTGATCGCCGCGACGCGCGACAGTTATCAGGGCCGGCCCGACGTGGTGATGACCTTGTTGACCAACGGCGCGAATCCGCATTGCGTCGACGCCGAAGGCAACACCCCCCTGCATTTCGCCGTGCGCGCGGCCGAGCCGACGGTGGCGGCGCTGCTCTGCGACGCGTCCGCGCCGATCGACGCGATCAACCGCGAAGGCTATACGCCGCTGGCGATCGCCTGCGCACTGGGCCGCGGCGATCTGGTTCGTTTCCTCATCGAGCGGCGCGCCGATGTCGAAGTGGAAGGCGCCGTGCCCGCGCTGATCGCCGCCGCCGCTTCGCCCGACGACAACACCGACGTCGTAAAACTGTTGCTCAGGCGCGGCGCGCGCATCGACGTCACCGATCATCACGGCCGCGCGCCGCTGGCGATCGCCGCGCAGTACGACAATGCGCATATCGCCGCGCTGCTGCTCAAGTCGGGTGCCGCGGTCGACGCGACCGATGCGCTCGGCGTCACCGCCCTGATGGAGGCGGCGCTTGCCGGTGCGGAGGACACACTCGACGTGCTGGGCGCGCATGCGCCCGCGCTCGAACGGGCCGACCACAGCGGCCGCACCGCATTGATGTTCGCCGCCGAGTCGATGAACGCCGACGACGCCTTCGTCGGCCGTCTGCTCGCCCTCGGCGCTTCGCCCGATACGGCCACGCTCGAGGGCAGGCGCGCGGTCGACTTCGCGGCGGCGGCGGGGCGCTGGAGCGTCGTCGCCCTGCTCGATCCCGGCTATGCGCTGCCGGCCAGCGTGGACACTTCCGCGGCGCCTGCGGCGGTGTCGCGCGCGGACTCGCCCGCGCACCTGCTCGATGCGCTGCGTTTCGGTCATTGGCAGATCGCCGCGAATTTCGCCGAAGTGCAGCGCGCCTGGCCCGCGGCGCAGCGCGCGCAGCTGTTCATCGACCTTGCCACGCACAGCGATCCGGCCGCCCGCGCCTGGTTGATCGATCACGGCCTCGATGCGAATGCGCGCCTCGCCAGCGGCGCTTCGCTGGCCGCAGCCTTGCTCGCGCAATTGCCGGTGGGCCTGACCGCGCTGCGTGAACTGGTCGATGCCGGCGCGCAGGTCACCGGCGTCGGCATGCTCGACCCCGTGTTCGATGCGCTCGGCCGCTATCCCGAACGGCGCGCGGAGCTCGAAGCGCTCGCGCTCACGATGATCGAGCGCGGCGCGGATATTTTCGCCATGGACGCGACCAAGCAGACGCCGCTCATGCGCGGTGTGGCCGCCGCAGGCGTACGCATCGTCCAGGCGCTGCTCGACCGCGGCGTCGATCCGAACCAGCGCGACCGCCACGGCCGTTCGCCGTTGTTCGCCGCTTTCGTCCTGCCCGCGCCGGTTGCCGAGGCGATGGCGTGCGCGCTGATCCGTGCCGGCGCCGATCCGGAACTCGCCGCGGCCAACGGCGAAACGCCGCTCGGCCTCGCGCTGGCTTCACCGCAATCCGGCCTGCGCCCCTGGTTCGACTGGACCCGATGGAAGCTGCCCAAGCGCGCGCTGCGCGCGGCCGACCTGCCCGCGGCGGCGCAACTCGGCGACGCCGCCGCGGTGGCGAAGCTGATCGATCTCGGCCTGCCGGTCGATGCGCACGACGCCAAGGGCGCCAGTGCCCTGATGCGCGCCGCCGGAGCGGGGCACGTGGATATCGTCGAACTGCTGCTCGACCGCGGCGCCGATCTCGCCCAGGCCACGGCGGGCGGTGCGACGCCGCTGTCGGCGGCCGTCACCGCCCGCCGCCAGAACGCGGTCGAGGCGCTGCTCGACCGCGGCCTGCCCGTCGATCAGCGCATGCCGGGCGGCGGCACGGTGCTCATGATCGCCGCGGCCCTGGGTTATCCCGACATCGTCTCGGCTCTGCTCGCACGCGGCGCGGACGCGAACGCGCAGGACGAGCACGGCACAAGACCGCTGCACGCCGCTGCCCAGTTCGCCTTCGCCAATCGCGATACGGGACGCGCACGCCAGACGCTGGAGCTGCTCATCGGCAAGGGCGCGGAGCTCGACGCGCGCGACGACCGCGGCGACAGCGCGCTGCACGTGCTGCTCGGCGCACGCGCCGAACCGCGCAGCGTCGGCGATCAGGCCCATTTGCAGGCCCTGCTGTCGCTGTTCCTGGTCGGCCGCGCCGACGTCAATCTGCAGGACGACCGCGGCGTCTCGCCGCTGCATGCCTGTGCGATGCACGGTCTGATCCTGCCGGCGCGTGCGCTGCTCGCCGCGCGCGCCGACCCCGAAGCCACGGACTCGATGGGACGCACGCCGCGCGAAGTCGCCAACCTGCTCGGCTTCATCGACGTCGCCGCCGAGCTGACCGTGCGCTTGCCGACGTCGATGCCGTTGCCGGGCAAGCCGGCTGCGCATCGATAGTTTTTTTTCGACGCGGATTTACGCGGATAAACGCGGATAGAGATCGGAAAAATAGGATCAAGGGGCTCCGCTTGCCTCGATCGAACGTCGCCCGGCCGAGCTGCAGCCTCGATTGATTTTTTCTTATCCGCGTAAATCCGCGTCTAAAAAAACCTAATCGCGGAAGTTCTCGTACTCCAGCAGCATTGCAAGTTGGCTGCGCATCGATAGAGATTTTTGGACGCGGATTTACGCGGATAAACGCGGATAGAGATCGGAAAAATAGGATCAAGGGGCTCCGCTTGCCTCGATCGAACGTCGCCCGGCCGAGCTGCAGCCTCGATTGATTTTTTCTTATCCGCGTAAATCCGCGTCTAAAAAAACCTAATCGCGGAAGTTCTCGTACTCCAGCAGCATTGCAAGTTGGCTGCGCATCGATAGAGATTTTTGGACGCGGATTTACGCGGATAAACGCGGATAGAGATCGGGAAAATAGGATCAAGGGGCTTCGCTTGCCTCGATCGAACGTCGCCCGGCCGAGCTGCAGTCTCGATTGATTTTTTTCTTATCCGCGTAAATCCGCGTCCAAAAAAGCTCTAGTCGCGGAAGTTCTCGTACTGCAGCGGCATTTTCAGATCGGTTGCGCGCAGCAGTGCGATCGTCGTCTGCAGGTCGTCGCGCTTCTTGCCCGTCACGCGCAGCTTGTCGCCCTGGATCTGCGCTTCGACCTTGAGCTTGGCGTCCTTGATCTTCTTGATGATCTCCTTCGCCAGCGGCTGGTCGATGCCCTGCTTGAGCGTGACCTTCTGCTTCGCGCTGGCGAGGTTGGTTTCCGGATCGGCGATTTCGGCGCAGCGGATGTCGATATGCCGGCTCGCCAGGCGCTGCTTGAGGATGTCGAGCATCTGCTTGAGCTGAAACTCGGCTTGCGCCTTCATCGTCACGACGGTGTCGTCGCGCTCGTACACCGCGCCGGTGCCCTTGAAGTCGAAGCGGTTGACGAGCTCGCGATTGGCCTGGTCGACCGCATTGGTCAATTCGTGCAGATCGAGCTTGGAGACGATGTCGAAAGAGGGCATGGCTGGTATTTCCCTGGTCGGGCGCATTGTATCAACGCCCGAACTTGACTCGTGTATCCTGTGGGATACACTGCGCCAATGCGCGTAAGGATGACCGCGGTTTATCTGGATTGGATCAATTCGCTCAAGGACAGGGTTGTCCGTGCGCGAATCCAAATGCGAGTCGACCGGCTCGTGCACGGCAACCCTGGCCGAGTTCGCCGCCTCACCCGTGGAGTGTCGGAGATGAAAATCGATACAGGTCCCGGCTATCGCGTGTACTTCACCGAACGCGCCGGCGAGTTGATCGTATTGCTCGCCGGTGGCGACAAGTCCAGTCAACAGCGGGATATCAGAGTCGCTATAGAACTCGCCGAAAATCTTTAGAGACACACCCATGCAAAAACCGCCTGCACGAACCGTCCGCAAGACCAAGACAGTTCGCTACGATGTCGCCGAACAATTGCGTACGCCCGAAGAGATGGCTGCTTACCTCGATGCGTGGCTTACGGAAGAGCCTGACGATGCTGCCGGCATAGCGCGTGCGCTCGGGGATATCGCGCGCGCGAAGGGCATGACGCAGGTCGCGCGCGCCTCGGGGCTCAGCCGCGAAAGCCTGTATAAGGCGCTGAGCGAGCAGGGTAATCCAAGTTTTGCCACTGTGCTCAAAGTGGCGCGCGCGCTGGGTGTGCGCTTGCACGCGGAAGCCGCCTAAAATTTCGGAGGCATCATGTGCCGGAACATCAAAACGCTGTTCAACTTCGATCCGCCCGCGACCGACACGGAAGTGCACGACGCGGCGCTGCAGTTCGTGCGCAAGCTCAGCGGCTTCAACGCGCCGTCGAAGGTGAATCAGGCGGTGTTCGATCGAGCCGTGGAGGACGTTGCGGCGGTGGCGCGCGCCCTGATCGATTCGCTCGTGACGACGGCCGATCCGCGCAGTCGCGAAGTCGAAGCCGCGCGGGCGCGCGAGCGCAACAAGCTGCGCTTTGCGCTGCCGCGCTGAAGTCACTTTTGCTCGTCATTCCCGCTTTCGCGGGAGTGACGAACATCAAAGACATCACTCAAGTTTCAATGGCATCCGACCAATCGAACCGATCGAGCACGCGCCGCCAGGTCTCGTCGGGCCTCGCGGCCAACACCAGCGGGATCCCGGACACCGGATGCACAAACTCCAACCGCCACGCGTGCAGCAGCATGCGGTGCATGCCGAAGTGCATGCGCCAGAGGCGGTTGTGGTCGCCGCGGCCGTGGCTCGTGTCGCCGATGATGTGATGCGAAATATGGTGGAAGTGCTTGCGGATCTGCCGATAGCGGCCGGTTTCGGGCGAGGCTTCCACGAGCGCGTAGCGCTGCTCGGGATAGCGGCCGAGTTCGATCGGCACGGTCGCGGTCGCGAGCGTGCGCCAGCGGGTCAGCGCAGGTTTGCGCGGGCCGTGCTCGCGCACGCCGGGCAGCGGGTAGTCGATCACGCCTTCGGCGGCCGGCCAGCCGCGCACGACGGCGAGGTATCTTTTCATCACGTCGCGCGCCATGAACAGGCGGCCGAGTTCGCCGGCGATCTCTCGCGATTTCGCGAGCAGCAGCACGCCCGATGTTGCGCGGTCGAGACGGTGGGCGAGGAACAGATTCGTGCCGGCCTGCTCCTTGAGGCATTCAAGCAGGAAATCGTCCTCGTCGATCGCGATCTTGCTGCGATGGACGAGCAGCCCTGCCGGCTTGTTCGCGGCCAGCAGGTCGGCGTCTTCGTAGAGGATGTCGATCGAGCCGGTCAACGCGCCCGCCGCCACGCGACGAAGAACGCGACGGCGCTGACCGCGAGCGCGGTGCAAGCCGATACCGGCACGTGCGCCCATTGCGCGCCGTGCGTATCGAAGGCATACAACAGCGCTGCGCTGACCAGGGCGGCGGCGGCAAGCGGCAGCACGGCGAGCTGCCGGCGCTGCGCGCGCGCGAGGCGTTCGTTCTGTTCGATGGCCGCGGTCTGCGTCCGCAGCGTCAATTCGCCGGCGGCGGCGCGCTGCAGGGTCGAATGGACCAGCTCGGGAAGATCCGGCACGGCCGCGAGCCATTCCGGCAGACGCTTGCGCACCTGGCGCAGCGCGTGGCGCACGCCGTAGCGCTTGCGCAGGATCTCGGCCAGCACGGGCCGGGCGACGGCCCAGATGTCGATCTTCGGGTGCAGCAGGCGGCCGACGCCTTCGATGTTGAGCAAGGTTTTCTGCAGCAGGATCAGTTGCGGCTGCAGGGTGAGCTGATAGCGGCGCGCGACCGAAAACAGTTTGGCGACGACTTCGCCGAGCGAAATCTCGCTGAGCGGACGCGTGAAGTAGGGCTCGCACACCGTGCGCACCGCGGCTTCGAGTTCGTCGACGCGCGCGTTCGCCGGAATCCAGCCTGCGGCGACGTGCAGCTCGGCGATGCGCCGATAGTCGCGGTCGAACAGCGCCATGAAGTTTTCGGCGAGCCAGAACTGGTCCCGGTCGGGCAGCGAGCCGACGATGCCGAAGTCGAGCGCGATGAAGCGCGGATTTTCCTTGCGCGCCGGATCGACCCAGATGTTGCCCGGATGCGCGTCGGCGTGAAAGAAATTGTCGCGGAACACCTGCGTGTAGAACAGACGCACGCCTTTTTCGGCGAGCGCGATACGGTCGATGCCGGCCCTGTCGAGCGCGGCGAGGTCGTCGACGGCAATGCCGCGCACGCGCTCGAGCGTCAGCGCCGATTCCTTGGTCTGGTCCCAGTAAACCTTGGGCACGTAGACGTCGTCGCCTTGGGCGAAGTTGCGGCGAAGCAGGGAGGCGTTCGCCGCTTCGCGCTGCAGGTCGAGCTCGTTTTCCAGCGTATTCTCGATTTCGGCGACGATGTCGCGCGGGCGCAGCTTGTCCGCGGCCGGGTGCCAGCGCTGGGCCAATTCGCCGAGCGCGCGCAGCAGGGCGATATCGGCGCGGATGCGCTCGTGGATGCCGGGCCGCAGCACCTTGACCACGACTTCCTCGCCGCTGTGCAGGCGCGCGGCGTGGACCTGCGCGATCGACGCCGACGCGAGCGGCGTCGTGTCGAAGCTCGCGTAGACCGACGAGACCGTCGCGCCGAACGCGGCTTCGACCGCGGAGCGCGCCTGCTCGCCGGGAAACGGCGGCACGCGGTCCTGCAGTTGGGCGAGTTCGTCGGCGACGTCGGGCGGCAGCAGGTCGCGGCGCGTGGAAAGGATCTGGCCGAACTTGACGAAAATCGGCCCCGATTCGATGAGGGCGGCGCGCAGCCTCGCGCCGCGCGGCAGTTTGCCGATGTCGTCGGGCGGCTTCGGCAGAACGGCGCGCAACAGGCGCAGCGGGCGCGGTGCCCGGAATCCGTCGATGATCTCGTCGAGGCGGTAGCGGGCGATCGTGGCGACGATGCCGGCCAGGCGCGGCAGTTGGCCGAGCGTCGTCATGCGGCGTCCCTGCCGCGCCGCGCGCCGAGATGCTTCACGCGCGCTTCGAGCCGCTCGGCGCGTTCGCGCAGCGCATCGACGTCGTCGAGGAATTGTTCCATCTCGGCCGGAGCGACGAGATCGCGGCTCTCCTCGCGCAAGAATTCGGCTGTGTCCTGCACGGCGGCCTCGGCGGATTCGCGCACGTAGGCGAAGCCGCGCTGCAGTGCGCGCGCGAGCGGCACGCCAAAGACGTCGCCGAAGGTCCGCGCGAACGCTTCTTCGATATCGGGGCGGAAGCCGCGTAGCAGTTTCTCCATGCGCCGGGCCAGATCGGCGTCGCCGGAAATCTCGACCTTGCCGGGCGCGGCGGCCTCTTCGTCGCCGCGGCGCAGGGCGAAGGCGATCAGGCTGGCCGGCGCGGCGCGAAGGTCGAGATCGCCGCTGCGTTCCCAGTGCGGGCCGACCTTGAGCTTGCCGTCGGCGACCGTGATCGCGAGCGCAAGGCCCGTGCCGCGCAGATCGACGCCGATGCGCTTGCCCTCGAGTGCGGTCAGGCGCGCCTGGGTATCCGGATCGAGCGCGAGCGCGCGGTTGAGGGCGAATTCGAGCGCGGCGCCTAAGCGTTGCAGGATCGGATTGGGCGTGCGCGGGTCGGACATCGTGCGGCGTTTGGCAAGACAGGCGGCTATTGTAGCCCGGCCCCGCCGGCCTTTTCGCGATGCTCAGCGAGGCTCTGCGGCGAGATATTGTCGCAGCCGCCGCAGGCCTTCTTCGAAACCGACCTGCGGCGCATAGCCGAGGTCGCGTTTGGCCGCGCCGATGTCGAACCAGTGCGAGGTGGAAAACTCTTCGACGATGAACCGCGTCAACGGCGGTTCATGGCGGATGCCGCACGCGCGGTAAACGCCTTCCAGTGCAGCCGCGAGCGCATGCGCCAGCCAGACCGGGATACGGCGCGTCTCCGGCGGCAGCCCCGCGGCGGCGAGCCATTCGTTGAAAAGGCGGGCATGCGTGACCGGGTCGTCCTGGCTGATGAAATACGCCTTGCCGGCGATCGCCGAGCCGATGTCGAGCTTGTCCAGAGCCAGCACGTGCGCGCGGGCGGCGTCGTCGACGTAGACGATGTCGACGCGCTTGTCGGTCTTGCCGATCAGGCGCAGGCGGCCTGCGCGGGCGCGGGCAAGCACGCGCGGCAGCAGGTTCGGATCGCCCGGTCCCCAGATGAAGTGCGGGCGCAGGGCGACGGTGGCGAGGCCGGCGCCGTTCGCCGCGAGCACGCGCTGTTCGGCCTCAGCCTTGGTCCGTGCGTAGACCGAAGCGAAGTGCGCGGGGTAGGGCAGCGATTCGTCGGCGCCTTCGATGTCGCGGCCGCGCTGCACGACGCTCGGGCTCGACGTGAACACCAATTTGCGGATGCCGTGGTGCGCGCATGCGGCAAGCACGTTTTCCGTGCCGCGCACATTGATGTCGCAGTACTCC
>CBJLOV010000140.1:0-11746 GCA_966424745.1 uncultured bacterium
TGGATACGGCCACGGCGGGATGCGCCGCTGCGCGGCTTCTCCCGCCCTACTCGCTGGAGCATGCGAGAATGAGAGCCCAAAGCACCAGCGCGCAAACCCAAGCGGGTAAACAGATGTAAGACTTTGCAAAATTCATCGCCCCCCGCGTGACAGCCCGTCCCGTCGCGGTATAGTGGCGCGCCATGAGCGATGCAAAAATTCTGCTGGCCGACGACGACGAAGAACTGAGCCAGCTGCTCAGCGATTTCCTCGTTCGCGAGGGCTTCGCCGTCGACGTCGCCGAGGACGGCAATTCGGCGCTGAGGCGATTGGCCGACGACGACTACGATGCGATGATCCTCGACGTGATGCTGCCGCAGAAGTCGGGCATCGACGTACTGCGCGAGCTGCGCCGCACCTCGCAGCTGCCGGTGCTCATGCTGACCGCGCTCGGCGAAGACATCGACCGCATCCTGGGCCTCGAACTCGGGGCCGACGACTACGTGCCCAAGCCCTGCAACCCGCGCGAGATTGCCGCACGCCTGCGTGCGATCCTGCGCCGCACCCGCGGCGAGACGGAAGGCGGGCACCTGGGCGACATCTCGCTCGGCCCGGTCAAGCTTGCCGCGGCGGCGCGAACGGTCAGCGTGCGCGGCGAGCCGATCGCGCTGACCGGCACCGAATTCAACATCCTCGCCCTGCTGATGCGCGAGGCGGGGCACGTGGTCGGCAAGGACGCGATCGCGCAAACGGTGCTCGGCCGCACCCTGCGTCCGTTCGACCGCAGCATCGACGTGCACATCTCCAAGCTGCGCCGCAAACTCGGCCCGGCCGCCGACGGCGACTCGCTGATCCATACGATCCAGCGCGGCGGGTATCTGTTTCGCATCGTGGAGGAATAGTGGGCAGCGGCGGGGAAAGCGCGGGCGGAGTCGCGCCCGAATCGCGTCTGCCGGCCAGGCACGACATCGCCGGTTTGATCCGTCGGGCTGCCGCCGGACGACCCGCACACCGGCAAACCGAGCGAGGCGCTTCCGATTCTTCGGCCGGAGCCCGCTAGGTGCGTCGCCTGTTCTGGCGCATCTTCGCCCTGTTCTGGACTGCGACACTCGTCCTGATCGTCGCGATCGCGTGGAGCACGGCCTACACGTTCGAGAACGAGAAGATTCCGGGTCTCGACATCACGCGCATGGAATCCGTGCTCAACGAGCAGCTGCGCGGCGCGAGCCGGGCCCTGCATTCGGGCGGAGTCGACGCCCTGCGCGAGGTGCAGCGCGGGGCGAACGAGCGCGGCATCACCCTGTACGTGCTCGACTCCGACAACAAGGACATCCTCGGCAACGAGGTGCGCGAGGACATCGCCGCGGAAGCCGCGAACGCGGTCGCCGACGAGCAGGGTCTGCACTCCAATCGCAGCCGCATCCGCACGATCGTCCTGCCCGGCGGCGTCCGCTATACCGCCGTCGCCGCGTACCTCACCCATCCGATGCTGCGCATGCTCTATCGGCGCCCGACGTATTTCTGGGACCAGGTCGTCATCGCCAGCATCATCAGCGCGATCTTCGCGCTGATCCTCGCCGCCTACATCGCCGCGCCGCTGTCGCGTATCCGTGCGGGCGCACGGCGCGTCGCCGGCGGCGATCTCGATGCGCGCGTCGGCGCGCTCACGTTCGGGCGCAGCGCCGAGATGCTCGCCCTCGCCAGCGAGTTCGACGGCATGGCGGCGCGGCTGAAGGAACTCGTCGAAGGCCAGCGCCGCCTGATCCGCGACGTCTCGCACGAGATGCGCTCGCCGCTGGCGCGCCAGCACGTCGCGCTCGAGCTCGCGCGCGGCCAGGTACCGGCCGGCGACGTGCGCCTGCAGCTCGACCGCATCGAGCGCGAATCCGAGCGGCTCGAAGAAATGATCGCGCAGGCCATCCAGCTTTCGCGCATGGAAACGACCAAGCCGGCCAAGGTCGAGCAAATCGCCCTCGACACCCTCGTCGCCGACATCGTTGCCGATGCCTCCTTCGAAGCGCAGGCGCGGCGCTGCTCCCTGCGCATCGAGCGCACGACGCCGCTCACGGTCGCCGCCGAAGCCGATCTGCTCGGCAGCGCGATCGAGAACGTCATCCGCAACGCGGTCAACTACACGCGCGCCGAATCGACCATACGCATTCGCCTGGACCGGAGCGAACGCGAAGCCGGGCTCCACGTCACCGATGCCGGTCCCGGCGTGCCCGAGGCGGACCTCGCGCGCATCTTCGAGCCCTATTACCGCACCGACGACGCGCGCGCGCGCAAAAGCGGCGGCTCCGGTCTCGGCCTGGCGATCGCCAAGCGCGCGGTCGAACGCCAGGGCGGGCGCATCCGCGCGAGCAACGTGGCCGGCGGCGGCCTCGACGTCGAGATCGTGCTGCCGCTGGCTTGAACCGATACGGACGGGGCCGCGGCGGACGGCGGCAAGAAACTGTGACCTCCGATTGACTCCCGCCCCCGATTTGGCGCTATGCTGAATCGTCCGCTGTTGCATGTATCCCTGCCGTGAAGCCCGCGCTACAACTCCGTCTGCATCAACAACTGTCGCTGACGCCGCAATTGCAGCAAGCGATCAAGCTGTTGCAGATGTCCAGCGTCGAGCTCGAAATCGAGTTGCGTCAGGTGCTCGAGTCCAATCCGCTGCTCGAGCTGAGCGAAGCCCCGGCCGACGAAAGCGCTGCGGAGGCGCAGGAATCCGATTTCGACGGCGATCCGGCTGCGGCCGAATCCGCGGCGGGCGAGCACGAGGACGGCGGCGAGCGCACCGACGCCTCCGCGGCCGACGAGACGCGAGAAGTCGACGATTTCGAACTCGCCGGCGACTTCGAAGACGACGGCAGCGACTACGGCAGCCCGAAGCCGGTCGACGAAGACGGCGTCGAAAAGCAGGACGCCGAACCCGAAGACCTGCGCGACCACCTGCTCTGGCAGCTCAATCTCACCTCGCTCTCGCCGCGCGACCGTGCGATCGGCACCGCGATCATCGAGGCCGTGGACGAGGACGGCTATCTGCACGAGGATGCCGAATCGCTGCGCACGTCCCTTACCGGCCTGCCTGCGATCAACGGCCATGCGGTTGCGGCCGCGGAAATCGAAACGATGCGCCACCGCATCCAGCATTTCGATCCGATCGGAGTGGCGAGCCGCAACCTGGGCGAATGCCTGCGCGTTCAGCTCGACGCCTTCGATCCGCACACGCCCGGCTGGAAGGCCGCGCGCGACATCGTCTCCGAGCACCTGGAAACGCTCGCGCGCAACGACCGCGCCCGCCTCGCCAAGCTGCTGCACGCCGACGCGGCGACGATCGACGCGGCCATCGCGCTGATCCGTTCGCTCGACCCGAAACCGGGCCGGCAGTACAGCGCGACGGCGCCCGAGTTCGTCGCGCCCGACGCCTACGCCAGGCGCCAGAACGGACGCTGGGTCGTCAGCCTGAGCCCGCACTGCCAGCCGCGCCTGTCGATCAACCGCCATTACTCCGGCCTGATCGCGCGCGCCCAGCGCGACGACGCCCAGTACTTGCGCGGACAGCTCCAGGAGGCCCGCTGGCTGATCAAGAGCCTGGCCACGCGCGCGGAGACGATGCTGAAGGTCGCCAACGCGATCGTGCGCGCGCAGACCGCCTTCCTCGACTTCGGCCCCGAAGCGATGCGCCCGCTCGTGCTGCGCGACATCGCCGACGAAATCGGCATGCACGAATCCACGGTCTCGCGCATGACCACGCGCAAATACCTGCACACGCCGCGCGGCACGTTCGAGTTCAAGTTCTTCTTCTCCTCCGGCGTCGGCACGGTCGACGGCGGCGCGGCCTCGTCGACCGCCATCCAGGCAATGATCAAGAAACTGATCGACGAGGAAACCCCGCGCAAGCCTCTGTCCGACCAGGCGCTCGCGGCCGAGCTGCAGCGCCGCGGCATCGAGGTCGCGCGGCGTACCGTGGCCAAGTACCGCGAGGGTATGAATATTCCTTCTTCGAATGAACGCAGCCGGTTGTGTCTGGCGGCCTCTGCGCTATGATCAAAACCGCGTCGAATCAACCCTGCCACCCATAGAGGAGGAAGCACGGAACCAACGACAAAGGCATCGGTCTGAAATTCTGTCCGTCTCGTCGGACGGACTTCATCAGTTCCAACATTGAGAGGATTTTGTCATGCAGATCACCGTCAGTGGGCATCAAATCATCGTCACCCCCGCCCTGCGCGATTACGCCGAAGCCAAGCTCGGACGCATCGTCCGACATTTCGAGCACCTGCACGACGCCACCGTGGTCCTCTCCATCGAAAAACTCTTTCACAAGGCCGAAGCCACCGTGCATTGCGCCGTGAACAAAACCATCCACGCCGATGCCACCGGTGCCGACCTCTATGCCGCGATCGACGGCCTCGCCGACAAACTCGACCGGCAGGTGAAGAAGCACAAGGAAAAGCTCAAGAACCACCACCGCGAGGTCGTTCGCGAGGCGCGCTACGCCAGCTGACTTCCGGCGGAAGTTCTTCGTCGCGCAGGGATGCGCGACTTCCAATTCACGTTTGTCGATTGATCCGCCGGCCGGCTGCAGTGCGCGGGGAGTCGCACGGTGCCGCGCCCTCGGTTTCCTGTCGTCAAATCGTGACAACCGCAGTTTGCCGTCCGGCGAATTCACGCCGTGCTCACGCTCGTCATTCCCGTGCTCTTGGCGAGGCTTTCAACAGCCGGAGCACCGGTCATCCAATGTCTTTGCGAGCAAGAGCTTC
The DNA here is from genome assembly GCA_966424745.1 of uncultured bacterium. Lineage (GTDB taxonomy): Bacteria > Pseudomonadota > Gammaproteobacteria > Xanthomonadales > Rhodanobacteraceae > Rudaea. The sequence continues at coordinate 4,734 of CBJLOV010000140.1, forward strand.
CCCTCCCCTCTGTAGGGCGGGAGAAGCGAAGCGCATCCCGCCCTACCAGGGCTTTTTGGTTACCTTTTTTTCGCTGCAGAAGAAAAAGTGATCCGCGCGCCGGACGCGCGCAGAATACCGCGCAGACGCGGTCGGAGCAGAATCAAGGGCAAGGAACTGGATGACCAACCCTGCGGCCGTTGAAAGCCCCGCCTTCGCGGGAATGACGAGTCCCAAAGCAAGGATAGGATTGCCGCCTTCACGGAAACGACGGGCAAAAACAAAACCAGGGCGTAAGCACACCTCCCCCGGCGAAACTGGCAAAATGCAGCCGGCTTCGAAACTTCCCGCCTCATGGAACGCCTCACCGCCCGCGAACTGTTCGACAAGGTTTCCGAACGCCTATCCCTGCGCTGGGTTGCCGGCGAGGCCGGCGAGCGGCGAGCGATCGCGCCGGCGGAGAAGCAGGCGCGACGGCCTTCGCTGGCCGGCTATCTCAACATCATCTATCCGAACAAGATCCAGATCATCGGCACCGAGGAGTTGAACTGGCTCAACGGCCTCGACACGCGCGAGCGCTGGGAGGCGGTCGAGCGCATCATCGCCTTCCAGCCGACGGCGCTGATCGTGACCAAGGACCAGACCGTGCCCGGCGACGTGCTCACCGCGGCGAACGAGAGCAATACGCCGATCTGGCTGAGCCCGAAGCGCGGGCACGAGCTGCTGACGTATCTGCAGTACCACCTGGCGCGCCTGCTCGCGCGCCGCGTGACCTTGCATGGCGTGCTCATGGAGGTCTATTCGATCGGCGTGCTGATCACCGGCGAGTCGGGTTCGGGCAAAAGCGAACTCGCGCTCGAGCTGATCACGCGCGGCCATCGCCTCGTCGCCGACGACGCGCCGGAATTCACCCAGATCGCGCCCGACGTGATCGACGGATCGTGCCCCGAGATTCTGCAGGACCTGCTCGAAGTTCGCGGCCTCGGCATCCTCAACGTGCGCGAGATGTTCGGCCAGACCGCGGTCAAACCTTCGAAATACCTGCGCCTGATCATTCACCTTGCGACGTCGAAGCGCATCGACAGCGACGACACCGGACTCGAACGCATCTACGGCGACAACAGCTACCGCGAAATTCTCGACACCAACGTGCCGCAGACCACGATCCCGGTCGCCGCCGGCCGCAACCTTGCCGTGCTCGTGGAAGCGGCCGTGCGCAATCACATGCTCAAGACCAAGGGCATCGATCCCGCACAGACCTTCCTCGACCGGCAGGCGCACCAGATGCTCAGGCAGTCACCGTGGTAACGGATTGCCGCAAGACATTTTTAGCGCGAATAGAATCGGACAAAACGCCGATGGGAGCGGATGAGCATCTTCCAACTGCTTCGAATCCGTTCTTATCCGCGCCAATCCGCTCTTATCCGCGTCAAGAAGAGGCTCTTCAATCCTCGCACCGCATCCAACCATTACCATGACCAGCGGCGAAAAATCACACAGCAACACGACTCGCCTGGTCGTGATCAGCGGCATGTCGGGCGCGGGCAAGACGATCGCCCTGCGCGCGCTCGAGGATCTCGACTATTACTGCGTCGACAACCTGCCCGCCGCGCTGATGCCGGCCTTCGTCGCCGCCGCGACGATCGGCAGTCAGAATCTGCATCCGCGCCTGGCCGTCGGCATCGACGTGCGCAACCGCAGCGAAGACCTGCAGCGCGTGCCGTCCATCCTCGCCGAACTCGCCAAGGCGGGGATCGAATACGAGCTGATCTTCCTCGACGCGCGCGACGATGTGCTGTTCAAGCGCTATTCGGATACGCGCCGCCGCCATCCGCTCACCGGCGACGGGCTAACCCTGAGCGATGCGATTGCACTCGAGCGCAAGCGCCTCAAGCCCGTTTCCGGCATCGCCAACCGCGTCATCGACACCAGCGAACTCAACATCCACCAGCTGCGGCGTTTGATGGCGACCGAGCTCGGCATGGTCGGCGGCGAGTTGTCCCTGCTGTTCGAATCGTTCGCCTACAAGCGCGGCGTGCCGGCGGACGCGGATTTCGTCTTCGACGCACGCTGCCTGCCGAACCCGCATTGGGACGCGCGCGTGCGCCCGCTGTCCGGCCGCGACGCGGCGGTGCGCGAATGGCTCGAGGCGAAGCCCGAAGTCGTGCAGTACCTGAGCGAGATCTCCGCCTTCCTCGACACCTGGCTGCCGCGCTTCGAAGCGGACAATCGTTCCTACGTGACGATCTGCATCGGCTGCACCGGCGGCCGCCACCGCTCGGTCTACCTCGCCGAAAAGCTCGCCGAGCATTTCCGCAAGACGCGCGAGCAGGTGCTCACCTTCCACCGGGAACTCGAATGAAGGCGGTCGGCATCCTCCTGCTCACCCACGAAAGCATGGGCGATGCGCTGATCGAGACTTCGCGCCACCTGCTCGGCCGCGTCAGCCTCAAGGTCGACGCGCTCGCGATTCCGCCCGGCGCCGACATCGATTTCGCGATGGAGGCGACCGCCTCGCGCATCCGCGCGCTCGATACGGGCGCCGGCGTGCTCGTCCTCACCGACGTGTTCGGCGCGACCCCGAGCAACGTGCTCGACCGCATCGCGCCGACCGGAGTGGCGACCAAGCGCGTCTCCGGCCTCAATCTGCCGATGCTGCTGCGCGTGCTAAATTACCCCGAGCAGTCGCTCGCCGAGCTGGCCCAGACCGCCGAGCAGGGCGGGCGCGCGGGGATCAAGATCGACTAGGACCAAGGATGCTCGAACGCGAAATCACCATCACCAACAAGCTCGGCCTGCACGCCCGCGCGTCGGCCAAGCTCGTCCAGCTGTTGCAAGGCTTCAAGAGCAACGCGTTCCTCATTTTCCGCGGCCGCGAGGTCAACGCGAAGAGCATCATGGGCGTGATGATGCTCGCCGCCGGGGTCGGCAATCCGATCATCTTGCGCACCGACGGCGCCGACGAGGACGCGGCGATGAGCGCGATGGTCGATCTGTTCCAGCGCAAGTTCGACGAGGGGGCGTGAGTGAGGCGGACGGCAAAAGTCGAAGCCCTCTCCCCCGGCTCTGCCTTTGGAGGAGAGGGTTGCATGCGGGGGCGCTTATCGCCGGGTCGATTCGCTGCGCCGGAGCGGAAATCAAAGGCCCCCCTCGCTCTTAGCTCTCGCCCGCAAGCCGCGCCCGGGGGCGAGAGGAACGGCCGGAGTCGCGCGCTGCGCGCGCGACGGGCGTATCCAAAAGAAGCGGGGCGCACGTGAGCGGGCGCCTGGTCCTCAGCGGTACCGCCGCCGCGCGCGGCATGGCGCTCGGCCGCGCGCGCCTGGTCCAGCCGAGCCAGATCAGCGTCGACGAGCGGCCGCTGCCGGCGGAGGAAGTCGAAACCGAAGTCGCGCGCCTCGCCTCGGCGCTGGCCGCGGCGCGCTCCGAACTCGCCGCGCTGCGCGACAAACTGCACGGCGCGCTCTCGCACGAAGTCGGCGAGTTCATCGATGCGCACAGCATGATCCTCGACGACCCCGAGCTCGTCGACGGACTCTACGATCTGATCCGCAAGGGCCGCCTGCGCGCCAGCGCGGCCCTCAAAGTGCAGCGCGACCGCCTGGTCGCCGCCTTCGACGCGATCGACGATCCCTACCTGCGCAGCCGGCGCGAGGACGTCGATCACGTCATCGGCCGCGTGCAGGGCGAGCTGACCCGCGACAAGACCCCGGCGGAGCGCCAGATCGCCGCGCGCGTCGGCACGATCCTGGTCAGCGACACCGTGGCGCCGGCGGAGCTTGCGCAGATGCGCGAAACCGGCGTGCTCGGCCTCGTCACGACCGGCGGCAGCCCGCTTTCGCACAGCGCCATCCTCGCGCGCTCGATGCGCATGCCGATGCTGGTCGGCGTGCACGACGCCCTGAAGGAGATTTCGGACGACGACCTGATCCTCGTCGACGGCCGCCGCGGCGAAGTCGTCGTCCATCCCACCGCGCAGGACCTCGCCGTCTACCGCAGTTATCAGCGCGAACAGATGCGCAGCGCGGACGAGCTTTCGCGTCTGCGCGGCGCACGCACGCTGACCCGCGACGAAGTGGAAATCCGCCTCTATGCGAACGCGGAACAGCCGGCCGACATCGCCCAGGCGCATGCCTTCGGCGTCAGCGGCGTCGGCCTCTACCGCACCGAGTTCCTGTTCCTGCAGCGCGGCGACGCGCCCGGCGAGGAAGAACAGTTCGACGCCTACCGCGAACTCGTCCTCGGCATGGGCGGCCTGCCGGTGACGATCCGCACGCTCGATCTCGGCGCCGACAAGGCCGACAGCTCCGGCATCGCCCTGAGCGACGAGGACAACCCTGCGCTCGGCGTGCGCGGCGTGCGCTTGTCGATGCGCCGCCCGCACCTGTTCGCCACCCAGCTGCGCGCGATCCTGCGCGCGAGCCGCTACGGCCCGGTGCGCATCCTTCTGCCGATGGTGACGACGGCCGAGGAAGTCGTCGCCGCGCGCGCGCTGGCCGCGCAGTGCGCGCGCGAACTGCGCGGCGAGGGCCACGAGATCGCCGACCACTACGAGTTCGGCGCGATGATCGAGGTGCCGGCTGCGGCGATCGCATTGTCCTCGCTGATCCGGCACCTCGATTTCGTCTCGATCGGCACGAACGACCTGACCCAGTACATCCTCGCCGCCGATCGCGGCAACGACGCGCTCGGAACGCTGCACGATCCGCTGCATCCGGCCATGCTCAAGCTGCTCGCGCAGGTCATCGCCACCGCCCAGCGCGCGAAGAAACCGGCGGCGCTGTGCGGCGAGATGGCCGGCGACACGCGCTACACCGCGATGCTGCTCGCGCTCGGCCTTACCGATTTCTCGATGCACCCGTCCTCGCTGCTCGAAGTGCGCCACGCGATCGCGCACAGCGACCACCGGACGCTACGCACAGCGGCGAAAAGCCTGCTGCGCGCCCAGTCGCGCGCCGGCATCGAGCGCGTCCTCGGGCAGATGCGCACGGGCTGAGCCGGACGGATTGATTCCGCGCGGCGGCCCTGTGTCATCATTGCGGCCCTGGATTCCCGCCGCTCTCCTCCATGTCGAGCCCGATCAACCCGGCCATCCTCGCCGCACAGGACGAACTCGCCGCGCGCTTCCGCCCGCGCGATCCGTTCCGCCACATCGTCATCGACGATTTTTTCGCCGTGGACTACGCTGCGCAGATGCTCGACCAGTTTCCGCCGTTCGAACGCGGCAACGCACGCAACGAAGCGGGCGAACTCGGCAACAAGTCGACCGTGGAGAAAATCCGCGGACTCGGCCCCGCCTACGCCGCACTCGACGACCTCGTGCAATCGCGCGGGTTTCTCGACCTGATCGGGCGCATCACCGGCATCGACGATCTGCTCTACGACCCCTGGTATTTCGGCGGCGGCACGCACGAAAACCGCCAGGGCCAGGATCTCGACGCGCACGTGGACTTCAACCGCCATCCGGTGCAGCGCTGGCATCGCCGCCTCAACCTGATCGTCTATCTCAATCAGGAATGGCGCGACGAATGGGGCGGATCGCTGCAACTGCACAGCGATCCGCGCAGCGCCGACGACCGTATCATCGCGATCACGCCCAAGTTCAACCGCGCGGTGATCTTCGAAACGACGGAAACGAGCTGGCACGGCTTTCCGCGCATCGCCCTGCCCGCGCACAAGCAGGCGCTCACGCGCAAGTCGGTGGCGCTGTATTTCTACACCAGGGAACGCCCGATCGAGGAAACGGCGGGCACGCACTCGACGATCTACGTCGACGCGCCCCTGCCCGCACGCTTCGCCGCGGGCCATACGCTCGACCAGGCCGATATCGACGAGCTGCACTTGCTGATCGAGCGCCGCGACCAGCACAACCAACGCCTCTATCGCGATCTGACCGCGATGACCGCGCAGTTCGAGCAGGCGCAGGCGGCGCTGTACGGCGGCCGGCTCGGCCGCCTGCGCCACGTTGCCCGGATCGCGCTGCAGCGCCTGCGCCGCGGCTGAGGTTCCGGCGGCGGCTCGGCCATGATCCGTCCCTTTCTGCGCCGCCACGTCGTGCCCCTGGCACGGCGTCTGCCGCCGGCGTTGCAGGAGCCCTTGCGCGAAATTTGGCACGCGCTGGCACCGCGATCCGCCGCGCGTCGGATCGATGACGCAGCGTACCGTGCACACGTCGAAAACGAGACCGCGATATTCGAGACCCAGGCCGAAGTCCACGACCTGCCCGCGATTGCGCATTACTGGACGAATACCTATCTGCGTCCGAAGCTGGAGAACTTCGGATTTTCCAATCCCGACGAGTTCTTCATCGACTGCCTCGAACGCGCGGCGCGCGCGGCCGTGGCGATGCCGGCGCGCTTCATCAGCCTCGGCGCGGGCAACTGCGACACCGAGGTGCGCATCGCGCAGGCGCTGCGGACGCGCGGCATCGACGATTTCACCCTCGAATGCCTCGAACTCAACCCGGCGATGCGCGAGCGCGGCGCCGCCCTGGCGCGCGCCGCCGGCGTCGAAGCGCAGGTGTTGCCGATCGCCGGCGACTTCAACCGCTGGCAGCCGCAGCGGAAATACGATGCGGTGCTGGCGAACCAGAGCCTGCATCACGTCGTCAACCTCGAAGGCTTGTTCGACGCGATCGGCCGGACGCTGACCGACCACGGCGTCTTCGCCGCCTCGGACATGATCGGCCGCAACGGCCACCAGCGCTGGCCCGAAGCGCTCGCCATCGTGCGCGAATTCTGGCGCGAGCTGCCGCTGGACTACCGCTACAACCTGCAGCTCAAGCGCCGCGAGAAAACCTTCCGCGACTGGGACTGCTCGCGCGAAAGCTTCGAAGGCGTGCGTGCGCAGGATATCCTGCCGCTCTTGGTCGACCGCTTCGACTTCGAGTTTTTCTTCGCCTATTCGAACGTGATCGATCCGTTCATCGACCGCAGCTTCGGCCCGCACTTCGACGCGGAATCGGAGCGCGACCGCGCCTTCATCGACCGCGTGCAGGCGCGCGACGAGGCGGAGATCCTCGCCGGCCGCATCTCGCC
>CBJLOV010000141.1:0-11597 GCA_966424745.1 uncultured bacterium
CATCCATGATCTGCCGCCCCGCGTGGTGCGAGGCATTGAATACCGATGGAGAGGTCGAAAAAAAAAGCCCCGCCGAAGCGGGGCTCTTTTGTCTTCGTGGCGAAGGGGCTCTTAGAAATCCATCCCGCCGCCCATGCCGCCCATGCCGCCGGCCGGGCCGTGGCTGTGAGCTTCTTCCTTCTTCGGCGCTTCGGCGACCATGGCTTCCGTCGTGATGACGAGGCCGGCGATCGACGCGGCGTTCTGCAGCGCGGTGCGGGTGACCTTGGTCGGATCGAGGATGCCGAACTCGACCATGTCGCCGTACTCACCGGTCGCGGCGTTGTAGCCGTAGTTGCCCTTGCCCGCGGCGACCTTGTTGAGGATCACGGACGCTTCTTCGCCGGCGTTGGTGACGATCTCGCGCAGCGGCGCTTCCATCGAACGCTTGGCGATGATGATGCCGTGGTTCTGGTCTTCGTTGTCGCCCTTGAGCTTCTTGATCGCTTCGAGCGCGCGCACCAGGGCAACGCCGCCGCCCGGGACCACGCCTTCTTCGACCGCCGCACGCGTGGCGTGCAGAGCGTCTTCGACGCGCGCCTTCTTTTCCTTCATTTCGACTTCGGTCGCGGCGCCGACCTTGATCACCGCCACGCCGCCGGCGAGCTTGGCCACGCGCTCCTGCAGCTTCTCGCGGTCGTAGTCGGACGAGGTCTCTTCGATCTGCGCCTTGATCTGGGCGATGCGCGATTCGATGTTCTTGGCGTCGCCGGCGCCGTCGATGATCGTCGAGTTCTCCTTGGAGATGACGACCTTCTTCGCGCGGCCGAGATCCTTGATCGTCGCCTTCTCGAGCGAGAGGCCGACTTCTTCGCTGATGACCTGGCCGCCGGTGAGGATGGCCATGTCTTCGAGCATCGCCTTGCGGCGGTCGCCGAAGCCCGGCGCCTTCACGGCCGCCACCTTGACGATGCCGCGGATCGTGTTGACGACGAGGGTCGCCAGCGCTTCGCCTTCGACTTCCTCGGCGACGATGACGAGCGGCTTGCCGGCCTTGGCCACGCCTTCGAGCACCGGCAGCAGTTCGCGCACGTTCGAAATCTTCTTGTCGTGCAGGAGGATGTACGGATCTTCCAGCTCGACCTGCTGGCTCTGCTGGTTGTTGATGAAGTACGGCGACAGATAGCCGCGGTCGAACTGCATGCCTTCGACGACGTCGAGTTCGTTCTCGAGGCCCGAACCTTCTTCGACCGTGATCACGCCTTCCTTACCGACCTTGTTCATCGCTTCGGCGATGATGTCGCCGATGGCGGTGTCGCCGTTCGCGGAGATCGTGCCGACCTGGGCGATCGACTTGTTGTCGGCCGACGGCTTGGACAGGTTCTTCAGCTCTGCGACGGCGCCCTGCACGGCCTTGTCGATGCCGCGCTTGAGGTCCATCGGGTTCATGCCGGCGGCGACGGCCTTGAGGCCTTCGCGGATCAGCGCCTGGGCGAGAACGGTTGCGGTGGTGGTGCCGTCACCGGCGACGTCGGAGGTCTTGGAAGCGACTTCCTTGACCATCTGCGCGCCCATGTTCTCGAACTTGTCGGCCAGTTCGATCTCCTTGGCGACGGAGACGCCGTCCTTGGTGATCGTCGGCGCGCCGAAGCTCTTTTCGAGCACGACGTTGCGGCCCTTCGGGCCGAGGGTGGCCTTGACCGCGTTGGCCAGGGTGTTCACGCCGCGCAGGATGCGTGCGCGCGCGTCTTCGGAAAAGCGGATTTCTTTGGCTGCCATGGGTAGTTCCTCAATATTTGTGTGAATTCGGCAAGATGTCGGCGAGCGGATAGCGGGTAGCAGGGAGCGGAGGAAGCAAGAGCGTGAGGGTCTTAGGCTCTAGCCGTTCACCGCTCACTTCTTGGCCGCTCACGCATTTCAGCCTTCGATCACCGCAACGAGGTCTTCTTCGCGCATCACGAGCAGCTCTTCGCCGTCGACCTTGACCTCGGTGCCCGAGTACTTGCCGAACAGCACCTTGTCGCCGACCTTGACCGCGAGAGCGCGCACTTTGCCGTCGTCCAGAATCTTGCCCGCGCCGACGGCGAGCACTTCACCGCGGACCGGCTTTTCGGTTGCGGTGTCGGGAATGACGATGCCGCCGGCCGACTTGGTTTCGGCCTCCAGGCGCTTGATGATCACGCGATCATGCAATGGACGAAGCTTCATAAGCGTATCCTCAACTGATTGAAAAACTGGGAATTTGTCCGGATTGTTAGCACTCCGGCGTGCTGAGTGCCAAGTTTAGCGGCGAAGCAGACCGGATGTAAACGCCCCGCCGAGCGCAGGAGATATGTGCCTCTCGGGCCAGCTTTCAAGGCCAGGGGAATCGCCGTATTCGTCGACGGCCGCGGTGCGTGCGGGCAGGCGCGTTGCCAAGATCGCGAATCCGCCGGCCGAACAGAGCGGGCGATCGAAGGATTATCTTCGCAAACCGTGACGGATGAGCTCGTTTTCCGCCGAATTACGTATGGATATTAGTCAAGCTCGCAGGTCGATTGCCGTATCGTTGGCTGCCTGGGGTCGAGCTACAGCATGCTTTTATTCGCGCGTCGGTTGCCGCGGACGATCGGTCGGACGTCAGCGCCATGATCGGCTGAGAAAGCGCCTTTGACCGAAGGTCTCGCAGCTTTCCATTCCTTACCATCTCAGGAGGAGTGCGATGCATCTGCAGGTCAGTCGCGATCGGCTCAAGATCGCCGTGCTATTTCTCATCGCTCTGATTTCGCTTGCCGCGAGGCAAGCCGACGCAGCGCAGACTCTCTTCGTCGGCAACGATGGAGCGCCGGGGACGATCAATGCTTACGCTCTGCCGATCACGGCATCGTCCACGCCCGTATTCGCCATTCCCAAAGACCAGATCATCAGCGTCGGCGTCGACTCTTCGGGCAATCTTCTCGCCGGGCAATTGGGCAGCCAGTTCGTTTATTTCCCGGCGCCGCTTTCAGGTGCGAGTACGCCGGGAGCAACGGTCCATAATTCCTTCAACTACCAGTTTGCGCTCACGCCGACGGGAGACGCCTGGGTGGCGAGCCTGACGAGCGTCGTTCGATTCAATGCTCCGTTCACGAACGCGTCTGTTCCGGCGCAGACGCTGTCGCCGCCGGGCGCCACCGGAATCTACGGAGTCACGTTGGACGGTGCGATGAATCTTTACGTGGTCGATTCGAACAAGATCTATGTCTACGCACCGCCGTATTCGGGCACCCCGATCGTTACGCCGACGATGACCGGCCTTTTCTTTCGCAAGATCGCCATTTCCGGCTCGCAGCTTTTCGTCGCTGTGGCGGGCAGTTCGCCGAGTACGATCTTGCCGGCAGGAGGGGGCGGGGTTTACAACCTTCCCCTCACGGCGGCGAGCACACCGGCGTTCGAGATCACGAATGGCGTCAACATCCCCGAGGCGGTGGCTTTGGACGCAAGCGGCAACTTGTTCGTGGGGAATCTGGGAAGTGGGAACGTCACCGTCTACACCAGTCCTTTTTCTCAACAACAGCCGCAGTACCACGCACTACGGGCTCCGCTTAATCCGGTGAAGAGATAAAACGCCGCCCGGGCGTTGCCCGGGCGAGATGTATTGGTGGTGCCGCTTATCTGACTCGAACAGATGACCTACCGCTTACAAGGCGGTTGCTCTACCAACTGAGCTAAAGCGGCAACGATGTAGGGACTCGGCCTGGGCCCAACCGACGCGGCGCGCCGCCCGGCTGCCGCGCATTTTCGCACGAATCCGCAGGATCAAAAACAATCGATCGGCTGGGCGTGCAGTTCGCTGCGTGCGGGCACATGGGGGCGCCAGTCGAGCGGAGTGTCGCTGGCCTGTGCGTAGTCGACCCAGTAGATCGGCACTTCGTCGCTGCGCTGGATCATCTCCGGCTTGAAGCCGAGCGCGCGGATCTCGTTGAGGCGCTTCTCCGCATTCGCCGGCTCGCGGAACAGGCCGAGCGAAATCGCGTTCGGCTGCTCGCCCGCGGTGACGACGTAGTAGTCGCTGATACCCTTGCTCGAAAGCTGGCGCGCCATGTCGAGCGCCCGTTCGCGGTTGCCCGGTGCCGGCAGATAGACCCAGTAGCCGCGAACTTCGGTGACCCGGGTCTCGCGGAATTGGACGCGGGCGACGAGCGGCGTCAGCGCCTTCACCGCCGCGCGCATGTCGGCCTGGGTGGCGAACGCGCCGATCGAGAGACAGGTTTCCTTCTTCGGATCGACCGCGCGCGGCGCCGGCACCGTCGGTGGTTCGGCGGCTGCGCTGCGGTCGGTTTCGCTGAGCAATATCAGCTTGGTTACGCCCGCATCGGCGGTCGGCGCTTCGGCGACGTGGGCGCGCGGCGCCAGGTACAGCCAACACGCAGTGCCGATGTTGAGCGCGAGCAGGAGCAGGAAAAGAACGCGGACGAACATCCTTGCGTAAAAAATTCCGCGGCGAGGGCAGCGGTTCGATGCGCGGATTCTAGCAGCCGCCCGTCACTTGCCGTCGGCGTCGGCGAATTGGGCAAGCCCGCGCAGGACCAGATCGGGGTCGACGCGGTGCTCCAGTTCGAGCAATGGGGCAAGCCGTTTGGCGCCTCCGCCGGAAAGAATCAATGCCGGCGCCATGCCGAACGCCGCCTGCGTGCGCCGCGCGAAGCGTTCGACCAGCGCGACCGCGGCCAGCCAGGTGCCCGATTCGACGGCGGCCGAGGTGGTGTCGGCGAAATCGGTGATCGGCGCGGCGTTGAGTTCGCCGAGACGCGCGGTGCGTTCGAGCAAGGCCTGGCGCATGAGCGGCGGCGCGGGTGCGATCAGTCCGCCAAGATGTCTGCCGTCCGCGCCGACCGCATCGAGTGCGAGTGCGGTGCCGCAGCCGGCGATCACGGCCGGGCCGGCGCAATCGCGATGCGCGGCAACGAGGCCGAGGAAGCGGTCGATGCCGAGCCGTGCCGGCGCCGAATAGGCATTGCGCACCCCGCAGGCCGCGGCCGGGCTGCGCGCGTAGCGGACGGAGACGGCGAAATGCTCGTTCAGGGATTGGGTCAGCGCCTGCTCCAGCGCGGTCGATGCGACCGAGGCGACCCAGATGGCGTTGACCGCGGGTACGTCTTTCCACAAGGAGGAAAAATCCGCCTCGACGGGCGCACCATCGGCGGATTCGCCTTCGGTCGCGCGTGCATGGGTGAGCGTCGCGCCGCGATGCAGTTGCGCGCCGTCCCATCGGGCCCATTTCAGGCGCGAGTTGCCCAGATCGATCAGTAGTTTCATTCGTTTTCGCGAGCTTCAGGTTTTCATGCGGCACGCACGGAAATTTCCGCGCTGTCGTAATGTGTGGACGATCTGCCGTGGCGTACGATCAGCGCGCCGCGCTCGTCGACGCCGGCGGCGATGCCTTCGTGCGACGCGCCCGCGGCGAGCACGCGCACGTTGTGCCCGCGCAGCAGGTCGCTGCGCGCGTAGTCGTCGGCGAAGGCGGCGAAGCCGCCCGCCTCGAAGCGCTCGAGTGCGGCTACGAGGCGCGCGATCAGCCGTGCCGCGAGCCGGTTGCGCGACGGGATCGTGTCGTTCTGCAGGCTGGCGACGTCGATCGCCGGTTGGTCGATGAGTGCACGCGTTTCGGCGGGCAGGCGCAGGTTGATGCCGATGCCGATCACCGCATGACAGGGGCCGAGAAATTCGCCGCCGAGTTCGACGAGGATGCCGGCGAGCTTGCGCCCCTCGGCAAGTACGTCGTTCGGCCACTTCAGCCCGGCTTGGGCGACGCCGCAATCGGCGAGCGCTTCGACGACGGCGATGCCGACGACGAGGCTCAGCCCCGACAATGCGGCCATGCCCGCGTCGAAACGGCGCAATAGAGAGAAGTAGAGGTTGCCGCCCAGGGGGGATTGCCAAGTGCGGCCGCGCCGGCCGCGACCTGCGCTTTGCGTTTCGGCAAGGCAGATTTCGATGCCGGAGGCGGCCGCCGCGTGCCGTTGCAGTTCGGTGTTGGTCGAATCGATTCGCCAGTGCACGGCGAGCCTCTGCACCCGTTTGCGCGTCGCCGCGTCGAGTTCGCCGCGGATGCGCTCCGGGTCGAGCAGCTCCACCGGCCAAGCGAGTCGGTAGCCGCTGCCCGCGGCGCCCTCGATCGGCGCGCCGAGTTCGCGCAAGTGCTCGATCTGCTTCCAGACTGCGGCGCGCGTCACATTGAGTCGCCGCGCAAGTTCGGCCCCCGACACCGCATGGTCGGCGGACAGTGCGGCGAGCAGGGCGGAGGGTTCGATGGCCATCGCGCGATGATAGTGCATTGCAACGAGGAGCCGGACCGCGCAACCGTTTCCGCGCGTGCCGCATCTGATGAACGTGCCAAGGAGATCGAATCTGTCCGCGTGTCCGCAGCGGACACGCGGACAGACGGTCGGTCTAGATTCTTTCCTTTGATCGAAAACGGATTTTTCGGCTGGCACGATTGCTGCTTTTCGATTCGAGCAAGACACTGGCGCTGCCCTTGCCGGCATGCGACCATCCCGTACCCCCGCAAGTCCCAACCCGGTGAACACCATGCCCAGACGCTACGTCGTTCTCGCCGCCTTGCTGGCTTTTCTCGCCGCCGGTTTCTATTCGAGCACCGCCTTGTGCTGCAGCGCCGACGGCATCGGCACAACCAAACAGCGCACCGTTGCCGCAGCGACCGTGCAGCCGCAGTCCGCTGCCGCGCCAAATGCCGTGCCGGCTCCTGCGCCGAAACCCGAAGTCGCCGCGGCGCAGCCGACCGTCACCGCGGGCGCTGCGGTGTCCAGCGACGACGCGGGCAATAATCTCGGCGACGGCATCGGCGCGTCTTCCTCTACGCACAAGCGTGGCCTGCGCTGGCAGTCATTCCTGCCCGGCGTCATCAAGTAGTCGCGCGGCCCCGCCGCTCCGGCATTGCCGGCAAGGTTACAAAGTCGGAATTTCGAATTCGGCGGCGAGCGTCGCCAGCCAGCGATCGCTCGCCGCGCTGCCGCGCGCGTGCACCGATTCGATCGCGTATTCGACCAGCCATTTGCGCAGTTGCGCTTCGACGCGCCGCAGCGCCGCCGCGTCCCGGCCCAGCGCGACGCTGTCTTCGGCGTGAAAAGACGCGCCGTCGAGCCGATAGAGGCTGACCCGGTCGCCGTCGTTGCGCAGCAGAAAGCATTCTTGATTGCGCGAGAGTGTGGCGAGCAGGCGCGCGGTCCCTGCGTCCTGCGGATCGGCCGCGAGCAGCAGGCGTGGCTTTGGCGGCTGCGCGGCGTAGGTCGCGTCGCTGGCGGCGTAGACGCGGCGCACGCGATAGTCGACCACGCGTCGATCGAAACTCCATAGCGTCGCGCCGACGGCACGCTCGTAGTCGGGGTAGCGTTCGCGCAGCACGGCCATGCCCTGCGCGCCGAGGGCGGCGCGGCGGGCGTCGCCGAAGCTGGCGCTGCGCTCGTGATGGACGAGCACGTTGCCGGCGATCAGGTTGCGGTAGCCGGCGCGTTCACCGCGCTGGCAGAAATCGTTCTCCTCGCCATACCCTTGAGGAAACGCGGCCTCGTCCATCGGCCCGATGCGCGCGATCAGCACGCGCTTGACGTACATGCAGAAACCATTGCCGGTCGGCAGCTGCGGATAGCGCAGCCCGGCCTGTTGCAGCACGGCGCGCTGTGCCTGGGCGAGCGTCCATCGTGCGGGTACCGGGCAGTGCTGTTCGAGCTCGGGCACGCTGAACGCGCCGGCGTTGTCGGATACGGCGGTGACCGTGCCGACGTCGTTCGCCGTATACGCGGCGATTTTCAACGCCGACAGCCAGCGCGGGCCGACGACGGTGTCGCTGTTCAGCAACACCACGTCGTCGCCGCCGGCGAGGCGCATGCCGACGTTGACGCTGCCGGTATAGCCGCGGTTGCGCTCGTTGCGATGGACGTGGACCTGTTTGTGTTTGGCGGCGGCTTCGAGGATCGGTCCGATACGCTCGTCCGTACTCGCATCGTCGACCAGGATCAGCCGCGCCTGCGGCGAGAACCGCAGCACCGAATCGATGCAGTTCTGTACGCTTTGCGGCGAATTGTAAATCGGTACGACGATGCTGACCGACGGCAGTTCGGGGAGCGGCGCAGACGGCAGGTGCGGCGTGTCGGCGAGAAAGGCCAGACGCCGCGCAGGTGCGGGTGAAGACCGTGCGGGCGGCGTCGCTGCCGCGCCGAGGCGGACGTCCCAGGCGGGAAGGAGATCAAGCCGCGGTTCGGCCGCCGACACCGCGACACCGAAACGCAGTTCTTCGTGCCCGCTCGGCGAGTACGGAAACTCGAATTCGAAATCGCTGTCGCCCGCAGCGCTTGCCGGAAAGCGCGCAAAGACGATTCCGTCGAGCGTCAACTCGGTCGCCGGCAGCCCGGCCAGATCGCCGGCGACGCGCCAGCGCAGCACGTTGCCGCTCCAATTTAGCCACTCCGCGCGCCATTGCGCTGCATCCATCGACTGACTTGCCCGATCGGAAATCCGGGCCAAGCATAGCGGACTTACGCGAGCGCCGCGCAGAATCGGCCGGGCGGGTCTTCAGGCGCGTTCGATATGCGCGGCGTAGCACCCGGGCCGTGCGATGTGCGCATGCAGGTACCGCGTACGCGGATCGGCGAGCTGGCGTTCGACGGCTGCCTCGAGCTCGCGGCCTTCGACGACGTCGGCCGAGGTCATCATGCCGTCGGCGTCGAAGCCGCGCAGCGAGAGCAGGCGCCTGCGCAGCATGTCGGGCACCGTATCGACGGCATCGAATTGCACCTCGCCTTCGCGCACGTAGATCGCATGGCGGGATCGGTACGGCGTGGCGACGGCGAGGTGTTCGTAGTTGACCAGGATCACCTCGTCGCCGATTTTCGCGTCGGTCAGGCTGATCCGACAGGGGAAGCCATGGTCGGCATCGACGTTGCGCCGCACCGCCAGGCGCGGGCCGAGTTCGGCATCGGACAGGGAGAACAATTCGGCGAAGGATTCGGCGGGCAGGCCGCGGATACGGAAATGCATGGTGCGTACTCGGTGGAAAGATCGGGCGTATCTTCCCGCAGTGTCATCGTCCGTGAACTCCGCTTCTTGCACGCGAATTCGCAAGAACCAAGAAATGTTTCGCCGAAGTCTCGCGCCGGACCTGGCTGGGTCAGCCTCTTTCGCCGACGATCAGCCAGTTGTTGAACGGCAGGGGGCCGCTCAGGCGCGTGATCTGCGTGCGCAGGCCACAGCGTTCCAACAGGGCTTCGAGCCCTTTTCTCGTCGGATATTGCTTGGGCGCGGTGTTCATCCAGCCGACGCGGTATGCGAATACATCGACCGCACGCGTGAAGCGCATATGCGTGGCACTATCGTCGAGGCCACTGCGAATAATGAGGCGCGAGCCCGGCACGATGCAATGTGCCGCGCGCTCGATCAGCTCGATGGCCGCACGCATCGGCACATATTGCAGCAGGTCGAGCAGAGCAACACTGCCGTGGTGGGGTGGGAAGGGTTCGCCTGCGAGATCGATGCAGGTGTAATGCGTAGCGGGCAAACCCGCGCGTTCGGCCGCCGCGCGTGCCGCTGCAATCTTCTTCATGTCATTGTCGACGCCGGTATAGCCCCCGGCATATCCCTGTGCACGCAGCGTATGCGCCAGTAGTCCGATGCCGCAGCCGAGATCGAGCAGAGGTGCTTTCGTCCCGAAAAGGGCGGCGCCGACCCCGGTATACAGAGGATCGCTGGCCAATTTGCAACGGATGTACCAGTAATGCCGGCGCTGCGGCAGGTAGGCACAGGCTATCGAGGCCGCGGTCGCGAGGCTCATGCCCCTTGCAACGGTGAATAAAGGTTCATGTCATAGCGTCCGGTCTGCGCCACGCAGTCCATTGCGAATAAAGAGAGGCGACAAGAAGAGATCGCAACGGCTCCAGGAGCGCGAGATGCACCTGCCGATATCTATACGGTGTTGATCGACAACTCGCAAGCAGACTCGGGATTCTGATCAGCAAACCAAGCGATCATTTCCTGCACCAGGGAAATAACCAGAAGGCAGCGACCTGGCTGGTCCGGCGTACGGACTAGGAACGGCACGATCGCCGAGTCACCGGGTGCCATGTCGGCTGGCAAGAAGGTGCGCAGACCGTCGGCCACGACCAGCTCGCGCTGTTCGCTGTACCAGCGATAGCTCAGGGTCACTTGATTGCGGCCGGCGGCCTTCCAAATTTCTGAGCCGGTATTGTGGATGCGCGTTGGGATCAGGACATCGGTCGAATGGGCAAACCTTTCGATCTTTGCGAGAGGCTCGATATGACCAGCGAAGTCGAGCAGGTGCTCCTGAAGGTGTCCAAAGGTAAGCATTCGTACGTCGATTGGTTCCGCACCAGCAGATTCGACTGCCACCCCGCTATCCGTATGCACATGGAACTCCGTGTCCAACAGAATGCGGCCTTCGAAGATCGAAAGCGATGCGTCGTGGACGTCGAAATACACTGCCCGTTCGATCCAGTGATAGCAGTCGTCGTGATGCGAGGCCGTGCGGAGAAGATTGACGTCGACGTGGTAGCGGCCGATTCCGAGCCTGTTGTAGTACCCGATCTGCGCGGAGTATCGGCCGGGCGGCAGTTTGTACATTCTTCCCTGAAGTTGAGAGTTCGTGCCGTACATCAGACTGCCGTTTTCGGCGCGGAAACCCACGCCGATATTGATCTGCGGTACCTCTTCGTGGACGACGAAACGGATATGGATCGTGTTGCGTTCCCCCGTCATTACCCGACCGGGACCGGAGGTATCACCGTAAGTATTTACGGAAATGATCTCGCATCGCAGATCACCGAAATTCCTTGGAGTTGCGAGATTTGAATCGTCGGCATGGATGACGTCATCCAAGTTCTCGGGGGTAATTTCCATACCACCTACGATATAGCGTCGCCTGTCGCGGCGGAAGCGTTCGCGGGCGTGATGGTATAGCTCGATTTCGGGTTCCAGCAGGCGGTGCAGACGTTGGCTTGTCTCATGGGCAAGTTCGGCCACTTCGGTGCGGTGCGGCGTCACGTTCAGCTTCGATATGGCGCGCGGCCGCCAGCCCATCTGCGCGGAGATCATATGCTCGAAATCTTCCAATTCGTCCTGAACGCCGACAAGATCGAGCATATCTATTGCGCGCTTGGCCGCGTGAAGTTTCTCGTCCGTCGGGAGCTTGCGGTCGTATTCGGCACCGTAGGGATAGAGCATCTGGATCTGCGCAGGCAAATAGAATTCTTCGCGATCGCTCAATTTTGCGATGTACCCGTCCAGGTCGAGCTCCGGCAACTGCGCGCCGATGGGACGCCCGTGGTCGCCGTACTTGAGGAAATAGTATTCGGACAGAAAGCGGTCCAGAGGATCGCGAAGCACTGTGATACACAGGTAATCCGCGGGCAGCCTGTCGCCTTGATATGCGACGAAATGTCCGCTGACCACGGTGATGTGCGACCAGCGTGTCAGCGCCTCTCTCAGACGCAGCCCCAAAATTGAAGGAGAAACCTCGGATTCGCCCACTTGGTCGCTGAAATACTGCCGTAACGCCGTACCTGCAGTCTTGGGAATGTGCAGATGCAGGATTTTTCCCGCGTGTTGCTTGTTGTTCACCCTCTGACCCC
>CBJLOV010000142.1:0-11480 GCA_966424745.1 uncultured bacterium
GACCTCGTCTCGCGGCCGGTCGACGAGGTGCTGATCGAGGCCGAGAAGCTCGTGCGCAGCGGCGTGCGCGAACTGCTCGTGATTTCGCAGGACACGAGCGCCTACGGCGTCGACCTCAAATATGCCGAACGCGACTGGAAGAACGGCAAGGTGCGCACGCGCATGACCGAAATGTGCGCGGCGCTCGGCGACCTGGGCGCCTGGGTGCGCCTGCACTACGTCTATCCGTATCCGCACGTCGACGAGGTGATTGCGCTGATGGCGGAAGGGAAGATCCTGCCGTACCTCGATATCCCGTTCCAGCATTCCAGCCCGCGCATCCTGAAATTGATGAAGCGGCCCGCGGCGAGCGCGAAGACCCTGGAGCGCGTGCTCGCCTGGCGCAAGGATTGTCCCGAAATCACCCTGCGCAGCACCTTCATCGTCGGCTTCCCCGGCGAGACCGAAGCGGAGTTCGAAGAATTGCTCGACTTCCTCGATGCCGCGCAGCTCGATCGCGTCGGCGCCTTCGCCTATTCCGCGGTCGACGGCGCCAAGGCCAACGAGCTGCCCGGGGCCGTGCCCGAGGAGGTCAAGCAGGAGCGCCTCGAACGCTTCATGGCCAAGCAGGCCGAAATCAGCGCGGCGCGCCTGCAGGGCAAGATCGGCACGACCGTGCAGGCCCTCGTCGATCAGGTCGGCAAGGACGGCGCGGTCGCGCGCACCGCGGCCGACGCGCCCGAGATCGACGGTCTGCTGCATATCGTGGACGGACAGAAACTCAAACCCGGCCAGTTCGTCGAGGTGCACGTCGAGGCGGCGGACGAGCACGATCTGAGCGGCCGTCTGGCCGTTCAATAGATCCGGCATGGACACCGCCGTTCCCACCTCGGCGGGAACGGCGGACACAAGAGCCGATGCGCTTTGTCCCTCCACTTCGCGAATCCGTCGACGCGGCGGTTTTTTTACGGCCGCCCCTCGACGCCTGGAGCGAATTCGCCGACCTGCTGCAAGCGCCGTCATGGCCGACGATCGCGCAGATCGAGGCGTTGCGGGAAAAAGTGGAAAATGCGGCAAACGAAAACTTGCCGCAGTTCATCGAACAGACTCCCGCCCTGCTGCGCGACGGGCTGCACTACGAGGCGCGCATCGCCGAACGCGGCCGCATCGCCACGCGCGGCGAGAACTGGCACGACCTGCTCAATGCGCTGGTCTGGCTGCGCTATACCCCGATCAAGTCCGCGCTCAACGCGCGCCAGATGGCGGAGATCGCCGTCGTCGGCGCGAAGCGGAGAACGCGCGCGCAGTATGCGTTGACTCACTTCGACGAGGCCGGCGTGATCGTGCAGATCGACGATCCGACGCTGCTCGATTCGTGGGACGCGCACGACTGGCACGGTCTGTTCTGGCGCGAGCGGGAGGCGTGGCGCGATGGCCGCATCCGCATCGACGTGTTCGGCCATGCGCTGCTGGAACATTCGTTGCGGCCGGGCACGTTGCTGGTCGGCAAGGCGCTGGCGATCGCGCCGTGCAGGCGCATGCCGCCGCGCCTGGCCGATGCGATCCGAGCAGGCGCGCTGCTCAACGATCCGCTGGAGCTGCGCCCGCTGCCCCTGTCCGGCATTCCGGGCTGGCACGACGGCAACGCGGACGAGACGTTCTATGCGGAGATGCCGTGTTTTCGCGCACGCCGGGACGGACGCAGTTACCCCGCGCTGTTCGATTTGCCCGATCGGCGTTGATCCTCGGATGAAGAGCGGTTTTTAGCCACGGATTACACGGATGACACGGATAGAAACAAACCGGAGTTTCCTGCTTGATCCGTGTTATCCGTGTCATCCGTGGCAAAAAAAATAATGCTCTTCCGAACTCAGGCTTCGTAACTGACCTCGATCACGACGAAGCGCTTGACGCCCGCCGGCAGCGGCGCTTCGAATTCGTCGTCGACGCGTTTCTTCAGCACGGCGCGGGCGAGCGGCGAGTCGACGCTGATCCAGCCGA
Organism: uncultured bacterium; assembly: GCA_966424745.1. Classification (GTDB taxonomy): domain Bacteria; phylum Pseudomonadota; class Gammaproteobacteria; order Xanthomonadales; family Rhodanobacteraceae; genus Rudaea. Next base: position 1,981 of record CBJLOV010000142.1, read on the forward strand.
GCGCCGCGTCGGTTTCGTCGGGGCCGACGATGCGCAGGCGCTGCGTGCGCCCCTCGTCGTCTTCGATCGTGAACCAGGCGCCGAAGTAGACGGCGCCGCAGTCGCCCGGCTTCTCCGCGGCGACCTTGAGTTCGGGCAGGCGCTTGGTCAGATAGCGCACGCGGCGGTCGATCTCGCCGAGCTGTTTCTTGCGGTAGGTGTATTCGGCGTTCTCCGAACGGTCGCCTTCGGCCGCAGCCGCGGCGAGCGCCTTGACCACTTCGGGCCGGCGCACGCGCCAGAGTTCGTCGAGCTCGGCCTTGAGCCGCGCCTGGCCCTCGGCGGTGATGATCGCGGTCGATGCGGCTTGGGGCGGGCGCCAGCGGCTCATGAGTCGGATCGGAAAGCTTTAGGAGGACAAGATTCGGATTCGGCGCAATCATCCGACGACCGGGGCGGCGACTGCAAATCCGCGGGCGACGCCGAGACTGCGGCGGGCGAGTGTGCGGTCGCCGTGGCCTCTCGTCGCCTCCGTTGATACTCGCATCGGCGAGGATGTCGCCCCTCCATGCTCGCTCCGATGTGGCTTCCCGCCGGTCGATGAGCAAGACCCGAAGACATCGTGGTCCGGTCTTCGGATCCCGTTGCTTCCCGCAGAAAATCGGTTGCCCCAAATTCGGCAATTCTCAATAGAATGCGGCCCTTCGGGGGCGACAAGGGGATTGGCGCGTGCTCATCGTGCCGCTGCACCGCAGTCTGGGCTGGGCGAACTTTCCGTTGATGACGGCGGCGTTGATCCTGATCAATTGCGTCGTCTTCTTCGGTCCGCAATCGCGCGACGAGTCGGTGTTCGAGCGCGCGTTCGAATACTATCGATCGTCGAATCTCGGCCGCATCGAATTTCCCGCTTTTCTCGACTGGCAGAGTGCGCGGGCGCGCGACGACCGCCTGCGCGAGGCGGCGCGAGTCGCGCCGGCCGAGTTCAAGCTGCGGCTGCTGCAGGCGGATGCGGAATTCGTCGATGCGCTGGAGTCGGGCCGCGTCATCGCGCCGACGCGCGACGATTACGCGCAATGGCGGCAGAAGCGCGACGAGTTCGACCGGCTCTGGTCGGACAGCGACACCGAGCGCTTCAAACTGCGTTTCTCGCGCATCGAACCCGAGCGCATGTTCGGCGCGATGTTCCTGCACGGCGGCTTCGGCCATCTGTTCGGCAACATGATCTTCCTCGCCTTGCTCGGTCTGCTCGTCGAGGGAGCGCTGGGGCCGTGGCTGTTCCTTGCGCTCTATCTGGCCGGCGGTCTCGGCGGGCAACTGGTCAGCCTCGCCGTGCGCTGGGGCGAGCACGGCAGCGCGCTCGGCGCCTCCGGCGCGATCGCGAGCCTGATGGGCGCGTACTGCGTGCTCTGGGGGCTGCGCAAGGTGCGCGTGTTCTATTGGTTCTTCGTCGTCTTCGACTACGTGCGCGTTCCGGCGATCGCCCTGCTGCCGGTCTGGGTCGGCTGGGAGATCTTCAATCTCCTCGGCAATCGCCAGGCGCACGTCGGTTTCGATGCGCATGCCGGCGGCATGGTCTGCGGCGCGCTGCTCGCGCTCGGCGTGCGCAAGCTCGGCTGGGAACGCGAGGCATTTCTCGCCGAAGACGAACGCGTCGAACAGCGCGAACAGGCCGCATCGCGCTTCGAGCTGGCGATGCAGTACCTGGGCCGCCTGGAAGTGGTGCGCGCGCGGGCGCTGCTGGAAGAAGTCGACGCGCAGGAGCCGGGGCGGCTGGACGTGGCGATCGCCTTGTACCGTTGCGCGCGCTACGGCGGCGACGCCATAGCGGTCGATCGCGCGGCCGAGCGCGTGTTCTCGTTCGATGCGCGCAGCCGCGAGGCGGTCGCCGACATCGGCTCGGTCTGGACCGACTATGCGCGCGCGCGCGCCGATGCGCGCGGCCTGCCGGTCGACAAAGCGCTGCGGTTCGCCCAGGCCTGTCTGCGCGCCGGCGCCGACGATCCGGCCGAGGCGATGCTGCGCGTTCTGGCGGATCGCACGCCGGCGGCGGCGGGCGTCGACGCGGCCTGGTTCGTATTCGCGCTGCGCGCCGAGGAGGGCTCGGCGCTGCGGCGCACCAGGCTCGAATTCATCCTGCACCGCTTTCCGCAGAGCGGCTACGCGGCGAAGGCGCGCTTTCTGCTTCAGGCCTGAATGCCGTCACGCCGGTTTGGCCGGCGCCTTGCCCAGCATCCGTTCGACCAGGGCGAGCTGCTCGGCGATGCGCGGCTGCAGTTCGTGGCCGGGATACTTTTTTTGCAGCTGGGTCAGCAGGGCGTGCGCGTCCTGATCGCGATTGAAGCGCTCGAACATCAAGGTGGCGACGAGCAGATAGTTCTTCGGTATGTCCGCGCTCTGCGGATGCCGCTTGTGGAAGCCCGAAAGCAGACGCAGCGCAGTCTGGTTTTGGCCGACCTGCGCGGCTTTGTGCGCGATCCAGGTGGTCTGCTCGGCCTGGTCCGGAGCGAAGGCCGGGTCGAGCTCGACGCATTCGCGGGCGACGTCGACGGCGAGCTGGCTCTTGTCCCGCGCGAACAGGGAAGACAGATACTCGCGGCCATGCTGGAGCAGGCCGTCCCTGTTGCCGACGAGGCGCAGCAGTTTCCGGTATTGCATATGCGCGCCGTCCGCGCCGCCGCGCCCGCGCAGGTGATCTTCCAGCAGCTTGGCCGCGTCCTCGGGCTTGCCGTCGCGGACCAGGGTTTCCGTTTGCTCGAGCACGTCGCGGTCGGGATCGGCCGGGCGGTTCGGCGCGGCAAGGGCATGGTGCGACGCCGGCTGCTGATCCGACACGTAGCCGAGTTCGTCCTGGTATTGGTGGACGAGATAACCCATCAGGTGAAACGTCGTCACCAGGGCGTAACCGGAAAGGAACTGGGCGACGACGATCGCGCCCACGAACGGCACAAACCGCGCGAACAGCGACTGCGCGTTGGCCATGCTGAGGTAGATGACGAAGCAGAGCAGGGCGGCGATGAAATAGGGCCAGCCCAGGCGGCCCATGATCGACAGCCAGGTGACCGGGTTGAGCGCGTGCAGCACGCTGCCGTCGATCGCCAGCGACATCATCGCGCCCGGCCAGCCGAACGCGAGCACGATCGCGACGATCAGGCCGGCGATCGGTCCGAGCAGCACGATCGCCAGAACGGTCAGCAGGATGAAGCAGACCTGCAGCCGGATCGCGCTCCAGCCCGCGGACTCATCGACGCGAAAGCCGCCCGGCGGCGGATCCATGTGTCCGTCGGCGGTGGCACGCAGCACTTCGAAGCCGTACTTGTAGAAGGCGACGGTGATCAGCAGGGCGACGAGACGGCCCACGCCTGGCAGCAAGGTCAGCAGCGCGCAGGCCGAGAGCACGATCAGCGTGACGAGTGCATCCCCGCGCAGGGCGTAAAGCGAGATCGCACGCAGCCGGTTCCAGAATGGGACGACCGGCGTATCGACGGTTTGCATCGGATTTTCCCCCTGTATCGCATCAAATCATTTGCGCAGCAGCGAACCGAGCACGCCGCGCACGAGCGCGGTGCCGAGGCGGCTGCCGCCGCTGCGGATCGCCGATTTCGCCATCGTCTCGATCATGCCCTGGCGCCGGCCCGTGCCGAACACGGCGTCGCTGATCGCCTTGCCCCAGCCGGCCACAGCGCCCGGCTGCGTGGCGTTTTTGTCCGCGCCGTCGCCGCCCTCCCGCGGGGCCGCCGCAGCGCCGGCGCGCCGGGTCAGAATCTCGTAGGCCGATTCGCGGTCGATCGGCGTGTCGTACTTGCCGCCGACCGGCGAACGCGAACGGATCGTCGCGCGTTCGGCCTCGCTGACGGTGCCGATGCGCGAGGTCGGCGGCACGATCAGCGCGCGCTCGACCGGCAGCGGCACGCCGCCTTCCTGCAAGGTCGAGACGAGCGCCTCGCCGACGCCGAGCTGGGTGATGGCCTGGGCGACGTCGCCGACGGCCGGATTCGGTGCGAAGGTTTGCGCCGCCGCGTTGACCGCTTTCTGATCGCGCGGCGTGAACGCGCGCAGCGCGTGCTGCACGCGGTTGCCGAGCTGGCCGAGGACGACGTCCGGCGCGTCGTCGGGATTCTGTGAGCAAAAGTATACTCCGACGCCTTTCGAGCGGATCAGGCGCACGACCTGTTCGACGCGCTTCTGCAGCGCCGGCGGGCAGTCGTCGAAGAGCAGGTGCGCTTCGTCGAAGAAGAACACGAGCTTGGGCACGTCGAGATCGCCGACTTCGGGCAGCTTCTCGAACAGTTCGGAAAGCAGCCAGAGCAGGAAGGTCGAATACAGCATCGGCTTCAAGATGAGCTGATCCGCGGCGAGGATATTGACCACGCCGCGGCCGGACATGTCCTGGCGCATGAAGTCGGCGAGGTCGAGCGCGGGTTCGCCGAAGAACTGATCGCCGCCGGCGTTCTCGAGCTGCAGCAGCGCGCGCTGGATCGCGGCGATCGAGGTCGGGCTGATCAGACCGTACTGGGCGGAGAGTTCCTTGGTGTGCTCCTTGTCCGCGGCGAAGTTGAGCATCGCGCGCAGGTCCTTGAGATCGAGCAGCAGCCAGCCGTGGTCGTCGGCGGCCTTGAACACGATCTCGAGCACGCCGGACTGCACGTCGTTGAGTTCGAGCAGGCGCGCGAACAGGGTCGGGCCCATCTCGGAGACGGTCGCGCGCACCGGGTGGCCGAGCTTGCCGTAGATGTCCCAGAAGATCACCGGATTCGCGCTCGGCGCGAAGTTGGCGATGCCGAGCTTGTCGAGACGCGGTTTCAGCTTGTCGCCGACGACGGCGGCCTGCGAGAGCCCGGCAAGATCGCCTTTGACGTCGGCGAGGAACACCGGCACGCCAAGCTTGGAGAAGCCCTCGGCCATGACCATCAGCGACACCGATTTGCCCGTGCCCGTCGCCCCGGCGATCATGCCGTGGCGGTTGCCGTACTTCGCGTGCAGGAAAATATCCGGCGATCGGCTGCTCTGCAGCTGGCTCTTGCCGAGAAGGATTTCGTTGGCCACTTCCCACTCCTTGCGCTTGCGCGTTTACCGGAATGAATGTTCTCACGCGGCGTGTCCGCGGGACAGGGGCTTGGTCGCCGGCGTGTCCATGCTCTAGGATCGGGCCGTGGAGCTGTCTGCGTCGTCGCATTCGTCGTCTACAAGGAGATCGTCGTGCTGCGGATCATCGTGCGTTGGGCAGCGGTTTGGCTCCTATTTTCCGGCACGCTCTGCCAGGCTGCGGTCAAGGTCGGCGAAGCGGCCCCCGACGTCACGCTCGGCGTCACCTCCGCCGGCGACCCGACGAGGGCCGCGGACTACGCCGGCAAGGTCGTCGTGATTTCGTTCTGGGCCACCTGGTGCAGTCCCTGCCGCGAGGAGCTGCCGATCCTCGAAGGCCTGCAGCGCGAGGGCAAGGGCAATATCCAGGTGATCGCGGTGAACATCGAGAGCCGCGAGGTGTTCAGGAAGGCGGCGAAACTGCTCGGCGATCTTCAACTCCTGCTCGCCAACGACCGCAACGATCGCAGCCAGAGCGCCTACGGCGTGAAGGCGATCCCGCACATGGTCATCATCGGCAGGGACGGGCGCGTGCTCGGCATCCACAAGGGTTACGGCGAAAGCAGCCTCGGCGGCATCGTCGCCGAAATCAACCGCGCGCTCGGCGCGGACGATTCCGCCCATAGCGGCTGAACGCCGCGCGACCGGCGCAAAACAGGGGTTGTCGCTTCGCGGCGCCCTGTGTAACGTGTGCGCGTTTTCACGTTGAGTGTCCGGGAATGTTCACAATTCGTTATTGCGTGGCGGTGGTTTTGGTCGGCGCGTTGGCCGGTTGCGTTGGCCAGCCGCAAAAGAAGGCGGGGACGAACGCGCAGGAAAAAATCAGCCCGGCCGTGGCCGCCTTGTACACGCGCCTCGCCGACGACGAAAAGCGCTATTTCGCCGCGCGCGACCCGGCGACCTTCAAGAACGACGAAGCCGCCGCGACGACGTCGTACCAGTGGGCCTGGAACGATGCGCAGGATGCGGCCGCGCTCTGCGTGAAAACGCACGGCTGCGACACGGCCAAGTTCGATGCGGCCTTTGCGCGCATGTCCGGCCAGGCCGCCGCGGCCGCGCCGGCCGGCGAGGAGACGATGACGCCCGAGGCGACGACGAACGCGGGCGAGACTTCCGCGGTCGCCGCGGCGCTGCCGGAGGTCGGCCGCTCGGTCACCCTGCTCAAGGGCAAGGAGCTGTCCGAGGTGATGACGCTCAACGGTCCGGTCAAGGTCGCGCTCGAGGAATGGCTCACCTCGCTGCGTCCGTATTTGATGGACACCTACGAGAACTACCAGTACCTGCGCCATCTGATGTGGCCGGAATACGAGAAGGCCGGCCTGCCGGAGGCGATCCTGTTCGGCATCATGGCGAAGGAATCGGGCGGGCGCGTCCACGCCTATTCGCGTTCGGGCGCGGCCGGACTGCTTCAGTTCATGCCGGCGACCGGGCAGCGTTTCGGCCTGAACTACGTCGACGGTTTCGACCAGCGCTACGACCCGCAGCTCGCCGCGCGCGCCAACGCGGCCTATCTCAACGAGCAGCTCGCGATCTTCAACAACAACCTGGAAATGGTCATCGCCGCGTACAACGGCGGCGAGGGCCGCATGCAGCGTCTGGCCAAGACCGCGCCCGACGCGAGCTTCTGGGACCCGGAGATCTTCGCCCAGCTGCCGGCCGAGACGCGCGACTACGTGCCCGTGGTGCTCGCCGCGGCGTGGCTCTATCTGCATCCGGAGAAGTACAACCTGCAGTTTCCGAAGATCGACGGCCGCCCCGGCGTCCTCGTTCTGCAGAAGAAGGCATCGCTCGCCGAGCTCGCCGTGTGCCTCGGTTCGGAAGGCAACGCGCACGACGGTTGGTTCCGCACGCTGCGCAACCTGAACCCGGCTCTCGACCCGCGCGATCCGCTGCCGGCGTCGACGCGGCTGCAGGCGCCGCAGCAGCTCATCGGCTTGTACGACCGCAATTGCGCGCGCGGCGTCTGGGGTTCGGTCGCGGGCGATCTGCACGCCGCCGTGCTGGCGACGCCGGAGCCGGCGGTCGTCAGCGCGACGCGGCGCACTCCGCCCCCTCCGCCCCCGGTTGTGAAGGCGCGTTCCAAATCCACGCCGACCTACGTCGTGCGCCGCGGCGAAACGCTCGGTTCGATCGCGCGCAAGTTCGGCTGCGGCAGCGCCAACGATCTGGCCAAGGCGAACGGCATCAAGCCGAAGGACGTCGGCAACGTGCACCCGGGGCGCGTGCTCCAGGTCGGCGTCTGCACGCAGTAGCGCCGTGCGCCGGGTAGAAGCGAAAAATTGAATCACGGAGAAAAGCGAAAGATTCGATTCGAATCCTCGGCTTTTCCCCGTGTTTCTTGGTATACCCCGGATCAAGTCCGGGGCAGGCCCCGCCCGGCGCGGGCGTCTTTGATTCTGCTTCGTCGCGAGAACTGACCGACGGCGACCGACACGGTGCGTTGCATCGTTGCTTGCCGCGCGACGAGATCGGGCTCAGCGGCCGTAGACGAAGGTCGTCTCGGTTTTCGCCAATGCATGCGCGTGCAGCAGGAAGCCGATCATCGCGGGACTCGCGTCGGACGGCGCGTCGAGCGTGGCCGCGTCGAGCGCATACAGGGTGAACACATAGCGATGCGGCTTGTCTCCGGCGGGCGGGCAGGGGCCGCCGTAGCCGTGCGCGGAGAAGTCGTTGCGATGTTCCTTGATCGCGACGCCGGACGCCGGCAGATGATCGAGCGTGGCCGGAATATCCGTTACCACCCAATGCCACCAGCCGCTGCCGGTCGGCGCGTCGGGATCGTAGACGGTGAGCGCGAGACTTTTTGCCTGCGCCGGCACTCCGCTCCAGCGCAGCGGCGGCGGCGTGTTGCCGCCCTTGCAGCCGAATCCGGCGTAGACGGCGCTGATCGGCAGGGAATCCCCTTCGGCCAGTCCGGTACTCCACAGATGCAATCCGCCGGCGTCGGCCGGCCATGTTTTTCCTGCGAGCGAACCGGCCAGGAGGGCAAACGCCGCCGCGGCACGAAAACTTGCGATGTTCATGATCTCCGTCTCGTTGGGAAATGGAGATGCAAGGCTAGCCGTGCCGTGCAGGGCGCGTTGTCCGCCCGCGCTCAAACTTTGTCCTTGCGCGCTCAGCCGCGCAGTGCGCTCGGGGTAGTGCCGAAACGAGCGCGGAAACGTTGGGTGAAGCGCGAGGCGGAGCCGTAGCCGCAACGGTCCGCAATGCGCGCGATCGACATGCCGCTGCCTTGAACCCAGGCCAATCCGGCGGACAAGCGCAGATCGTCGAGCAGTGCGCTGTAGCTCGTTCGCTCGTCGGCGAGGCGGCGGCGCAGGGTGGCGGGACTCATGTGCAGGGCCGCGGCGACGGCGGCCGGCGCGGGCGGCGCCGCGAGATTTGTCGCGAGATGGCGGCGCACGCGCTCGGCGAAACTCGGACGGCACATCGCCCATACGGGCACGGCGCAGGTTTCCAGGGCTGCGGTGACTTCGGCCACGCGCGCGGCGAGAACGGCGGCCGGCAACTCGGCTCGCTCGAGCCCCTGCGCGAGTCGCGCGATCGCCTCGCTCAAATACTCGGGCATCGCCGCGAGATGGAGCGCAGCGGTTCGCGGCGGAACATCGCCGATCTGCCGTGCCGCTCGCCGCACCGCGCCGGTGTCGATTTCGATGCACACGGCGGCGTAGCGTCCGTGCGCGGGAGGGACGTTTTCGATCGTCAGCACCGACCCGCCGGCGACGGCAATCAGGCTACCCGGTCCGGCTTCGATGTCGGCGGCCGCGTCGCCCGCTCCGATGCGCTTGGTTCCGGCATCCACGCGAATCAGCGCGAACTGCGGAAACGGCACGGCGGCGATGCGCTGCCGGTGCCGCACGGACAGTTTGACGCTGCCTGCGCGCGCTTCCTCCCTCGCTTCTTCGCGCGCGTGCATCAGCCGTCGAGTCGGTCGCCGACGCGAACGCCGGCGCCGGGAGAGGGGACGGTCGACATGCGCAGCGCGGAGGGCAACAGCAGGATTACGGTCGAACCCATGTTGAAGCGGCCCATTTCGGCGAAGCGTTCGAGGCGGATGCGCTTCCCGCGCCAGTCCTTGTGCGTGATCGTGCTCGCGTAGGGCGGGATTTCCAGGCCGCTCCACACTGTCTCCACGCTCGACACGAGCATGGCGCCGACCATGATCAGGGCGAAAGGACCGTGCTCGCCGTCGAAGTGGCAGACCAGGCGCTCGTTGCGCGCGAACAGACGCGGTACCGCTTCGACCGTGAACGGCGCGACGCTGAACAGGCGCCCCGGAATGTGCACGGTCTCGCGCAGCGTGCCGGCCAGCGGCATGTGCACGCGGTGATAGTCGCGCGGCGACAGGTAGACGGTGGCGAATTGTCCATTTGTATACTTTTGTGCTTCGATCTCGTCGCCGATCAGTTCGGCGACGGAGAAGTCGAAGCCCTTGGCCT
>CBJLOV010000143.1:0-11353 GCA_966424745.1 uncultured bacterium
GAGCACAAAGAAGCAGGAAGGGATGGAAAATCGATTGGCATTGCATCTCGCCATTTTCATTTTCTTCTTCGTGTTCCTTCGTGCTCTTCGTGTCTTCGTGGTTTTCTTCTGCTTCTGGCCGGTAACTTCATAAAGAAGGAAAATTCTTTCGCCGAGGCTGTCGATCCGTTCTACCGCCGTTCGACCAGATGGCGGCAATCCTGCCGAACTTCGAGGACGAGACGATGCAATACCTGCTGATGATCTACGAAAACGAGGCCCGCTACGACAAGATGAGCGAAGCGGAAATGGGCAAAGTGCTCGCCGACTATCGCGCCTTCACCCAGTCGATCATCCAGGGCGGTCAGTTCAAGGCCGGCGATGCGCTGCAGCCGACCGCGACGGCGACCACGGTGCGCGTGCGCGACGGCAAGACCGCGGTCACCGACGGTCCGTTCGCGGAAACGCGCGAGCAGCTCGGCGGCTACTATCTGATCGAAGCGAAGGATCTCGACGAGGCGGTCGCGATCGCCGCGCGCATCCCGAGCGCGCTCGTCGGCAGCATCGAGGTGCGGCCGATCCAGAAATTCGACTAAGGCGTGCAGGCCACCGTCGAAACCGTTCTGCAACGGGAAGCGGGTCGCGTGCTCGCCACGCTGATCCGCCTTCTCGGCGATTTCGATCTGGCCGAGGAAGCGCGTCAGGACGCGTTCGCCGCCGCCGTCGAGCAATGGCCGGCCACGGGTGTGCCGGCCAATCCGTCCGCCTGGCTCATCCAGGTCGGGCGCAACAAGACGATCGACGCGCAGCGTCGGCGCACGTTCTTCGATACGCGCATCGCGCCGGAGTTGTGCAACGATTCGGTCTGTCTCGACGACGATGCCATCGACACGGCCCATTTCGACGACGACCGCCTGCGCCTGATCTTCACCTGCTGCCATCCGGCGCTGAACATCGAAGCGCAGGTGGCGCTTACCCTGCGCACGGTCTGCGATCTCGACACGCAGGCGATCGCACGTGCCTTCCTCGTCGGCGAAGAAACGATGGCGCAACGCCTCGTGCGCGCGAAAAAGAAAATCCGCGACGCCGGCATTCCGTTCGAGACGCCGGCGCCGGCGCAGCTCGATCAGCGCCTCGCCGGCGTGCTCGCCACGATCTACCTGATCTTCACCGAAGGCTATGCGGCCACCGCGGGCGACGCGCTGATCCGCCGCGACCTGTGCTCCGATGCGATCCGCCTCGGCCGCCTGCTCGACGAACTGCTGCCGCAGCGCTCCGAGATCCAGGGCCTGCTCGCCCTGATGCTGCTGCACGATGCGCGCTGCGCCGCGCGCACCAACGCGGACGGCGACCTGGTTTTGCTCGAAGACCAGGACCGCTCGCTGTGGGACCGCCCCCAGATCGCCGCCGGCGCGGCCCTGCTCGATCGCGCACTGCGCACTCGCGGGCGAATTGGACCGTATGCCGTACAGGCGGCGATCGCCGCGCTGCACGCGCGCGCGCCGCGGCATGCGGACACCGACTGGGCGCAGATCGCCGGCCTCTACGAAGTGCTCGCGCGCCTGCAGCCGACGCCGATGGTCGAACTCAATCGCATCGCCGCGATCTCGATGGTCGACGGGCCGGCGCACGCCCTCGACCTGCTCGATGCGTTGATCGCGCGCAGCGGCGCGGAGCACAGCCATCTGTTCGCGGCAACGCGGGCGAATCTGCTGCAGCGGCTCGAGCGCCGCGACGAAGCCGTGCAGCAATATCGCGTCGCACTGGCCGCGGCGAAGCTCGAACCGGAGCGGCGCTGGCTGGCGCGGCGGATCGCCGCGCTCGGCGGCCGACCGGAGGCCTACTAGTCGAGCAGGCCCAATGTCCTCGCCGTTTCCGCGGCGAGCGAATAGGAATCGCCCTGCGCTCGAGTGGTGTAGCGCTGCCGGCCGCGATTCCATTCCTCGCCGAGCGCGAACCAGTCGATCGGCTTTGCTGCGACACCGGTGCGCAGTTCGTCGGCGAGCCCGGAAAAGTATACTTTCCAGCGTTTCATGTAGTAGTCGCGCGTGAGGCCGGCCCAGTCTTTGTTGCCGTAGTCGTGCAGGTCGGCGCCTTCGCTGGCCTTGCGCTCGCCCCAGGTGGTCAGGATCGAGCGCGCGTCGTAGTCGAGGCGGCGCAGTTCCTCCGGCGTGGATGCCCAGCCGCGCACGCGGTCGAGCCAGACGCCGACGAGAAAATCCCGATGCGTCGCGAGGAGGCGGTCCTGCAGATCCATGAGCGCCAGCCAGCGTTGGGTGAGCGCGGCGAAGCGTGCGCCATCCTTCGCCTCGAACACCGCCTTGATCTGCGGCAGCAGGCTGCGGCTCTCGTTGGCCAGGGTCTGCCGGGCGACGTCGACGAGGTCGTAGCGATAGGTATCGCTCGCGCGAAGTTCCGGCGCGACGCGCAACAGCTCGGGCAGTGCGCCGGCGAACTTCTTCGCGTCGTAGCGCATCGCGACGGGCGACCAGTGCGAGGCCTGGAACGCGCTCAGGCTCGGCTGCGCGGCGAACAGCGATTCCTGCCCGGCCTCGCGCTCGCTGTTGAATTCGACCGCATCGGGCAAAATGCCGTATGCCGTCTCGCGCAGCACCTTCCACGCCGCGAGCGCGTGCGCATCGGCGGCCCCGTAGCGGCGCGCCACATAGCCCGCGGTCCACCGCGCGCCGTCGACCTCGCCGTCGCGCCAGGCCATTTCGGTGAACAGGTCGAAGGCGAATGGGTTGGTGTCCATGCCTTCGGCGAACACCGCCGTGCCGATCATGTTCGGATTCGAATCGGCCATGCGCGGCAGGCGCCGGGCATAGTTCTCGATGTCGGCGCCGAGCGTCGTGCGTCCGCCGAAAGCCCAGATGCCGCCGAACAGGAACGGCGCCCCCTTGAAATCGGTCATGCGATCGTCGCGCGGCACCTTGTCGTGATCGATGTCGATGATGAAGAGCTTGCTGCGGTCGACGCCGGCGAGCAGCTCGGGCTGCGGGTTCCCCTGCCAGGCGAGCATCATCCACTTCGCGCCGGGATGCGCGGCTTCGAGCGCGGCCTGCACGAGGCGCGCACCTTCGCGCACGGGCACGTCGCCCGAAGTTCCCCCCTCCTGAAAAATCTCCAGATCGTAAATATTCGGAAGCGCCGGCAGAATGCCCGCTTTTTGATCTTTGCGATCGGTGGCGATCGCCGGGGCATTCGCTCCGAGCAGTTCGCGCTGGTGCTGATAGAAACTCGCGGCGACCTTCGCGAACAAGGGATCGCGCGGATCGAGCCAGCCCGGCCGGGTAAAGCCCGCCCATTCGCCCTGCCCGATCACGTGCGCCTGCGGGAATTTTTTCGCGAAGTCGGCCGGCACGATGCCGTAGAAACCCGGCAGCACCGGCGTGATCCCGAGCTCGCGCAGACGCGCAAGAACCTGCCGCGCCGACTTCGCGCGCTTGGCCATCAGCTCGCGGCCGATCGGGCCGGCGAAGCAGCAAAGGTTGCCCATGAGCTGCCAGTTCTGATGCGCCGGCTGGGTGATCCAGGCGCGCAGTTCGCGGTCGGAGTAGCCGAAGTCGCGGAAGGTCTCGTAGAGCACCAGATCCATGCCGCGCTCGACGAGCATCGCATTGATGCCGCTGAACGCGTAGAGATCGATCTCGCGCTGCCAGCGCGGCCAGTCCCAGTACGGCATCGTGTAGCCGTCCGTATTCTGGTTGAGCGCGTAGCGCCAGGGGAGGCGCGCACTGTGCTCGATCGTGTCCTCCGGCAACGGCAGCACCTCGTCGCCGAGGCGGTCGCCGTTGGTCGACACCTGCCGATGAGCGACGTATTTCAGATACCAGTTGACCCCGAACAGCAGTGCGCTCGTCGTGCTGCCTTCGACCTTCACGCGCAGCCCGTCGCGCGCGATACGGAAACGCTCGCCGTCGTCCCCCGCCGGCAGGGTCGCCAGTTCGATCTGCCGCGCCTGCCGCCCGAGAACGCGCTGCACGACCGCCTGCGCCGGCCGCAAATCGAATGCCGGCGTTTCCGCAAGCGCGGCGGCATGGGCATGGATGCCGACCGCCGACAGCAACAGGACGACGAAGATGCGCATGGGACTAACGATGCTGGCGCCAGTACTCGGCGAACAGCACGGCGGCGCTCGCCGACACGTTGAGGCTTTCGACTGCGCGCGTGCCGGGAATGGTCAGGCGCAGATCGGCGCGCCGGATCAAGTCGGCGGACATGCCTTCGCCTTCGGCGCCGAGGATCAGGGCGAGGCGGGCGGGAAGCGGCTTCTTATACAAATCCTCGCCCGCGCGCGGCACCGTCGCGGCGATCGCGAAGCCGGCGTCGCGCAGCAGGTCGAAACCGTCTTCGCCGGGCTGCGCCTGGGCAAGCGGCACCGCTTCGGCGCCGCCCTCGGCGACGCGCATCGCCGCACCGGAGAGCATCGGCGCGCCCGGCGGCAGAATCGCGCCGCGTGCGCCGAAGTTGGCCGCACTGCGCAGCAACGCGCCGACATTGTGCGGATTGCCGACGCCGTCGAGCCAGATGAGCAGGGCCGATTGGTCCCGCGGCAGGTCCTGGAGCAGCGCGCGCAACGATCGCGGCGCCTGGCGGCGCACCTCGAAGCAGACCCCTTCGTGATGCTGCGACTCGGTCAGCCGGTCAAGATCTTCGTTTTCGACCACGCGATAGCCGATGCGCTGCTGCACGCACCAGGCGAGTACCGGCTTGAATTCCGCGAGGCGCGCCTCGGTCAGGTAGACCTTGCGCACGTCGTGAGGGCGCTTGGCGAACACGGCGAGGCAGGCGTTGCGGCCGTAGATGCGGATCTCCTCGCCGCGGCGCTGCGCGGGCACGGCCTTGTCTTGCCGTGCCTGCGGCGGCTGCGCCGCGGCAGCCGGAGCGGATGCCTGCGCCGGAGCCTGCGCCGGCGATTTGATTCGCGCATTGCGCCAGGGATTGTTCGAGTCGGGATTTTTTCTGTGCATGCGCCTATGCTACTCGCAAGCCCCGGGGATGTGCCGCCATGCCCACGATCGAGGTCGTCGAAGCCGACATCACCACCTTGCAGGTCGATGCGATCGTCAACGCCGCGAACGAAGCGCTCGCGGGCGGAGGCGGCGTCGACGGCGCGATCCACCGCGCCGCCGGCCCGGACCTGTCCGCGGCCTGCCGGGCGCTGCCGTGGGTGCGTCCGCACGTGCGCTGTCCGACCGGCGAAGCGCGCATCACTCCGGGCTTCAATCTGCCCTCCCGGCATGTCATCCATACCGTCGGCCCGGTCTGGCGCGGCGGGCGCGAAGGCGAAGCGAGACTGCTCGCGAACTGCTATCACCAGTCGCTGCGCCTGGGCTTCGAATATGGCGTGCGCAGCATCGCGTTTCCGTCGATCAGCTGCGGGGTGTTCGGCTACCCGTTCGAACCGGCGGCGCGCATCGCGGTGACGCAGGCCAAGGCATGGGGAGCGGCTTTTCCGCTGCGGATCGTGTTCTGCTGTTTCGGCAGCGACGCGGCGGAAATCTATCGTGGACTGCTCAATGCCCATTGAACACCACCGAGTTCAAGACAACTCCCTCGCCGCTCGAACATAAGTCATTTTCTCTCCTGGTTCGCCACTCGCGCGAAGGCGGGAGTCCGGCTCCTGCTCCCGATGTTCTGCGTGGACCGTAAGAGCCGGGCGCGATGAATCGCGCCCCTACGCCGGCGCGCCGTTCCCGCAACTTAGGCAGCAACGGCCTCGGCTGGCCGGGGCTTCGGCGGGAGCTCGCAGAAACGCAAACGGGCGCCGAAGCGCCCGTTGCGGTTGCCGCGAAAGCAGGAAACGAATCAGGCGGCCTTGGCCGCTTTGGTCCATTGGCCGAGCGCGGCGAGACCGTTTTCCCTCGCCCGCGAGACGACGATCTTCTGCGCGTCGGCGAAGTTCTTGACCAGGTCCTTCGACCAGGCCTTGAGCGCGGCCGACTGCATCGCGCGGCCGTAGCTGAAGGACAGCGGCCACGGATGCGGGCCCATCTGGTTCATCGCGTTGAGGTGCGCGGTCGACTGCTCGTCGGTCTGGCCGCCGGAGAGGAACACGATGCCGGGCAGCGACGCCGGCACGGTCGCCTTCAGGCAGCGCACGGTCGCTTCGGCGACTTCTTCGACGGACGCCTGTTCGGGGCAGTCCTTGCCCGGGATCACCATGCTCGCCTTGAGGATCGTGCCTTCGAGCATGACGTTCTGCTCGTACAGCGCGCCGAACAGCGAACGCAGGGTCGCTTCGGTCACGTCGTAGCAGACGTCGATGTCGTGGTTGCCGTCCATCAGCACCTCGGGCTCGACCATCGGCACGATGCCGGCTTCCTGGCACAGCGCCGCATAGCGTGCGAGCGCGTGGCAGTTCGCTTCGATGCAGGTGCCGCTCGGCGCGTCGTCGGCGATGTTGATCACCGCGCGCCACTTGGCGAACTTGGCGCCGAGCTTGACGTACTCGGCCAGGCGCTCGCGCAGGCCGTCGAGGCCTTCGGTGACGACCTCGCCCGGAAAGCCGGCGAGCGGATGCGGACCCTTGTCGACCTTGATGCCGGGCAGGATGCCGTTGTCGAGCATGACCTTGGTGAACGGCACGCCGTCGCGGGTCGACTGGCGGATCGTTTCGTCGTACAGGATCGCGCCGGAAATATGCTCGCCGAGCTTCGGCGCGGTCAGCAGCATTTCACGATAGGCGCGACGATTCTCTTCGGTGTTCTCGATCTTGACCGAATCGAAGCGCTTCTTGATCGTGCTCGTGGATTCGTCGATGGCGATGATCCCTTTGCCCGGTGCGACCATCGCCTGGGCGATGCTTTCCAGTTCTTCGATGCTCATGGGTGACTCCATAAAGTGAATTCGTGCGCGCATGCGCGGCCGCGATACACGATCGCGGGGGCCGGCATTATAGGCCGATTCGGAATTCGCTGCCGCCAACCTGAACGGAGGCTGCCGCAGCGGCGCGCTGCTACGCCGCCGGCAGTTTGAAGTCCTCGATCTTGCATTGATCGACAAGGCGCTGCTTTTCCGCCACCGCGCTCGGGCCCTTGGCCACATCGGGGGCGTTGAACGGCATGACGACGTAGGTATAGACCGGGTCCTTGCCGACATTCTGCGCGGCCGCGGTGTATTGCAGGCCTTTGACGATCTCGACCGCGACCGCGCCGAGGTCTCCCTCGGGCACGACTTTTTCGAGCTTGACCTGGCTCGTCGCGCCGCCGCGGTCAATGCGATAGGAAACCGCTACGCAGGTCGGCGTGGTCAGGCCCTTGCCGTACGAAGGCATCTTCGGATCGCCCGTGCTCGACACCAGCCACCACTTGGAAAGATCGGCCGGCTGCACGAGGTGCGCGCGTTCGAGCGCGAATGCGCTCCCGCTTGCGGCGAGCAGAGTCAAGGCGAGGAGGCGAATCGTCGGTTTCATCTCGGTCTCCGGATGGCACGCGCGGAATGGGGTTGCTGTTTTGAATCATACGCAAGACGCGCGGCTCCGGGAAATCGACCGGCGATCCGCCGCGGCTTGGCCCATGCGCAACGGCACATTGCCGCCGTATCGGCCCATGGCAGAATGCGGCGTCATTTCCCGGGGAGTTTCCGCATGCGTGCATTCGCGCTTGGCGCTGTTTTCTTCTTCAACCTGGCCGCCGCCGCGGATGCTCCGCCCGATCCGCGGATCTTCGCCCCGCTCGACGTGTTCAAGCTCGAATGGGCCGATCATCCGCAGATCTCGCCCGACGGCAAACACGTCGTCTACGAACGCGTGCGCTTCGACATCATGAAGGACCGCAAGCGCGCGAATCTCTGGCTGGCCGACGTCGAGGGCCGCGGCCAGCGTGCGCTGCTCTCGGACAGCGCCGACCAGCGCGGCGCGCGCTGGTCGCCGGACGGCAGGCGCGTCGCCTACGTCGCCACGAGCGAAGGCAAGGCGCAGATCCACGTGCTCTGGCTCGACTCGGGCGCGAGCTCGGCGATCACCCACCTGACCGAGGGGCCGGGAAATCTTTCCTGGTCGCCGGACGGCCGCTGGATCGCGTTCACGCAACGCATCCCTGCACAGGACCCGCCGCTCGCGAAGCTGCCGACGGCACCGAAAGGCGCGGAATGGGCGGAACCGGCGAAACTGATCGATCGCCTGACCTACCGCATCGACGGCGGCGGCTACGTCGATCCCGGTTATGCGCACGTCTTCATCGTCTCCGCCGACGGCGGCGCGGCGCGCCAGGTGACGACGGGCAAGCACGATTTCGCCGGCCCGATCGCCTGGGCGCGCGACGGCAAGAGCGTGTTCGTCTCGGCCAACCTCGACGACGACTGGGAACATCAGCCGCTGGAGAGCGAGCTGTACCGCGTCGACGTCGACAGCGGCGCGATGACCCGACTCACCGATCGCCGCGGACCCGATCGCAATCCGGTGATTTCGCCCGACGGCCGCACGCTTGCCTACGTCGGTTTCGACGACAAGGGGCATCCGTACCAGGCCGCGCATCTCTACGCACTCGATCTCGCCAGCGGCAAGTCGAGCGCACTGACCGCCGACACCGACATCAACGTCGCCGATCCGGTCTGGGACGGCGACGGCGCGCTGTACTTTCTATACGACGAGCGCGGCAAGACCAGGATCGGCCATGTCGGCGCGAAGGGCGGCAAGGTGGACACGGTGACCGACGACGCCGGCGGCACCGAGATCGGCCGCCCGTACACGAGCGGATCGCTCTCGGCTGCGGCCGGGCGCGTGGCCTATACGCGCGATGCGCTGACTCATCCGGCCGACGTCGGCATCGTCGCGCACGGCGGCAAGCCGAAATCGCTGACCGATCTGTCCTCCAACCTGCTCGATCACAAGACGCTCGGCCAAGTCGAGGAAATCAACGTGAAGTCCTCGGCCGACGGCCGCAGCGTGCAGGCGTGGGTCGTGCGCCCCCCGCGCTTCGACCCTTCGAAGTCCTACCCGCTGATGCTGGAAATCCACGGCGGACCGTTCGCCGCCTACGGCCCGCACTTCGCACCGGAAACGCAGCTCTACGCTGCGCAGGGCTATGTCGTCGTCTATGCCAATCCGCGCGGCAGCACGAGCTACGGCACCGAGTTTGCGAACCTGATCGAGAATGCCTATCCGAGCCGGGACTACGACGATTTGATGAGCGTCGTCGACGCGGTGATTGCGCGCGGCGGCATCGACACGAACAACCTGTTCGTCACCGGCGGCAGCGGCGGCGGCGTGCTGACCGCGTGGATCGTCGGCCACACCGATCGCTTCCGTGCCGCGGTGGTCGCCAAACCGGTGATCAACTGGTACAGCTTCGTGCTGACCAGCGATTTCTACGCGCTGTTCACCAAGTACTGGTTCCCCGGCGTGCCGTGGGAGAACGCCGAGCACTATCTGAAGCGCTCGCCGATCGCCTACGTCGGCAACGTGAAGACGCCGACGATGATGATCACCGGCGACGCCGATCATCGCACCCCGTCGGGCGAAGCCGAGCAGTTCTACCAGGCGCTCAAGCTGCGCGGCGTGGACACTGCGATGCTGCGCATTCCGGGCGCCTCGCACGAGATCAACACGCGGCCGTCGAACATGCTCGACCAGGTGCTCTACACGATCGGCTGGTTCGAAAAGCACCGCACGGGCGCGGAGAAGAAATGACGGCACGCCGAAACGGCATTGCGCGCGGGCGATGCGGTCCGCACTGCACAGACGCAGGCTGCCATCGACGCGCGACGGAATGACGGGCGGATCAGGCTAGGAGTTCGATTCTTCGAACCCGACCTTCGGCGTCGCAAGGGGAAGGGGGCGCGATGAATCGCGCCCCTGCGAAACAAACCGAAGCGGCGCTACAAGTCGCCCAACCCCTCGGCGACGCCGCCCGGCCCGACGCGCAGCAGCTTCATCGTGTTCGTGCCGCCGTGCTGGCCGGTGTGATCGCCCGTGGTCAGGATCACGCGATCGCCTTCGGCGAGATGGCTGAGGTTGAACAGGGTCTGCACTGCCGCCTTGGCCGCGTGCGCGGGGTCGACGCCATGTGCGTCGAAGGCGATCGGCGTGACGTCGCGATACAGCATCATGCGCCGGCGCGCGCCGATGCGGCGCGAAAGCGCGTAGATCGGCACCAGCGAGCGGTAGCGGCTGAGCCACTGCGCGGTGCCGCCGGATTCGGTCAGGGCGATGATCGCGCGCACGCCGATGTGGGCGGCGGTATACATCGTCGCCAGCGCGATCGCCTGATCGACGCGGTCGAGGCGTTGCGACGGCGCGATTTCCTTGCTCGGTTCGAACTGATGCTCGGCGCCGATGCAGACGCGCGCCATCGCCGCGACGGCCTTGTCCGGATGTTTGCCCGCCGCGGTTTCCTGCGACAGCATCACCGCGTCGGTGCCGTCGAGCACCGCGTTGGCGACGTCGAGCACCTCGGCACGCGTCGGGATCGGCGATTCGACCATCGATTGCATCATCTGCGTCGCGGTGATGACGACCTTGTTGCGCGCCAACGTCTCGCGAATGATCTTCTTCTGGATGCCGGGCAGTTCCGCGTCGCCGATTTCCACGCCGAGATCGCCGCGCGCGACCATCACCGCGTCGGAAGCGTCGATGATCCCGCCCAGCGCCTGGCCGATCGCCTCGCTGCGCTCGATCTTCGCCACCATCGCCGCGCTGCCGCCGGCGGCGCGCATCAGCTTGCGCGATTCCTCGATGTCGGCCGCCGACTTCACGAACGACACCGCGAGGAAATCCGCGTTGATCTGCGCGGCGACCTTGATGTCGTTCTTGTCCTTCTCCGCCAGCGCGCTGAGGGACAGGCCGCCGCCCTGGCGGTTGATGCCCTTGCGGTCGGACAGCGCGCCGCCCGCGACCACGGTCGTATGGATGCTCGTGCCGGTGATCTTCTCGACGCGCATCGAGATCAGCCCGTCGTCGAGCAGCAGCATGTCGCCCGGCTTCACGTCGTGGTAGAGATTGAGGTAGCTCACGCCGATGCGCGTGGCATCGCCCGGAGGCGCCTCGGCGCGGCAGTCCAGCTCGAACGGATCGCCGGATTTGAGGATCACCGGACCGGCAAGAAATTTCTCGATGCGGATCTTCGGCCCCTGCAGGTCGGCGAGCACGGCGACCTCGCGGCCGAGCTCGGCGGCGACTTCACGCACTTCCTTGGCCCGGCGCGCATGGTCCTCGGGTTTGCCGTGCGACATGTTCAGGCGCACCACGTCGACGCCCTCGGCAAGGATTTTCTTCAGCATCCCCGGCGCATCGGTGGCCGGCCCCAGCGTGGCGATGATCTTGGTGCGGCGGACTTGCGTTTCCATCTCTCCCTCTTGCTCGGCTTGGTTTTGGTATCGATGTCGCTACGCTAGCACACTGCCTGCGAATTCGTGATACCGCGATCCGCCG
>CBJLOV010000144.1:0-11330 GCA_966424745.1 uncultured bacterium
TTACCAGGGCAGCGTCTGGCCCAGGTGGGTGAAGCTGCCGGTCGGGCCATCGGCGCCGATCAGGGCGAGCTCGACGCTCGACTTGGCGCCGTCGGTGACTTCGATGTCGCCGTAGCTGTTCATGTCGGTCTTCACCGAACCCGGATGGATCGCGTTGACCTTGATCGGCGTGTCGCGCAGTTCATAAGCGAGGTGCACGGTCCATGCGTTGACCGCGGACTTCGAGGCGTCATAGGCCGGCACCTTGAAGTTGTAGATGCCGGAGGTCGGATCGCTGTGCAAGGCGATCGAGCCGAGGATGCTCGACACGTTGACGATGCGGCCGCCTTCGGACTTCTGCAGCAGCGGCAGGAAGGCCTGGGTCACGGCGATGACCGCGAACAGGTTCGTGTCGAAGGTCTTGCGCCAGGTCTCGAGCGTCTGCTCTGACGGCTTCTTCGCCACGTCGTCGAGGAGGATGCCGGCATTGTTGACGAGGATGTCGAGCCGGCCGTGCTTCTTTTCGACTTCTTTGGCCGCGGCCGCGATGCCTTTCGCGTCGTTCACGTCGAGCGCGATCGCTTCCACGGGCAATCCTTCGGACTGCAGCTTCAGCGCCGCTTCGCTCGCCTTGGCGCGATCGCGCCCGGCGAGCAGCACGTGAACGTCCTTCTGTGCGAGCTGGCGCACCGTTTCCAAACCGATGCCGCGCGTGGCGCCGGTGACGAGGGCGATTTTCTGAGTCATGGGATTTCTCCGTGAATTGCGAAAAGGAAAATCTTGGCTCGTCATTCCCGCATGCTCTTAGCGGGAATCCAGTGACTTGTGCACTTGATCTGTTCGAACAGAAAGACAGAGGCGCTGGATTCCCGCTTCCGCGGGAATGACGGCAAAAAAGCGTTAATGGCTAGTGGCTGGAAGCGAGGCGGTTGAAGTGACTTCCTTCGCCGCTGCGCGCTTTTCGCGGCGGCGACGCACGAGCAGGTAAAACACCGGCGTGAGCAGCAGGCCGAAGAAGGTCACGCCGAGCATGCCCGAGAACACCGCCACACCCATGGCGCGGCGCATCTCGGCGCCGGCGCCGGTGGCGAGCGCGAGCGGCACGACACCCATCACGAACGCCAGCGAGGTCATCAGGATCGGACGCAGGCGCAGGCGGCATGCGTCGAGCACCGCTTGCCATACGGACTCGCCCAGCGCTTCGCGGTCCTTGGCGAACTCGACGATCAGGATCGCGTTCTTGCAGGCGAGTCCGATCAGCACGATCAGGCCGATCTGGGTGAAGATGTTGTTGTCGCCGTGCGTGAGCTGCACGCCGAGGATGGCGCACAAGAGCGTCATCGGCACGATCAGGATCACCACGAGCGGCAGGGTGACGCTCTCGTACTGCGCGGCCAGAACGAGGAATACGAGCAGCACGACCAGCGGGAAGATGATGACCATGGTGTTGCCGGCAAGGATCTGCTGGTAGGTCAGGTCGGTCCATTCGTAGCCGAAGCCGTTCGGCAGTTCCTGAGCGAGCACTTCTTCGATCGCGGCCTGCGCCTGGCCCGAGCTGTAGCCCGGCGCGGCGGCGCCGTTGAGTTCGGCGGCGAGAAAGCCGTTGTAGTGCGGTACGCGGTCCGGGCCCGAGGTCTCGCGCGCGGTGACGAAGCTCGCGAGCGGGATCATGTCGCCGCGCGCGTTGCGCGTCTTCAGCCGGCCGATGTCGTCCGCGGTCAGGCGGAAACCGGGCTCGGCCTGCGCATTGACCTGGTAGGTGCGGCCGAAACGGTTGAAGTCGTTGACGTAGAGCGAGCCCAGGTACATCTGCATCGTGTCGTAGATGTTCTGCAGCGGCACGCCCGCGGACTTCGCCTTCTCGCGGTCGACGTCGACTTCGATCTGCGGCACGTTGACCAGGAAGCCGGAGAACAGCCCGGCGAGCTCCGGCCGCTTCGACGCCTTGGCGATGACGTTCTGCAACTGCTTGTAGAGTTCGTCCGCGCCCTGATTGCCGCGATCCTCGAGCTGCAGCTTGAAGCCGCCGACCACGCCGAGGCCCTGCACCGGCGGCGGCGGGAAGATGGCGATGAACGCGTCCTGGATCTGCGCGAACTGCATGTTCATGGCCATCGCGATGGCACCGGCCGACTTGGACGGATCGCGGCGTTCCTCGAACGGCTTCAGCGGCGTGAACGCGATGCCCATGTTCGGCGCGTTGGTGAAGCCGTTGATCGACAGGCCGGGGAAGGCCGGCACGGATTCCACGCCCGGGGTCTTCAGCGCGATCGCGCCCATGCGACGAATCACCTCGCTGGTGCGGTCCAGGGTCGCCGCATCGGGCAGCTGGGCGAAGCCGACGAGATACTGCTTGTCCTGCGCCGGCACGAAGCCGGTCGGCGTGCGCATGAATCCGTATGCGGTGACCGCGATCAGGGCGGCGTAGATGAACACGGCGATGGAACTGCGGCCGAGGATGCGGCTCACGCTGCCGACGTAGCCGTTCGAGGCGCGCGTGAAGAAGCGGTTGAACGGGCGGAAGAACCAGCCCAGCGCGGCGTTGAGGAAACGCGTGAAGCGGTCCGGCGGCGCGTCGTGCGCCTTCAGCAGCAGCGCCGAAAGCGCCGGCGACAGGGTCAGCGAGTTGAACGCCGAGATGATCGTCGAGATCGCGATCGTGATCGCGAACTGCTTGTAGAACTCGCCCGACAGTCCGCTGATGAAGGCGGTCGGCAGGAACACGGCGCAGAGCACGAGCGCGGTGGCGACGATCGGTCCGGTCACTTCCTTCATCGCCTGCACGGTGGCCGCATGCGGTTCCAGGCCGTCATGAATGTTGCGCTCGACGTTCTCGACCACGACGATCGCGTCGTCGACGACGATGCCGATCGCGAGCACGAGACCGAACAGCGACAGCGTGTTGAGGCCGAAGCCGAGCAGGTGCATGACGCCGAGCGTGCCGATCAGCGACACCGGCACGGCGAGCAGCGGGATGATCGACGCACGCCAGGTCTGCAGAAACACGATCACGACGATGACCACGAGCAGGATCGCTTCGAGCAGCGTATGCGTCACGGCTTCGATCGAGCCGCGCACGAACACGGTCGGATCGTAGGCCGGGTCGTAGTCGATGCCGTCGGGGAAGGACTTCTTCAGCTCCGCCATCTTCGCGCGCACCGCATCGGAAATCGCGATCGCATTGCTGCCCGGGCGCTGGAAGATGCCGACGCCGACTGCGGTCTTGTTGTTGAGCATCGCCCGCAGCGCGTAGTTGTCCGAGCCCAGTTCGACGCGCGCGACGTCCTTCAGCCGGGTGATCTGGCCGTTGTCGCCGGTGCGCACGATGATGTTGGCGAAGTCTTCCTCGTCGACGAGGCGGCCCTTCGTGCTCACCGCAATCTGGAAGTTCGGCTTGTTCGAGCCGTCCGAGATGCTGGGCGTCGCGGGCGAGCCGAGCTGGCCCGCGGCGACCTGCACGTTCTGCTCGCGGATCGCGTTGGCGATATCGCCCGCGGTCAAGCCCCGGGCAGCGACCTTTTCCGGATCGAGCCACACGCGCATCGAGTAGTTGCCGCCGCCGAACTGCTGCACGTCGCCGACGCCGTCGATCTTGGCCAGCTCGTCCTTGATGTGCAGGATCATGTAGTTGGCGAGATAGTTGAGGTCGTAGCGCCCGTCCGGCGAGGTGAGGAACACGCCCATCGTAATGTCGGGCGTGGACTTGTTCACCGTCACGCCGATGCGCTGCACGTCCTGCGGCAGCTTCGGCGTCGCCTGGGCGACGCGGTTCTGCACGAGCTGCTGCGCCTTGTCGACGTCGGTGCCGAGCTTGAAGGTCACGGTCAGCGTCATCACGCCGTCGCTGGTCGCCTGCGAGAACTGGTAGAGCATGTCCTCGACGCCGGTGATGGCCTGTTCGAGCGGACCGGCAACGGTATCGGCGATGACCTTCGGATTGGCGCCCGGGTAAGTCGTGCGCACGACCACGGTCGGCGGCACGACCTCGGGGTATTCCGAAATCGGCAGGTGCGGAATCGAGACGAGGCCGGCGATCAGGATGAGCGCCGACAGCACGCCCGCGAATACCGGACGCGAGACGAAAAATTGTGAGAGGTTCATGGGTGTTCCTTACTTCTTGTTTGCTTGTCCGACGCGTGGCGGTGAAAAGCAACAGAGATTCGCCATGAAGACACGAGGGTCACGGAGAAAAAGTCTCTTGGGAGCGGTCGTCTGCTCTTCTTCGTGTTCTTCGCGCCTTCGTGGCAACGCTATGGATCTTGATGTTCGCTTGAGGTCAGTTCAGCGCGGCGCGCCCGCCGTTGCCGGTTTCGGTCGACACGGCCGGTGCGAGCTGTGCCACCGCCTTGCTGTCGGCGACCATCGCCACGCGCGTCGGGTTCACCGTCGCGCCGGGGCGCACGTGCTGCAGGCCGTTGACGACGATGACGTCGCCCGCGTTCAAGCCGTCACGCACGACGCGCAGACCCTCGATCGCGGCGCCCAGGGTGATCGGGCGGTATTCAAGCGAATTGTCCTTCTTCAGCGTGAGCACGAACTTCTTGCCGAGGTCGGTGCCGACGGCGCGCTCGTCGATCAGGATCGTGTCGCGTGCCTCTCCGCCGACGAGCTTGATGCGCGCGAACAGGCCCGGCGTGAAGTGCCCGTCCTTGTTGTCGAACACTCCGCGTGCGCGGATCGTGCCGCTCTTCGCGTCGACCTGATTGTCGACGAAGTCGAGGCGGCCCTCGTGCGGATAACCCTGCTCGTCGACCAGGCCCATGTAGACCGGGCTCTCCGCCTTCGACACGCCGTGGGCGAAGCGCAGATAAGTCGCTTCGTCCACGTCGAAGTAGGTGTAGACCGGATTGTCGGAGACCACGGTGGTCAGCACGCTCGTCGTCGCGACGAGATTGCCCGGCGTGATCAGCATGCGCGAGACGCGGCCATCGATCGGCGAGCGCACCTGGGTGAACTCGAGATTGAGGCGCGCGGCTTCGAGCGCCGCCGCCGCCGCCCCGATATCGTCGCTGCCGCTCGTTGCCGCGGTTTCGAGCTGATCGAAATCCTGCTGCGCGATGACGTGCTTGGCGATCAGCTGCTTGCCGCGCTCATGGTTCTGCGCGGCGAGGGCGGCCTGCGAGCGCGCGCGCTTGAGCTGCGCGGCAAGACGGTCCACCTCGGCCTGGTACGGACGCGGATCGATGCGGAACAGGACCTGGCCTTTCTTGACCTGGGCGCCTTCGGCGAACTGCGCCGACTCGATGAAGCCGCCGACGCGCGGCTGGATCTGCACCGTGGTGACCGATTCGAGACGTCCGGTGAATTCCTCGAAATCGCGCAGCGGCTTGGCCACGACCTCGGCGACGCTGACCGCCGGGGCGGGCGCGGCGGCGGGTGCATTGCTCGCCTGCGAGCGTGAGCATCCCGCGAGTACGGCGGCGGCGATGGCGGTCAGGACAATTCCGGTCTTGATGAAATTCGGGTAACGCATGGCGGTCTCCTCGTATCCTTGAACTGAACCGGTCGTGATCTCTGTTGCGCGGCGCCTTGACTTGGGTCCTGGCTTACGCGAAGCTGTCACGATGTGTGTTACCGGTCAGTAACGTTGCAGGATGTTACTGACCAGTCACTAACCTGTCAAGAGGAGTGTGTGTCATGTCCGCAAAAGCAGCCGCGGCAGCGGTTTCCGTGATGAACGAGGCGCCTTCGCGCAGCGAGAAGCCGCGCGTGCGCGACCGCATCCGCGATTCGGCCGCCGACCTGTTCTACCAGCACGGCATCCGCGGTGTCTGCGTCGACGCGATCGTCGAGAACGCCGGCACCAACAAGATGAGTTTCTACCGCAGCTTCCCGTCGAAGGACGATCTGGTCGCCGAATACCTCATGGACCAGGAGCGAGGCTACTGGCAATGGTGGGACGACGCCGTCGCTCCGTACGCCGGCGATCCGCGTCGACAGGTCGAGGCGCTGATGCAGGCGGTGGTCGATCTGGTCAAGACCAAGCCGAAGATCGATTGCGGCTGTCGTTCGAGCCGCGGCTGCGCGCTCGGCAACGCGGCGGTCGAGATTCCCGAGGACAACGAACGGCTGAACGGGATCGTACACAACTACAAGACCGAAATCCGTCGACGCCTGCGCAAATATGCGCGCGACATGGGTGCGCGCGAACCGGATTCGCTCGGCGATGCGCTGATGCTCTTGCTCGAAGGCGGCTACTACACGCGCCTGACCTTCCCGAACAACTCGGGGCCGGTCACTGCGATCGCGAAAGCCGCGCGGGCGCTGGTCGAAGCGCATCTGGGCTAGCCGGCGCGCGTTGCCGCTTCCGGTCCGTCATTCCCGTCTGCGCGGGAATGACGCGCGCGAAAACGACGATCGGCTATCCCTCAGCTTTCGAACCCGGCGTGGTAGTACCCGCCGTTCTGCCATACGCGGATCGGCGTGTCGTACTGTGCGCTCAACACTTCCGAGCGCAGCATTTCGGTCTTCGACCCCTGCGCGAATACACGACCCTCGCGCAGCAGGATCACATGGTCGATCTCGGGCACGATCTCTTCGAGATGATGGGTGATGAGGATCAAGGTCGTGCCGCCGTGCGCCAGCCCGCGCAGGCTCTCGAGCAGGGTGCGCTGGGCGACGAAGTCGAGTCCCGCGGTGGGCTCGTCGAGCAGCAGCGCGCCCGGGTCGTGCACCAGCGCGCGCGCGATCAGCACGCGGCGTGCCTCGCCGGTCGACAGCGTCGAGAAGCGGCGGTGCGCCAGGTGCGAAGCGCCGAGCCGCTGCAGCGCCGTGCTTGCGCCTTCGCGCATCGCCTCGCTGACCTGGTGATTGAACGAGAGCACATGGCTGGCGAAGTAGCCCGAGATCACCGCGTCGAGGCCGTCGACGAGGTCCTCGCCGATCAGGCGCTGCTGCAGGTCGCCCGAGACGATGCCGAGATGCTTGCGCAGTTCGAATACGTCCCAGCGCGTGCGGCCCAGGATGCGCATCGGCGGCGTGCCGTCGTCGTGTGCGAGCGGGTAATCGTCGCGATGGATCATGCGCACGAGCGAGGACTTGCCCGCGCCGTTCGGCCCGACGATCGCCGTATGCTGGCCCGGCGCGATGCGCAGGGTGAGGCCGTGCAGGATTTCGCTGCCGCCGCGCATGAGGCGGGCGTCGTGCAGTTCGAGCAGGGGCGGATTGTCGGAGTCGGTGTGCGTCACAATCGAGCATGGCGAGGGGAGGGGAGCGCATATTAACCTTTCGCCCACCTTTTCAAGCCGCGCTGTCGCGTTGCTCCCGAGAGCGCCAGGCCGCTAGCGTCGGCGTTCGATGCCGAATGGCAGTTCGGCGATGCGCCGGTACTCGTCCGTGTCGAAGCGCTGCGGATGCGCGAGCCAGTCGTCGATCATCGGCGTCGCGTCGTTGCCCCAGAAGATCTGATTGCCGATCTTGAGTGTCGGCACGCCGAACACACCTGCGGCGATGGCGTCGTCGGTGTTCGCACGCAGTGCGTTCTTTACGTCCGCATTGCCGATTGCGGATTCCGCATCGCCGATGCCGAGCGCGCGGCCCACGCCGGCAAGCTCGGCGGCCGTCGCGCCTGCTTTGCCGTCGCGCCAGAGATGATCGAAGATCGTCTCGACCGCGGCCCACGTCGTTCCCGCGGCGATGCACAGGCGCAGCGCGGCGAGCGGATTGAACGGATGCTGCGGCGGAAAACGCAATGTCGCTCCGGCACGGTCCGCCTGCCATTGCACGAAACGGTAGGTGAATTCGCGCTTGCCCGGAATTTCCGCGGGGCCGAGCTGGCCGTGATGTTTGAGTACGGCACCGAAGGCGATCGGCACCGGCGTGATGTCGAACCGGGCGCGCCAGGCCGACACCTTGCTCAATTGCAGATAGGAGAACGGCGAGACGAAATCGAAGTACCAGTTCGCTTTGCCCATGTCAGTAACACCAGGAAACCAGCTGCGATTTACCGCCGATCAGCACTTCGAGCTGGGCCTTGGCATTCCCCGGCACCTTGCCCTCGGTGCATCCCGGTTCGCTGAGAACGTAGTCGGCATTCGCGTTCTTGAACCGCCAGATGCGATGGAAACACGAACCGGTGCCCTCGCCGTCGTCCCTGCCCTTGAGCTGCAGGGCCGGCTTTTCCGGCGGCGCATGCGGCTTGTTCCAGGAGCGATAGCGGGGAACGCCGCTGCCGTCGGCATCGACGACGATATGAAAACGATCGGTGTTGCAGGCGAGCTGAACTTTCGCTTCGCCGGGCTTGCCCGGCTTCTCCGCATCATCGGCCACGTTGACCGCGATGATGCGGAACTGCCGCGTCTTGCCCTCGCCGACGAGATCGGCCCACAGCTCGCCGTTGCCGTACATCACGCCGCCGTCCGCCTTGCAGAACAGGGCATCGGATTTCTGACCGGCGACGATCTCGCGCGCGGTCGACGGAAACGCCTCGTCAAACTGTTTCTGCAACGCAGCCGCGTTGCCGAGAGAAACATGACTGCCGTCGGGATAGTTCAGCGCGAGCGGAAATTGCACGAGGAGCGCGAGCGCGGCAGCATCCTGTCCCTTCAATGCGGAACGCAGTGCGCTGTCGAAACGCAGGAATTCAGTCTTGTCGTTGATGCCAAGTATGGAAAGATCGCAACTGTCGCCGAGGCGGGTATCGGCGTGGGCGTTCGATACCGCGGCGAATATCGACAGCAGCAGAAGAGCGAAGGCGGCGTATTTCGGCATGGCGAAATTCTCGGAAGAGGTCGGCAGAGTTTAGCCGACGCAAGATTTCCGAACGCTTTAGAGGTTCGCTTTTATCGTCATTCGCGCGAAAGCGGGACTGCGTAGGCATGGCTGCCGAAGCGAACGTTCGCGCTGCGAATGGCCTGCAGAGCGTGCGGCGAGATAGCGGCACGTAATCCAGTTCTTGTCTTCGACGCTCGGCTTCAAGAGCAAGAGCCGGGCGCGATGAATCGCGCCCCTACGCTGCGTATGACCGGCTCTTCGGCCCGCTTGCGCGGGAACGATAAGCATGAGCAAATCAGTGCAAGGTCTTGAAGATCGCCGGATCGAACGCGTCGACCGCGACCACCTCGTTGCGCGCGGCCTCGGCGTCCTGCAGCAGGTCGTATTCGGCCTGGGTAATGACGCCGGCCTTGAGGCCCATCTCGTCGAGCATGTAACCCGGCGCGCGGTCCAGCCTGCCGGCGCGCACGGCATCGCGCAGCTTCGTTTCCACCGGAATCGCGCGTACGGCCTTGTCGAGCGCGGCTTCGAGCGTGCCGAGACCGGGCTCGGTCGGTGGCGGAATGAAGATGTCGCCGGTCAGCGTCGCGCGCGCCTCGCGGTCTTCGAGGATGTCGCGCGCGACGCGGGCGCCGAGCTTGTCCGAAGGTGGGCGGAAGCGTGCGCCGAGCGGGAAGATCGCAAGCCTGAGCACCCAGGCTGCAACTCGCGTCGGAAGATTTTCGATCACGCCGAGCAATGCCTCTTGCACCTTGTACAGCGAATATTCCACGCACCACGAGGCGAGATTGAGATTCGCCGTCGTCTTCGCCTCATCGTGATAGCGCTTGAGCGCGCTCGATGCGAGATAGAGATGGGCGAGCGCATCGGCAAGACGCCCGGAAATCTTCTCGCGGCGCTTGAGCGAACCGCCGAGCGTGCCCATGGCGATGTCGGAAGCGAACTCGAATGCCGCCGAGAAGCGCGAGAGATGTTGGTAGTAGCGCCGCGTGTCCTGTACCGCCGGAGCGGCGGCGAGACGGCTGCCTGTCAGCGCGAGCAGCTTGGAGCGCGTGACGTTGCGCAGGACGAGGTTGATATGGCCGAACAGCGCCGCATCGAATGCGGCGAGATCGTTCGCCGCGACCGCGGCGATCTCCTTCTGCACGAAAGGATGGCAGCGAATCGCCCCCTGACCGTAGATGATCATCGAGCGCGTGAGGATGTTCGCGCCTTCGACCGTGATGCCGATCGGCACCGCGTCCCAGGCGCGCGCGAGCGAGTTGCGCGGGCCGCGCTGGATCGCGGAACCGGCGCGGATATCCATCGCATCGGTGACGACCTCGCGCATGCCGTCGGTCAGGTACGCCTTGGCGATGGCCGAGAGCACGGCGGGCTTTTCGCCGGCGTCGAGCGCGCCGCAGGTCAGGGTGCGCGTCGCGGTCATCATGTAGGTTTTGGCGGCGATGCGCGCAAGCGGCTCCTCGATGCCCTCGAAGCGGCCGATCGGCGTGTCGAACTGTTCGCGCACGGTGGCGTAGGCGCCGCAGATGCGCGTC
Source organism: uncultured bacterium (assembly GCA_966424745.1). Lineage (GTDB taxonomy): Bacteria > Pseudomonadota > Gammaproteobacteria > Xanthomonadales > Rhodanobacteraceae > Rudaea. The sequence continues at coordinate 10,230 of CBJLOV010000144.1, forward strand.
ATCATCTGCGCGGCGCCGACGCTGAGCGCGGGCAGCGAGATCGACCGGCCGGCGGCGAGACTTTCCATCAGCATGCGCCAGCCCTGGCCGATACCCGCGCGGCCGCCGATCACCTGGTCGAGCGGTACGAACACGTCCTTGCCGACGATCGGCCCGTTCATGAACGGCACGCCCATCGGGTCGTGGCGCAGACCGATCTCGATGCCGGGCAGATCGTGCGGGATCAGCGCGCAGGTGATGCCGAGATCGTCCTTGTCGCCGAGCAGGCGGTCGGGATCTTTGATGCGAAAGGCGAGGCCGATCAGCGTGGCGACCGGGGCCAGCGTGATGTAGCGCTTCTTCCATTCCAGGCGCAGACCGAGCACGTCCTTGCCGTCGACGATGCGCTTCTCGACGACGCCGGTCGACTGTGTGGCCGCCGCGTCGGAGCCGGCCTCGGGTCCGGTCAGGCCGAAGCACGGAATCTCCTCGCCGCGTGCGAGGCGAGGCAGGTAGTACCGCTTCTGTTCGTCGGTGCCGTAGTGCAGCAGCAGTTCGCCGGGGCCGAGCGAGTTCGGCACCATGACCGTCACCGCCGCCGCCACGGAGCGCGACGAAATGCGCGTCACCACGCGCGAGTGCGCGATCGCCGAGAAGCCGTGGCCGCCGTATTCCTTCGGGATGATCATGCCGAAGAACCCCTGCTTCTTGATGAAGTCCCAGACCTCGGGCGGCAGGTCGCGCAGCTGATTGATCTGCCAGTCGTCGAGCATCGCGCAAAGCTGTTCGACGGGGCCGTCCATGAAGGCCTGTTCGTCCGCGGTCAATTTCTGCGGCTGGAAATCGAGCAGCTTGCTCCAGTCGGGCTTGCCCGAGAACAATTCCGCATCCCACCACACGGTGCCCGCGTCGAGCGCGATGCGCTCGGTCTCGCCGAGCCGCGGCAGCACCTTGGCGAAGACCGGCATGACCCGGCTCGTGATCAGCGCCCGGCGGATCGGCGGAACGCCGAATACGACGGCGAGCGCGGTGAGCACGAGCACCGTCGCCTCGAACAGCAGGGGCGATGCGATTCCCGTGATCCGCCAGCCGACCAGCCAGATGCCGGCTGCGACGACCCAG
>CBJLOV010000145.1:0-11236 GCA_966424745.1 uncultured bacterium
AGGCCGTGCGCGCGCCGCTTGAGTTCCAACGACGCACGAAACCCCTTTTGCGCATCGTCATAGCGGCCGCGGCCGTAGTCCAACGTTGCCAGGTTGGTGTGCGCGTAGGAAAGTTCGATGACGGACTTCGGATCGTCCGGCTTGAGCCTGACTTGTTCCTGCGCCGCCTGCAGGTAGCGGTTCCAATTCGCCGCCGCTCCTTCGTAGTCGGACTTGTTGTAAGCGAGCTGTCCGAGCCAGAACACGGCATTGCCGTAATCGAACCAGCCGTCGGTATCGTTCGGATATTCCGTCGTAATCGATTTCGACAACGCCGCCGCGCGCTCGAACGATTCGCCCGCGCCGCGCGCATCGCCGCGCGCCAGGCGGATTTCCCCGATCTGGCGCAGTGCGCGTTCGCGCATCAGCTCCACCGGCAGGTTGGAGGATTCCGGCGGCACCGAGGCGAGATATTTCATCGCCTCGTTGCCCACGCTGTCGAGCACGTCGAGCTTGCCGAGCGGACGCAGGCTGTCGGTGAGCTTGCCGAGCATGAAGCCGACCAGCGATTCGGCCTGACTGCGCTGCTCGACGGCGGCGCGGCGCTGATACATCGCGACGATGCCGGCCACCCCGGCGGCCACGCCGAGAACGACGATGGCGCCGAGCGCCGCGGCGCGCGCGCGCTGCTGCACGCCAGCGCGCCGGCGCGAAGCGTCGATGAAGCGGCGCTGTTCGGACGACAGCGACAGCGTGGAGCTGGACTCGAGTTGACGGGCGTCGTCGAGCTGGCTGCCGGCCGGCAGGAGGAAATCCTGGCGCTCCGCTTCGCTGCTCCAGCGCCGCTGCGCCTGTGCCACGCGCGCGCGCACCAGCAGCAGGCGCTGGTTCTCGTCGATCCACTGCTGGATGCGCGGCCATTGGTTGAACAGCGATTCGTGCGCCACCGCGAAGGCCGGTGCGTCGCCGATCAGGACGCTGGCGAAAAGGCGCTGATCGACCAGGCCGCGGACCAGCGCCTGCGTGTCGGCGTCGTCGATCTGCGACCACAGCACCGGCTGGCCGACCGGCGAGCGGTCGTCTTCTTCGATGGAAACGATCCGGCGCAGGAGTTCGGGCAGGCGGCGCTGCGAGGCATGGGTGAGGTGCGCGAACGCCTGTTCGGCATGGCGTGCGAGCGAGCCCGCGAGACCGCCGATGTCGCGATAGGCGGCGACCGTCAGGGCGCCCGAAGCCGTGCGTTTCTCGTACAGCACCGACAGCGTGTGCTGGAGCAAAGGCAGGGACTGCGGATGCCGTGCGGCGGCGTCGCGCAGGATGTCGTCCAGGCGCAGGCCCGTTTCCGGATCCTGCTCGAAGCTCAGACCGGCCGCCTGCGCCGGGACACGGATGATCTGCGCGATTTCGCCGGGAGCCAACGGCGCAAGGTCGAACTGGCCGTCCTCCGCTTTCAGGGCGACCAGGGCCGGCACGCGCGCAAGATTCGGATAGAAGTCGTTGCGGCAGGCGGCCAGCATGGCGATCCGTCCCGTCGCCAGCAAATCGGCGAGGCGGGCGGACAACTCGCCGAGCGCGGCGACGGCGTCGTCTTTTTGCGCGAAGCTCCGCTCCATCTGGTCCAGCACCAGCAGCAGGATCGGCTTGTAGTCTTCCGCGGCGCGGAAATCGGCGCGGCGCTGCAGGCGATCGTCCAGACTTGCGAGCAGGGCGGGCGTGTCGCGCGACAGCGACGCGACGATCCAGTCTTTCTCCGTTTCATGGAACAGCGGTTCGCCGCCGACGTGCCATTGCAGCACGGCCTCGGCCAGTGCCGCGAACGGGTCCGCCGCGATGCGCGTCGGCTCGATTCGTGCGACGGCGAGCGCCTGGGTGCCGTCGAATCCGCGCGTCTGGGTCAGGAGCGGAATCACCCCGGCCTGCAACAGCGAGGTTTTGCCGGAGCCGCTCGGGCCGAGAACGAGCACGAATCCGCGTTGTTCGGCGAGTCGCGACTGCAGGCGCGACAGCACGGCGGCCTGCGCCTGGCTGCGGCCGTAGAACACGGCGCGGCGATCGGCGTCGAACGCGGCTAGGCCGGGATACGGATTGCCCTCGGTCCACGTTGCGATGTGCGTCGGCGCCGCCGCATAGTCGTCCATGAACGTCACCGGCGCCGCGATGCGGTAGCCGCGTTTGCGGATCGTGGCGATGTAGCGCGGCTGGGTCGCGCTGTCGCCGAGGATGCGGCGCAGCTGGGCGATGCTCTTGTGCACCGGGTTGTCGCCGTAGAACGTACCGCGCCATAGGGCGATCAGCAGTTCCTCGGCGCTGACCACGCCGCCGTCCCGTTCGCACAGGAAGACGAGCACGTCCATCAACTTGGGCTCGATCGATTGGCTTACGCCGACGCCGTCGATGCGGCATTCCCGCGGCGCGACCAGCCATTCGCCGAGACGAAAACGAGATGGCTTCGCCGCGGTGTTCATCGCAAGTCCACACAGCCCCCTGTCATGGAGTGCAGATGCTGTGCGGTTTCGCCATAAAACTCAATAGATTGTCGATCGTAAGGTTTCCGGAAGGTCGACCGGGCGGCAAATTGCGATAACGCAACCACCGCGTCGCGGCCGGCCGTTGCCGGGCCGACGGCGTGCAGGGGATCGGCGAGCCGATCCGCACTCAGCGAACGTCAGCGAGGTTGCCATGAATACGACCGATCAGATTTCTGCTTGCGCGTTTTCGACAAATGAATCACGGAACGGGGCGATTTGCGATGCGCCGGGGCCCGCCGTCGCGGAGACGAGCCTGCTGCTGGAGACCGTCTTCAGGAAGGCTTGCCGCTGGGTCGAGCAGAACTATCGGGAGCCGGCGCTCGGTCCGGATGCGATCGCGCGCAACGTGCGCTGTTCCCGCGCCACGCTGTATCGGGCCTTCCAGGCACGCGGGCTCACGGTTTCGGGCTATATCCGGCGCGTGCGGCTCGAGCAGGTGCGGGCGAGGTTTTCGATTGCCGCCCCGCGCATTCCGATCAGCGCGATCGCATTCGATTGCGGTTTCGAGTGCCTGCGTCATTTCAACCGCAGTTTCAAGGCGGCATTCGGCAGCACGGCCGGGCAACTGCGCGCAATGTTGTTCGGCGGGAACGCGAATCTGGACGGTTCCGATTTCGGCTAGGAGAGATCCGCGCAAAACCGTGAATCGGGTCGGGGTTTTCCTGCAAGCGGACTTGTGCCGGCACGGTTCAAGCGGCGTCGTTTGAGATCCGGTGTCCGCAATTGAGACGTTCGGCCATCGTCAGCGGTTCGGACAAGAGCGAAATTGCCTGGGCCGGAGCGAACGCTCCGTTTCCATACGGAGACGCCATGAGCACCACCAACTGCCCCGTCGTCATCTACGGCAACGGTCTTTTCCAGGACGGTTATCCCAGTCCGCCCGTGCCTTACCGGACCCAGGTTCAGCAGTTGAACAAAGGGATCACGACGGTGGTGCTGTGGTCCATACACATCCACGAAGGCGGCGATTTTTATCTCAACGACAGTCCGTTCGTGGTCGACGGCGCGATCGTCTACAGCACCGATCCGACCAAGGGCATCAATCCCGATTTCCCCACGCTGGTATCCTCACTGCTGAAAGGGGGCGGCACGGTTCGCGAGCTGCTGATCTCGGTCGGCGCCTGGGGTACGACCAGCGATTTTTACAACTGGTACGCGGCGCGCAGCGCTGTGAAGAAAAATCTGGCCGTACTGAAATCCACGTTCGGCATCGCCGGCGTCGATTTCGACTACGAGGGCGACTACACGCAGGACGACGGCGGCAAGATCGTCGACCTGACTCTCGACGTCGCCTCGGCCGGGCTGTTCGCCACGTACTGCCCCTATGCGGCGGCGGACTGGTGGGTCGAATGCCTGCAGAACGTCTACAAGAAGGGCAACCAGAAGCAGTACGTGCGCTGGTTCAATCTGCAGTGCTATGCGGGCGGCTCCGGCAACCAGCCGCAGGGCTGGGCACAGGCGGTCGCGGCGGCCAGCGGAACGGGGGTGGCCGATCCCAATGCGTTCATCGTGCCCGGCTACGCGGTGTATCCCGACGGACTGACTCCCGCGCAGCTGCAAAGCACGTTTTCGAGCTTCAAGAACAGCGGCATCGTCAGCGGCTTCCTGTGGAACAGCGGGGCCATCTGGCAGGGGGAATCCACCAACCCGGGCTACACGCCGGCAGCCTACGCCGAAGCGATCGCTCAAGGCCTCGGCTGAAACATCGTTCCGTGCGGATCTCCGTCCCGGCCGAAACGGGCGCGAAGAGCCGGAAAGCGTCCGCGCCGGCCGTCCCGCCAGGCGGCGATCCGCAGGGAATTTTCGCGTAAACCGATTTCGCTTTTTGGAAACCATGGGCCATGAAAAACGTCTTCTTCGGTTTGGCGCTTCAGTACGACGACGGTGTGAGGACGCAGGTGGCCATGAACGCCAACGGCACGATCGTCGAAGTGCACAAGTCGCAGTCCTTCGACAAGCTTTGGTATCACGTCGGCAGCGTCGACAAGATGAACGTCAGATGGAGCCGCAGCGCCGAATACGACAGCGGCGTCACGCCCAGCGTCGCGCTCAATCGCCAGAACAAGGTCGTCGAAGTCCACAAGTCGGAATGGAATTCGGGGCTCTGGTATCACGTCGGCACGGTCAGCGGCACCCAGATCGTCTGGGCGACGAGCCGCAAGTACGACTCGGGCGTGACCCCCAAGGTCGCCATGAACGATGCCGGCGTCATCGTCGAAGTCCATCAGTCCGAATCGAACTCGGGTCTCTGGTACCACGTGGGCGCGCTGAACGGCGATTCCGTGAGCTGGTCGGGGAGCCAGCGCTACGACAGCGGCACCACGCCGAGCGTTGCCATCAACAACCACGGTGTCGTCGTCGAGGTGCATAAATCCGAGTGGAACAGCGGCCTGTGGTACCACGTCGGCCGCGTCAACGGAAGTTCGGTGAATTGGGGGCCGTCGGTCAACTACGACACCGGCGTTTTCCCATCGGTGGCGATCACCGACGCCGGCGACGTGATCGAAGTGCACCAGTCGCAGGCCGCCGGTACGCTCTGGCAGCGCTTCGGCAGGATCAACGGCGATCGCATCGACTGGGTCGGCGGCGCCGTGAATTTCGACGACGGCACGACGCCTTCCGTCGCCTGCGCGGGCGGCATGGCGATCCAGACCCATCAGTCGGAAAATTTCGCCACGTTGTGGTCCTCCACCTCGCTCATCGTCGATCGTGCGAGCTGGATGCAGGACAATCTCGCCGCCCTGCAGAACAAGACGCTTTCGACCTTGACCGCCGGCGCCTCGCACGACGCGGGCATGTATCTGGGCGACGGCCTGAATATCTTCGGCAAGACCCAGGATCTCGATCTCTACGGCCAGCTCTCGAACGGCATCCGCTACTTCGATCTGCGTCCGCTCTGGGACGGTTCCGACTTCTACCTCTACCACGGCTTCTCGCTGATCAAGGGACCGAAGCTCTCCGTGGTGCTGGCGGACATTGCGCGCTTCATGAACGAAGGCCACCGCGAACTCGTCACGCTCAAGTTCTCGCACTACAAGGACATCGACGACGCCACCTACAGGAAACTCACCAAGCTGATCCAGGATCAGCTCGACCGTTGGCTTTACAAAACCCTGCCCGCGGGCAAGCGTTTGGCCGACATCACGCTGGGCAGCTACCTGGCCGGCGCCGGCGTCGTCCTGGCCGTGTGCGACGGGGGCTTCCCGGTGAACAATCCGGCGACCGGCATCTGGGTCTACCGCGACTGGGAATCGCCGACCGCGGCGCAGGGCGACCTGCGCGTGTTCGACCAGTACTCGGACACGACCGACTACGAAAAGATGAAGAACGACCAGCTCGCCAAGTTCGCGCGCTACAACGGCAAGTGCAAGGACGATCCCAATCTGCCTTGCGATCAATTCCTGCTGTCGTGGACGCTGACCCCGGTCACGGCCGTCTGGCCCTATTCGAAGGAAGCCAACCGCAACCTCGGCGCCGTCATGGCCGGGTTGAAGGTGCCCAACGGTCAAGGCTGTATTCCGAACCTGCTCTACGTCGACTACGTCGAGTACGCGCGGGTCACCGACGTCGCCATGTTCCAGAACGGCGTCGCCGGCTTCGGTAAATGAAGCGCGTTTCGGAGTCCGAAGCGTTCCGGTTTGCCGAAGTCCTATCGACGGGAGGGGATCATGAGTGAATTCAAGAGAAGGGCGGTTTCCGGACTGTGTCTGGGCATGTCCGCGCTGTTCGCCGGCACCGTTGCGGCGGGAACGTTTCCGGATTTCGGCTACGCGCCTCCGTCGTCCCAGTACAAGGGCCCGCTGTTCGAGCTCAGCCAGAACTATCCGCAGCAACTGCCCGCGGCGCCGCTGCCGGCCTTCTTCAAACTGCTGCCGAGCCCGCTCAGCAACGATTTCGAGAAGTGGCGCGCCTATACCCGGGCGGTCGGGCATTACTGCCTGGAAGGCAACGTGGAAAACGACTGGGTCGTGCAGAAGAACAGCGTGCGGCATTGGTATCACGCGCCCTGGCAGCACTACGGCCCGCTGGGCCGCGAAGGCATCCACGGGCTGACCAAGGAAGCGCAGATCCAGGTCAAGCAGCTCGCGCCGACCCAGGTGGCGACCGGGCAGACTTACGCGGTCGGCATCTACAACGACGTCGGCGGCTTCACTTTCGGCGAGGTCTGGAAGAATCCGCAGGATCCCGATCCTGCATACACCTCGAAGCCGAACGGCTTCCACGACGGCACCGTGGTCTGCAAAGCGCTGTTCGCCGACATCGACCTGGCGCAGGTGCCGTTCCTGGTCAACCCGGTGCTGTGGCAGGGCTACATCACCGACACGTTCCAGTCGGCCAATCGATCGATCAAGAACGTCGCCCTGATCCAGATGGATTTCGCCGTGCGCGACACGCGCATTCCCGGCACGGGCTGGATTTTCGGCACGTTCCAGTACAACGGCGCGGTCACCGGCAAGCCGGGCTGGGACAATCTGGTTCCGGTCGGCGTGCAATGGGGCAACGACCCCGAGGACAACGGCGACAGCTACACCAACAAGCAGCCCGTCGTCACCAAGATCAATCCGGATCTCAAGCAGACCGCGATCAACGCCAACACCAAGGAACTGCCGCCGACGCATCTGGGCTGGAACGGGCGCCTCGACGGTCCCGTGGACAACCCGGTCAGTGCCTGCATGAGCTGCCACATGACCGCGGAGAGCCCGCAGCTGTCGCCGATGAATCCGACCTTCCAGGCGCGCGACAAAGTGCCGCCGGTCGGTTCGAAAGAATGGATGCGCTGGTTCCAGAACCTCATGGCGGGTACGCCTTTCGATGCGGCGGCGCTGAGCACCGACTACAGCCTGCAGCTCGCCGGCGGCATCGCCAACTTCTACGAGTGGAAATGCGATCAGGGCGGCGTGTTCGTCAGCGGCGGCAATGTCTGCCAGCAAGCCAGGTCGCAGCTCAAGCTGCGCAAGGCGACCACACCGCAGCAACCGACGATCTACAAGATCGTGCGCGATCCGGTTCTGGAACAATTGCAATGAACCGACTCCGCGTTGCTTCGACCTTGCGGCAGGGGGCCAGGGGGCGAGGCTGGGCGACGCGGAACCCCGGGGCGGGGGGCGGCCGGCGCACGATGCGCCAGTTGCCCGCCGAACTTCAGCTGATCGTTCCGCCGGCGTAGTGCAGGTCTTCGCGCGTCGTCAGCGCCGCTTCGAGGCATAGGCGCATCGCGGCGGTCATCGTTTCGAGCGGCAGGCTCGGCGCGCCGGGATATTTCGCCGCCTGCGCGGGCAGAAAGGGCACGTGGACGAAGCCGCCGCGCACCGGCCGCCGCGCGCGCGCCAGGCGGTGCATCAGGCCGTAGAAGACCTGGTTGCAGACGAAGCTGCCGGCGGTTTGCGACAGCGAAGCGGGAATCCGCGCTTCGCGCAGCGCGTTCAACATGGCCTTGACCGGCAGAGTGGAAAAGTACGCATTTGGCGCCTTTTCCACAATGCGCACATCGACGGGCTGGTTGCCCGCGTTGTCGGGGATGCGCGCGTCGATCAGGTTGACCGCGACCCGCTCCAGCGAGATGCCGTCGCGTCCGCCGGCCTGGCCGAGTGCGATCACGAGCGCGGGCCGATGCCTGCGCAGCAGCGCATCGAGCGCGGACAGCGAGCGCGCGAACTCGGTCGGCAGCATGGCGCCGACGATGCGGTGCCCGGCGACGGTGCCGCCGTCGAGCGCGCGCGCGACGTCGAGCGAAGGGTTGGACGTTTCTCCGCCGAACGGATCGAACCCCGTCACCAGGGCGACCGGCGGCGCGGCCTTGCGTTTCGCGGATTTCATCGGAAGATCAGCACCGCCATGAGGATCACGTTGACGACCAGCAGCACGAGCGCGGTCGGAAGCTGGGCGCGGATCACCGCGTACTGGTCGCGAAGTTCGAGCAGCACCGCCGGCACGATGTTGAAGTTCGCGGCCATCGGCGTCAGCAGCGTGCCGCAGTAGCCGGTCAGCATGCCGAGCGAACCGAGCACGGCGGGCATGGCGCCGTGTTTGTGCACGAGCAGGGGCAGGCCGATGCCGGCCATCATCACCGGGAACGCGGCGAAGGCGTTGCCCATGATCATCGTGAACAGCACCATGCCGAGGGCGAAGGCGAGGAGGCAGGCGAGGCGGTTTTCGACCGGGATCAGCATGCCGACGATCGAGGCGACCGCATCGCCGACGCCGGTTGCGGCGAACACGCCGCCGAGCGTGGCGAGCACCATCGGCAGCAGGGCGACGCAGCCGAGCGTGTCGAGCAGGCGGCGGCCTTCGGCGAGCGCCTGCGCCGCGGGTGCCCGCGTCGTGCGCACGGCGACGAGCGCGGCCGCCGCGCAGGCGATGCCGAGCGAAACGAGAGTTGCCTGCGCCGCTTCGACCAGCGGCGTACCGCGCCAGGAAAGATGCGGGAGGGCGAGCACGAGAACGATGGTCGCGAACGGTATCGTCAACGCGGGCAGGAAGAGCTTGTTGCCGAGACGTTCGGCGGAATCGCGCCGTTCGCGTTCGGTCGAGCCCTGCTTCTGCATCGTGCCCGAAGCGGCGAGCAGGCCCAGCGCGATCACGCCGATACCCATCAGTTGCGCCGGCCAGCGCGTGTGCGCGGCGCTCGCGTTCTTGATCGCATCGCCGAACAGGAATGCGGCGCCGACCACGGCCCAGAACGCCGCCATCGACCAACGCCGCTCGCGCAGGTTGTAGATCGCGCACAACGCCAGCCATGCGCCCATGAGCCAGTAGACGTATTCGAGGCGAAGCACGGCTCAGCCTTCGCCTGCGGACATTGGCGTCCGCGTCCGTTCGAGGCGGCGCTGCGCGAACCCGATGCGCACCGCGTGGATGACGAAGGCCGCGATCGCGGTCGGCAGCGCCCACAGCGCGATCGCGAGCGGGTCGAGCTGGATGCCGTTGCGCGCGTAGAAGCCCTGGATCAGCAGTACGGCGCCGAAAGCGAGGAATACGTCTTCGCCGAAGAAACGGCCGACGTTGTCGGTCGCCGCGGCGAGCGCATACACGCGCTCGCGCTCCGCTTCGTCGAGCACGATGCCGTCGTTCTCGGCCGCGGCTTCGCTCATCGGCGCGACGAGCGGGCGCACGGTCTGCGCATGGCCGGCGAGATCGATCATGCCGAGCATCGACAGCAGCTGGCGCGCGCCGAGATAGGCGATCAGCAGGCGCGCCAGGGAGAGTTTACGAAAGGACCCGATCCACGCCTGCGCACGCTCGCGCAGGCCGTAGCGCTCGAGCAGGCCGATCGCGGGCAGGGTCAAAACGAACAGCAGCAGCGCGCGATTGCTGACGAAAGAGTCGCCGATCAGGGCGAGCAGATCGCCGACGCCCATGCCGGCGGCCAGACCGCTCGCCACGCCGGCGGCGATCACGACGAGAACCGGGTTGCGCTTGAGCGCGAATCCCGCGATGACGACGGCGACGCCGATCAATGGCCAATAGTTCATTCTCACATCTTCCCGTTTTTATTGTTCCGGTGGAAACCGGGCTTTCAGCAGTCGAACGGTTGCCGCCGGCCGCCTTTGTTTCTTTCGCTGGTCATTCCCGCGTAGGCTGAAATCCAGTGACCTTGCCTTTTTTTGTTGCGACATCTCTTCGGTATTCCGTGCGTACCTCCTGCAGAAGGCGTTCAGATAAGCAGAGCTTCCACTCGTCCTGCGGACGAGCGGGTTACTTTCTTTGCTTGCACAAAGAAAGTAACCAAAGAAATGCACCCCGGATGCCGCGCCGCCACTACGCGGCGGTTCGCGAGGGCATGCCGGGTTCCGCTAATTGCACATCCTGTGCAATAGCGGAATCGGCGCGATCCATCGCGCCGACCCTGCGGGCCTTTTCGTCATGCCCTCGCCGCGGCAGACGGGGACCCCGAAATCAAGAGCCGGAGCAACGGCAAAAAGTGCTGTGTCCGACGAGCTTCTTATCTACGCAGCAATGCGGCCAATGCCGACTCCGGCGTTCTTCAATGCTTCGTTCAATCTTTGCGCAAAGGTCGCTGCGTCGGGGCGGTCGCCGTGGACGCAGATCGTGTCGGCGCGGATCTCGACGGGCTCGCTGTCGCGTGTGCGCGCACGCCCATCGGTGGCGATCTGGATGGCCTGCGCGACGGCGGCGTCGACGTCGTGGATCACCGCGCCGGCTTCCTTGCGTGGCGCGAGCGAGCCGTCGGCGCGGTAGCGGCGATCGGCAAAGGCTTCGTGGGCGACGACGAGGCCGAGCTGGGCACCCGCGTGCGGCAGGGCACTGCCGGCGAGGCCGACGAGGATCAGCTGCGGGTCGAAGTCGCGCACCGCGTTGGCGATGGCTTCGGCCAGCTTCGCGTCCTTCGCGGCCATGTTGTAGAGCGCACCGTGCGGCTTCACATGGTGCAGGCGCAGCCCCTGCGCATGCACGAACGCGGCGAGCGCGCCGATCTGGTAGAGCGTCGCCGCGTGCGCCTCGACCGGCGAGATCGCCATCTCGCGCCGGCCGAAGCCCTGCAGGTCGGGCAGGGAAACGTGGGCACCGATCGCGACCCGATGCTCGGCGGCGAGGATCACCGTACGCTGCATCGTCATGAAGTCGCCGGCGTGGAAACCGCACGCGATATTGACCGAGCTGACCCAGGGCATCACGCCGGCATCGTCGCCCATCGTCCAGGCGCCGAACGACTCGCCCATGTCGCAATTGAGATCGATGATCATAAAAATTCTTTAGCCACGGATTAC
>CBJLOV010000146.1:0-11100 GCA_966424745.1 uncultured bacterium
AACCGGGGACAGGCGATGCGGTCGATCTCGGCACGTTTGCGGATCATCCGCTTCGTGCCGACCTTCGCAACCCAAACGAAGGAAGTTCGTGCCGGAGGACGGTAGAGCAAAGCAGACCGCGCCGTCCCCACCGTCGACCGCATCGCCGGTGCATCAGAGCTTCTGTTCGACAGCGGTGTCATCACCGTGCCGTGTCGGTCCGATCCGGAGGCGCGATCGCGCCGGGCAACCTCTCCTGCCTGCGTCATCCCGCAGGAAATCCGCTCCCCCGGCCGTCGGCGACCAGCACGGCCGCGCCGTGGACGAGGCCCGCGCGCAGATCGGCGAGCGCGCGGTTGGCCTGCGCCAGTTCGTAGGTCTGAATACGGGTTCGCACGGGATGGCGGTCGATCGCGGCGAGAAATTCGATGCCGTCGCTGCGCGTGAGATTCGCCACCGAGCGGACGACTCGTTCGCCCCAGAGCAGTTCGTAGGGAAACGACGGAATATCGCTCATGTGGATGCCGGCGCAGACCACGCTGCCGCCCCTGCGCACGGCGCGCAGCGCCGCCGGAATCAATTCGCCGGCGGGGGCGAATATCAGCGCGGCGTCGAGTTGCCGCGGCGGAACGGCAACAGAGTCGCCGCTCCAGACCGCACCCAGTTCGCGGGCGAACTCGCGTGCCGCAGCATCGCCCGGGCGCACGAAGGCGTACACGCTCCTGCCCTGCGCGACACAGAGCTGGGCGAGGATATGCGCGGCCGCGCCGAATCCGTAGAAGCCGATGTGTTGTGCGTCGCCCGCCATGCGCAGCGCGCGGAAACCGATCAATCCGGCGCAGAGCAGCGGCGCGGCGGCGGCATCGGAATAGGACGCCGGAATGTGCAGGCAGTAGCGCGCGTCCGCGACCGCGTGATCGGCGTAGCCGCCGTCGAGGGTATAGCCGGTGAAGCGCGCCCTCTCGCAGAGGTTCTCGCGGCCTTCCAGACAGTCGCGGCATTCGCCGCAGGTCCAGCCGAGCCAGGGAACGCCGACGCGGTCGCCCAGGGCGAAGCCTTTCACGTCGCCGCCGACCGCGGCGACGCGGCCGACGATCTCGTGGCCGGGCACGAGCGGCAGCTTGGGATGCGCCAGTTCGCCGTCGACCACGTGCAGGTCGGTGCGGCATACGCCGCAGGCGGCGACGTCGATGAGCAGCTCGTTGCGGCCTGGCTGCGGCAACGGCAATACCGCGCTGCGCAGCGCGGTGCCGGGCCGGTCGAGGATTTGCGCGTGTATCGTTTTCATGGACTGCTGGACGTTGCATTCGGCGAAGACCCGCATTTCAACGGTCGCGCCAGAATCGCTCCATTTCAAGATAGGTGAACGAAGCGGACCACGCGATGAGGACGAGGCCGCTCAGCGCTTCGGTGCCGGCAAGGAAGCGCAGCGGCCCCTTCACCGAAACATCGGCGGCGCCGACCGTGGTGAACGTCATCGCCGATGCATAGACATCGTCGAGCAATCCTGCCGAAGCGCCGGACACCTCGCCGAACGCGGGCCAGATCGACAGCAGCGCATAGACCGAGCCGAACAGCCAGATCTCCGCGACGTGCACGGAGAGCAAGCCGAAGATGCCAAAGAGGACGCGCCGGCGGCGGTGGCGCTCGAGCCGCACGAGATTGCGCGAAAGCCAATTGAGGCATTCGTAGTGCAGCAATACGCACAGGCACACCGTCGCCCCCGTCGCGATGACGACGATGCTGTCGATGCTCCAAGAGCCGTACCCCATGACGATGCCCTCGGTGCGACGACGTGCGCGGGCGGCCGCTCAGCCGCGGAAGATCTCGAACGGTTCGATGCGCAATACCCGGCGCACCCCGATATAGCCGGACAGTGCCGCGATCAGCACGACCATGCCGAAGGCCAAGCCGAGATTCGCGAACGTCATCAGCGCCGCGTAGTCCGGCATGCGCAGCCGCATCAGCATGATCAGCGTCGCGCACAAGCCGATGCCGAGGCCGTAGCCGGTGAGTGCGGTGAAACCGGCCTGGAACAGGATCATGGTGACGAGCACGCTGCTCTTCGCGCCGATCGCCTTGAGCGCGCCGAACTTGTCGAGGTTCTCCAGGATGAACGTGTAGAACGTCTGCCCGGAAATCGACAGGCCGACGATGAAGCTAATGATCGTCATGACGAGGATGTTGGTGCCGACGCCGGTCTGGTATTTGTAGAAATTGGCAATGCGCTGATTGAACTCCTCCTTGGTCAGCGCGAGATAGCCGAGCTTGGCCACCTCTTTCTCGATGTACGGAACCGCGGCCGCGCTCTTGGGCTCGACGAGCACGAACGAGGTCGTGAAACGCGCGGTCGGTATGTACTGGATCGCGCGGCTGTAGGTCGTGTACAGGGTCGGCACGCCGAACAGGCCGTTCGAAGCGACCTTGGCGATACCGACGATATTGGCGCGGCGGTCGTTGATCTCGAACTCCATGCCTATTCCGGGATTGCCGAGCTTGGAATATTCCGCATCGTGGACGACGATGAAGGCGTTCTCGCCGAACAGATCCTCGATCCTGCCTTTTTCCAGCGCGGGCCGGCCGAACAGGCTCGTGTCGTCGAGGCCGACGATCGTCACCGGCTGATACGTGCCGTTCTTCAGTTTCACCAGGCCGCCGCCGGAAAACAACGGCACGGCGAAGCGCACGCCGTCGGTGCTGCGCAACGCGTCGAGCAGGTAGTCCGGAACGGGAATCGAATTCGCCGCGGTGTTCACCGCCGGGTCCATGACCCACATGCTCGCGCCGATATTGCTCACCGTCGACGACGAGCGGTCGAGGATGCCGGCGAACATCGACAGCATCTGCACCATGAGAAACACGGCGAAACTGATCCCGATCAGCAGCGCGGAAAACTTGCCGCGGTCGTTGACCAGCAGTTCGTAGGCGATGCGCAGCGTGCCTCCCATGGGATCGCCGCCCTATTCCGCGCTGATGTAAACGTCGACGACCTGACCCGGGTAGATCTTCAACTTCGGCGGCGTCGTGAAACGGAATACCAGCGGCAGCACGCGCAAATCGACGCGCTCCTGCCGCTGATCGGTCAGCTCGATCTTCGGCGACACGTACGGCTGCACGCGCACGAACTGCAGCGGAATGCGCCCGTCGGTTCCGCGCACGCTCATCTGCGCCTTCACGTGATCCAGCGGCGGCAGCCGATTGATCAGGATCTCGTCGATGTAGCAGCGCACTTCCATCGATGCCCCCGGGGAGCCGAGCACGATCACCGGGCTGTTGCCTTGCGTATAGGTGTTGTACACGCCCTGCGGCGAAATATAGCTGCCCGCGGCAGTGTTGATCGCGAGAACGACGCCGTCCGCCGGCGCGCGCAACGTGTACTTCGCCAGGGTCGCGGCGGAGGACTGCGCCGCTTTGGCCAGGGCCAGATACTGCTTGTTCTGCGTATCGACGTCGTAAGTCCACGCGCCGGCCCGGGCCAGCGCGAACTGGCGCGAGGCGAGCGCGAGGTTGGCCTCGTTGATCTTGACCGCGTTCAGCGCGTTGTCGAGCGTGTCCTTGCTGACGAGTTGAGGATTGATCTCGGCGATGTGCCTCTGCTTCGCGTACTGGTCCTGCACGCTCTTGAGATTCGCCTCGGCGAGATCGACCTGCGCCTTGGCCACGTCCAGGCTTTCCTTGCGCGGCTGCGCTTTCATCTGTTCCAGCGCCGCCAGCGCGGCGTCGGCCTGCAGAAGCTGCTGATCGGCGGTCGCGCGCGGCACCGAATCGTCCATCGCGAGCAGCGCCTCGCCCTTGGTCACGCCTTGCCCTTCGCTGACGAAGATCTGCGTCACTTGGCCCGCGACCTCCGGATAAAGGGCCATGTTCGCGCCGTTGGCCTGGTCGCTCTCGACGATGCCGTTGGCATAGATGCCCTTCGCATACGGATCCGCCGCGGGCTGGAAGGCCGGCGGTTGCGCGGTGCGCGGCGTCGCGAGCAGATAAGCAAGGCTCAGCGCCACCGCCGCGCCCGCCGCGGAAACCGCGAAAATAGGTCTGATCTTCATGGCGCGCCCTTCTCGAAACCGGTGATGCGGCCGTCTTCCATGTGCATGATGCGGTCGGCGAACTCGAAGATGCGCGCATCGTGGGTGACGGTCAGGATGGCGCGATGCTCGTCGAGGATTTCCTTGCGCACGAATTCGAGGATGCGCCTGCCGGTGTCGCCGTCGAGCGACGCGGGGTGGTCGGAGAGGAGAGGGAAACCGGGGTAGGCGACGATCGCGCGCACCCTCGCGACGCGCTGCTGCTCGCCGCCGCTGAGCTTTGCCGGCGGCAGGTCGGCGCGCCCCTGCAGGCCGACCACGTCGAGGCAATGCCGCGCCTCCGCGATCGCTTCGTTCCAGGCGCGGTGTTTGAGGATCAGCGGGATGGCCACGTTCTCCGCCGTGCTCAACCGCGGGAACAGGTGATAGTCCTGGAACACGAAACCGATCGAGTTGAGGCGGAAGTCGGCGATCGCATCCTTGCCGAGCTTCCAGATGTCGACGTCCTCGACCGTCACCGTGCCCTCGTCGGGCCGCAGGATTCCCGAAATCATGCTCAACAGGGTCGTCTTGCCGCTGCCCGACGGGCCGACGATGTAAAGCATCTCGCCGAAGCGCATTTCGAAACTCGCGCCCTTGACGGCGGCCGTGCGCGCGGCGCCTTCGCCGAACCATTTGACCAGACCGTTGGCTACGATGGCAGACGTCATACACCGTTACTCGTTGCACGGACGCAGCCTAAACGCGGCCGCCGGGACGGCTTTTGACTCGCATCAAAAAGACAATGCGGCCGTCGCAGATCGGCCGCTCCGGGTTCCGCGACCGCGCCGGAGTTCAGAACCTGCCGTCGTCCGCGCCGGCCAGGGCCAGGCGTGGACGCGCGGTCGGCTTCGGAAACAGCCATCGCTTCGCGAATTCCACGATGAGCAGGTAGGTCGCCGTCGCGCCGCCGAGGAACACGAAGAACGAGGCGGGCAACGCGGTGAAGCCGAGCACGGGCGCCAACGGCGTGAACGGCAACACGAGGGATGCGCCGACGACGGTCAGCGTCGATGCGATGAGAAGTCCGCTCGGCCGGCTGCGCAGCGGATTGCCGAAGGTGCGGATGACGAACAGCACCAGCGTCTGCGTCGCCAGCGACTCGACGAACCAGCCGGTGTGGAACAAGGCTTCGCCGGCCCGGAAGAATTTGAGCAGAGCGAAAAAGGTCAGGAAATCGTAGACCGAACTGATCGGCCCGATCAGCAGCATGAAGTTGCGGATCAGGCGGATATCCCAGTGCTGCGGGCCGTGCACCTGCTCTTCGTCGACGCGATCGGTCGGAATCGTGACCTGGGAGAGATCGTAGAGAAAATTGTTGAGCAGGATCTGCATCGGCAGCATCGGCAGAAACGGCAGGAACAGTACGCCGGCGGCCATGCTGAACATATTGCCGAAGTTGGAGCTGGTGCCCATCAGCAGGTACTTCATCACGTTGGCGAAGGCGCGCCGGCCTTCGATCACGCCCTCGTGCAGCACGTCGAGCCGACGTTCGCGCAGGATGATGTCGGCGGCGTCCTTGGCGATGTCGGTCGCGTTGACCACCGAGATGCCGATGTCGGCCGCGTGCAGCGAGGGCGCATCGTTGACGCCGTCGCCGAGAAAGCCGACGACGTGCCCGCGCTGCTGCAGGGCCAGCACCACGCGATGCTTCTGCGCCGGCAGCATGCGCGCGAAGATCGTGGTGCGCTCGGCGAGCGCCGCCAGGCCCATGGCGCTCAGGCCTTCGATCTCGTCGCCGAGCACGATGCGCCCCGGATCGATGCCCACCTTCGCGCAGACATGACGGGCGACGCCTTCGTTGTCGCCGGTGAGGATCTTCACCGCGATGCCGTCGCGGCCGAGCGCCTGCAGCGTGTCGACGACGCCGGCCAGCGGCGGATCGACGAACGAAAGGAAGCCGGCGAACACGAGGGCGGATTCGTCCTGCGCCGAATAAGCGGATTTGGTGTCGACCTCGCGAAATGCGACCGCGAGCACGCGCAGCCCCTGCTCGCCCAGATCGCGGAACGTCGCCATGCAGCGCGTCTGCGCGGCCGCGTCGAGCGGCAGGATCCGCCCCGCGCTTTCGTAACCGCCGCAGCGCTGCAGTACCGCTTCCGGCGCGCCTTTCGCGATGAGCATGGCCCAGTTCCCGCGCGCAACGACGATCGACAGGCAGCGCCGCTCGAAATCGAACGGGATCTCGTCGAGCTTGGTCCATGCCTGCGTATCGACATGGCGGAACGCGAGGATCGCGCCGTCGAGCGGGCTGCGTATGCCGGTTTCGTGCGCGCTGTTGAGATAGCCGAGCTCGAACGGCCGCTCGCTCTCGGCGCCGGCCGCGTCGACGCTCGAATTGAGCGTCATCTCTCCGCTGGTCAGGGTGCCGGTCTTGTCGCTGAGCAAGATGTCCATGCCGCCGAAATTGTCGATCGCGGCGAGGTGCTTCACGATCACGTGGCGCTCGGCCATGCGGATCGCGCCGCGGGCGAGCGTGACGGTCGTGATCATCGGCATGAATTCGGGAGTCAGGCCGACGGCGAGCGCCACCGCGAACAGCAGCGATTCCAACCCCGGCCGGCCGAACGCCACGCTGGCCAGCATCACGAACAGCACGAGAAACAGCACCGTGCGCATGATGAGCATCGAGAAGGCGGCCAGGCCGCGCTCGAATCCGGTCGGCGGCGGCCGCTCGGCGAGCTGGCCGGCAATGGCGCCGAACGCGGCCGCCGCGCCGGTCGCAAACACGATCGCGGTCGCCGTGCCGGCGATCACCGAGGTGCCGAGCAGCACGATGTGCTCGGCTTCGGCGAGATTCGCCAGCGCCGCCGGCGCGTCGACCGGCCTCTTCTCGACCGGCGCCGATTCGCCGGTAAGCGCGGCCTGCTGCACGTGCAGGTCGCGCGCATAGACGAGGCGCGCGTCGGCGGGAATGCGATCGCCGGCGGCGAGGCGGATCAAATCGCCCGGCGCGAGATCGCGGCGCGGCAGTTCTTTCCACGCGCCGTCGCGGCGCACCGTCGCGGTCGGCGCCACTTCTTCGCGCAGACGTTCGGCCGCGCGCTGCGAGCGGTAGCTGAGTACGAAATCGAGCGTCACGCTCAGGGCCACCATCGCGACGATGATCGCCGCGCTCGTGGCCTCGCCGAGGAAGGCCGACACGAGCGACGACAGCAGCAGGATGAGGATCAGCGGATTGAACAACGGCTTTGCGATGGCCTTCAGCGACAGATATCGCGGCCGGCCGGTTTCGTTCCTGCCGTAGAGCGAAAGCCGCCGGTCCGCGTCGGCCTGGTCGAGCCCCGACGCGGACGTATCGACCGCCTGCAGAAACCGGTCGATCCGCATCGATGCCATTTCCGCCGTCGACGGCAGGGCTGCGCGCGTGGCGCCGGTCCGCTTCAAGCGACTGGGAAAATAGGTTGCCGCCGGCCACTTCATACGGTCGCCCTGCAGTTCGCTGCGCTTATTGGAGCCTGCCCCGCAGCGGTCGATTTTGACCGTCGTCAAGATCGGCCGCCCCGCGACCATGCCGCACCCGTCCGATGCGCCTTCGCCGCCGCGCCCGGCGGCACCGGCGGCTTCGCGCCTTTTTGATCGAGATCAACTCGCGCACCCGGCGGAGGCTCAGTCTTGCGAAAAGTCGACGGGCACGGCGAATGGCGATGGTCGCCCTCCGTCCGCCGCACGAAACGGAGAGCCGACATGGACCTCAAAGAAGCCATCTACACGCGCAGGGCCACACGGGCGTTCACCGCCGAAACGGTCGATGATGCGACCTTGAGCGAGTTGATCGACGCGGCGATCCAGGCGCCGAGCGCGGTCAACGAGCAGCCCTGGACGTTCTTCGTCGTGCGCGAAAAGGCGCTGCTCGCGCAGATCTCGGACAAGGCCAAGGCTTTCATGCTGGCTTCCACGCCGGCCGGACTCCTCTCGCACCACTTCGAATCGGTTCTCGCAGACGCCCGTTTCGACATCTTCTACGGAGCGCCCGCCCTGATCGTCATCGCCAGTGCGAGCGCCGGCCCGTGGGCGACCGAGAACTGCGCGCTGGCCGCCGAGAACCTCATGCTGGCGGCGCGGGCGAAGGGTCTGGGCACCTGCTGGATAGGCTTTGCCCAGGGCTGGCTGCGCACTGCCGAAGGCAAGGCGGCTCTGGGCGCGCCTGCCGCCTGCATGCCGGTCGCGCCGATCATCGTCGGCCGCCCCAAACTACCCGCGACTCCCGTGCCGCGGAAAACACCGGAAATTCACTGGGTCAGTTCGTGGAAGGCGGCGGCGTACGAACTTTGAGCGAAAACCGGCGCCATCGCCGCCGAAGTTGATCCAGGTCAACGCGCCGCGGAGCGGGTGTTCGATCCTTTGCGGTGCGAACGAGAAAGGAGGGGCATGAATCATGCCGACGATCTCACATCGAACCGATCCGACCCGCGACGCGCAGAAGGTATGCCGGCTGCAAGACGGCACGCGTGTGCAACTGCGTCCGATCCGTCCGGGCGATGCGCTGCGAGAGCGCGATTTCCTCGCCCACCTTTCCCCCGAATACCGCGCCTACCGCTTCCTCGGCCTGGTCAAACCGCCGTCGGCGCAGGTGGCGGAAGAACTGACCCACCCCGATGCCGACGAAGTCGTGCTCGCCGCGCTCGTGGAGAGCGCAGGCCAAATGCGCGAAATCGGCGTCGCCCGCTATCGCCCGCGCGACGACGGCGAGAGCTGCGACTGTGCGGTCACCGTGGATCCATCCTGGCAGCAGCTCGGCGTCGGCAGGTTCCTCATGCAGAGCCTGATCGATGCGGCGCGCGCCAACGGCATCCGACGGATGTACGCGGTCGATGCCGTGCGTTCCGCGGGGGCGCACAAGCTGGCGGAGAAACTGGGATTCCATTCCTGCCCGGACCCGGAAGATCCGGCCGCGATCACGTTCGAACTCGGCCTGCGGTGAAACGCAAGGCGTCTTCGTTGTTGACGCCGGTCAAATCGACGCAGAGGCAATAGGGCTAAGTAGCGCAATCCGGCATGGGAGACGAACTCATGAAAACCGATCGGCAGTTGCAGAAAGACGTCATCGAGGAGCTCGGCTGGGATCCGTCCGTCGACGCCGCCAGCATCGGCGTGGAGGCCAAGGACGGCATCGTGACCTTGTCCGGCTGTGTCGATTCCTATCCGCAACGATGGTCGGCCGAACGCGCGGCCTTGCGCGTCGCCGGCGTGAACGGCGTCGTCGTCGACATCGAAGTGGATCTGCCCGGAGCGCACAAGCGCAACGACGCCGACATCGCGCGGGCGGCGCGAAGCGCGCTCGAATGGAATGTCTCGGTACCCGACGGATCGATCAAGATTTCCGTTCAGAACGGCTGGATCGCGCTGAGCGGCGAAGTGGACTGGGCCTACCAGCGCTGGGCGGCCGTGGCTGCGGTGCGCAACCTCGTCGGCGTCGCCGGAGTGAACGACGAAATCACGCTCAAGCCGCACGTCGACGCCAAGGACGTGAAGGGCAAGATCGAATCGGCCCTGCAGCGTCTGGCCAATCGCGAAGCGAAGGCGATCACCGTGGACATCGACGAGAACGGCAGTGTCACGCTGAGCGGCAAAGTGGGTTCCTGGTCCGAACGCAACGCCGCGCGCCACGCGGCATGGGCGGCACCGGGCGTGAAGAACGTCGTCGACCGGATGTCCGTCAATGTCTAAGAAACCGAACTCGCGCGCAGACGAAGCCGGGGTATCGCTGTTTCGTCTGATTCAAAACCCCTCCGGCGCAACGAATGTCTGGATTCTGGTCGCCGACAAGGCGAGGGCCCGCCTGTTCGAGCCGATCGAAGGCGGAAAGAAATTGAACGAAGTGGCGTGCTTCGACAATGCGGACGCCAAGCTTCACGCAACGGCAAGGGATCGCCTGCCGCGTACCAACGAAAGCGTCGGCAGTTCGCGGCACGCCATCGAACCGCACACGACGCTGGAGGAGAAAAGCATCGACCGGTTCGCGCACGCCCTCGGCAAGGAAATGGAAAGCCGGCGCATTCAGCGTCAGTACGACCGGCTCGTTCTCGTCGCGCCGCCGCGCTTTCTCGGCGCGCTTCATCGTCTCTTCGACAAGCCGCTGCGCGACTGCGTCGCCGCGGAAGTCTCGGCCGACCTCACGACGTGGCCGGTCGAACGCATACTCGAACATTTGTCTCCGAAACCGGCCGCGTAGTCCACCGATTGCGGTGTCGGCGCGCTCATCATCCACACGATCAGCAGGAAGAACTCATGGCCATCGCCATCGTTACGGGAGGAACTCGCGGCCTCGGCAAGGCGATCTCGCTTGCGCTGATGCAGGAAGGCCACCGCGTCGCCGCGATCTATCACGGCAACGACGACGCCGCTTCGCAATTCCACGCCGACACCTCGATACCCGTCTACAAATGGGACATCGCCGATTTCGAGGCGTGCCGGCAAGGCATCGTCCGCGTGGAGGCCGAGCTGGGTCCCGTCGACATCCTCGTCAACAACGGCGGCATCACCCGCGATTCGATGCTGCACAAGATGACTCCCGAGCAGTGGCAGCAGGTCGTGCAGACCAACCTCGGATCGCACTTCAACATGTGCCGCAATGCGATCGAAGGAATGCGTGCGAGAAAGTACGGACGCATCGTCAACATCAGTTCGATCAACGGACAACGCGGCCAGCTCGGGCAGACGAACTACGCGGCGTCGAAGGCGGGCATCCTCGGCTTCACCAAGGCCCTGGCGCTGGAGAGTGCAAGCTGCGGCATCACCGTCAACGCGGTCGCGCCCGGCTATTGCGATACCGACATGGTGGCTGCGGTGCGGCCGGACATCCTGAAGTCGATCATCGCATCCATTCCCGCCGGGCGCCTCGGGCGCGGAGAGGACATAGCACGCCTGGTCGCGTTTCTCGTCCGTGCCGAGAACAATTTCATCACCGGCGCGACGTTTTCGGTGAATGGGGGCCAGCTCATGTCCTAGCGCTTTGCGCTCTGTGCCCCAGCTCGTCGTTCCCGCGTGCTCTCGGCGGGACTGCGCGGGCCTGGATGCCGAAGCGAACCTTCGCGCAGAGAATGGCCCGAAGGGG
>CBJLOV010000147.1:0-10968 GCA_966424745.1 uncultured bacterium
AGCAGGACGGCGAGGGCGGCGGGCAACCGGGTCATGTTGCGTTCTCCGCATGGCGGGCCGAGGAGACGCGATACGCACACTGGTCCACCGTGGCAGATCGAAGGGTTGCGCGATCCGCGGCGCTCGACGCCGCATGCGCGCGTCGCCATGCCGCAACGATCAGGAGAAGGCCGAGGCCGCACCAGCCGGGCACGCTGCCTGCCGGTGCGGACACCGTGGGATCGGCCTGTCGGGTCAGGATGAAAAGCACGGGCCGGCCGGGCCCGCCCGCGAACGCGTGACTGTAGTTCGGGCCTGGTGCGAACATCGTGCAGGCGCCTCCGGCAATGGTCGTGCAGACGTCGTCGTCGAGCGCCGACAAACCGTTGGCGGTGTAGACGACGATGTAGCGGAACGCCTGGCCGATCGAAGTCGGCCATGACGGACTCGCGATCGCAAGGCTCAGAAACGTCGGATTGCCGTTGGCATCGGTGCTGACGACGAAACCGGTGGCGCCGTCCAAGGTCGAGTTGGCCGGCGTGTACTCGTACACGCCGTCGTTGAAGTTCCAGTTCAAGAGACGATCATTGCCCGTCGCGGTGTTGAGATCGGCATTCGACAGGTTGGCCGCGAGCGGCCCCGCCGTCGTGAACGTGCCTTGCATGTGCATCGCTGTGGTGTAGGTCGAAGCGCCGTTGATGCTGTCGTAGTTCGCGGCGCTGAACGCATAAGCGGCGGCAAACGCGACCGCAGGGTTGAGCAGGGTCAGCAGGGTGAGCAGCCATCGTTTCATGTCGTTTTCCTGAGCGGATTTCCGATTTGTCCGGGTATGAACGGATGTCCCGCCATTTCTCCCCGGTATGGACCAGATCGGAATTCGGTCCCGCCGAACGACATCGCTGCCGGAACCGGCCGCGCGGCCGGCTTTTCGTCGCGGCCTTGGATATATGCGCTGTTGGCCGGAAAAACCGCTAAGCTTGCCGCCGGGCGCAACCCGTCGGGTTACGAAGTCATGGAAAGCGGCATTGCCGAATTGATCGCTGCGGCGAACGCGGGCGACGCAACGTCGCGCCAACGGCTGTTCGCGCGCGTCTACGACGAGTTGAAGCGGCTTGCGCGGCGGCAGCTTGCGCAGAACGGAGCCTCGACGCTCGATACGACCGGCCTCGTCCATGAGGCGTATCTCAAGCTGGTCGGTGCCGACGAGATCGCGGTGAACAATCGCGCCCATGTTCTCGCCCTGGCCGGCAAGGCGATGCGCGAGGTATTGATCGACCATGCGCGTACGCGCAACGCGGAGAAGCGCGGCGCGGGCGCGGCGACGGTCGCCTTCGACGCCGTCGCCGACGTTGCCGGCGAGGGCATGAGCCCGGAAGAGCTGCTGCGCCTCAACGATGCGATCGAGATCGTCGCCAACAACGAACCGCGCCTGCTCAGCCTGATCGAGCTGCGCGTGTTCGCCGGCCTGGAACTGGCCGAAATCAGCGCGCTGCAGTCGGTCAGCGAGCGCACCTTGAATCGCGACTGGCAGCGCGCGCGGGCGCGGCTGTTCGCGCTGATGAACACCCACGACTGAAGGCGCAACGGGCATGGATCGTCAACGCATCGCCGAGTTGTTCGAATCCTTTGCCGAAATTTCGCCGGAACGGCGCGCTGCCTGGCTGGCCGAACACGGCGGCGACGATAGGACGCGCGCGACCCTGTTGCGCCTGATCGGCGAGTTCGAAAACCATGCGGAGTTTCTTGCCGCCCCGGCGGCGCTGGCTGCCGATGCGCGCGAAGCCATGGCCGCTGAACATGCGCCGACGTCGTTCGGGCGCTATCGCGTGCTGCGCCGACTCGGCGTCGGCGGCATGGGTGAAGTCTGGCTCGCCGCGCGCGCCGACGGCGAGTTCGAACAACGGGTGGCGGTCAAGCAGGTCGCCTATCCGACGCCGGGTCTGGTCCAGCGCTTCCGTCAGGAGCGGCAGATCCTGGCGCGGCTGGAACATCCGAACATCGCGCGCGTGATCGACGGCGGCGTCGACGACCGGGGCGCGCCCTATCTCGCGATGGAGTATGTCGACGGCATCGCGATCACGGCCTACGCGGACGAGCATCGGCTCGATCTGCGCGCGCGCCTGAGGCTGTTCGTCCAGGTCTGCGATGCGGTGCAGTTCGCCCATCGCAATCTGGTCGTGCATCGCGACCTGAAGCCGTCGAATATTTTCGTCGCCGCGGACGGTACGCCGAAGCTGCTCGACTTCGGCATCGCCAAGGTGCTCGACGCGACGGGGAACGACGCGACGGCGACGCGGCTGCTCACTCCCGACTACGCCGCGCCGGAGCAGCTTGCCCACGGCGCGATCACCACCGCGACCGACGTCTACGCCCTGGGCGTCGTCCTGCACGAGCTGCTGACCGGCAAGCGGCCGCAGCGGGAGCACACCGGCGAGGTCGCCGCCAACGGCATCGCCGTGCCGGGCGACGCGACACCGCCGAGCCAGAGCGTCGGCGGATCGGCGGGCGCGAACCGCGCCGGCCGCAATGCGCTGCGCGGCGACCTCGACCGCATCGTCGTGACCGCGCTGGCGGCAAAGCCGGAGCGGCGTTATGCCTCGGCGGAAGCGCTGGCGGCGGATCTTCGCAACTATCTCGAGGGTCGCGCCGTCGCCGCGCAGGGCGGAGGCGCGATGTATCGCCTGCGCAAATTCGTCCTGCGCAATCGCGTCGCCGCGGCCGCTGCGGCGATCGCGGTGCTGGCCCTGATCGTGTCCACGCTGTGGAGCTGGCGCGCAGCGCGCATCGCGAACGAACAGGCGGCGCTCGCCGACACGCAGCGCGCCATAGCCGGGAAGGAAGCCGCGCAGAGAGCGGCGACGGTCGATTTTCTCGTATCTGCGCTAGGGCGTGCGGCACCCAACAATGAGCCGGTGAAGGTCGACGACCTGCTCGAAGACACGGGCAAGCGCTTGTTCCGGGACGAGCAGATACCGGCCGCGCAACGCTACGGCTTTCTCGCCGTGCTGACGGATATCTACATGCAGCGGCGCGATCCCGCGGGCCTGGAACGGCTGCTCTTGCCGTTGATCGAGTCGAAGACGGCGATCCGATCCGACGCCGCATGGGCACGCATCGCATGCCAGCTCGGTTCGGCGCAGCGGACGTTGGGCAAGAGCGACGAGGCGCGGCGCCATATCGAGGAGGGCGTGGCCCGCGCCGCTTCCGCGCAGGCACCCGGCGTACACGCGTTTTGCGTTTCCCAACTCGCCATGTATCTGTCGGACCGCGGCAATCTCGATGACGCCCTGCGTCAGCAGGAGCTGGCGATGAAAGAGGCCGACCCCGGCGGCGGCGAGGTCAATGACGACGTGAGCGCCCTGCACGACAACTACGGCGTGCTTCTGCGCAAGCTCGGTCGACTGTCCGATGCGCGCAAGGAACATCAGCGTGCGTTCGATATCCTGCAAACGCTCGGGCGCGGAGATACCGCCGATGCCGCGGTGGCGATGGCGAACATCGCCGGCTGCGATCGCGACAACGGCTTCACCCTGCAGGGAGAGCGCGAACTGGCGCGCGCGAACGACCTGCGCTTCTCGGTGAGCGGGCCGTCGGCGGGCCTGGCGCAGCAACTGATCAATCAGGCGCTGGACCGCATTCTTCTCGAAGACGCAACGGGTGCGCTGGCGCTGGTCGACCGCGCGGAAGCCATGCAGCGGGATTTCGTCGGACCGGAGAGCATGCACTATGCGCAGTCGGCCCTGGTGCGCGCCCGCGCGCTCGCGCTGCAGGGCGATTACGCAGGTGCACGCGAGCAGTTCGCCAAGACCGAGGCGCTGTATACCAAGCTGCTGCCGCCGAACCATGCGATGTTCGACGGACTGCGCCTCGCGCGCGAGCAGGCACAGCGCAGCGCAGGCCCTTCCTTTGCGACAGGGGACATGGCCGCCGAGATGAAGACGGCGGAAACGAATCTCCGCGCACTCGGCAAATCCGGACGTTCCCTGCTGCCGCGAATCCTGCTCGAAGAAGCCGATTTGGCCATCGACTCCCGCGACCTTGCCGCCGCGGGCGAGCAAGCCGCCGAAGCACGCCGCCTGTATTCGTCCATGACCGACGGCGCCGGGTGGTACATCGCGGCCTGCGATGTCGTTTTGGCGAAAGCCGATCTTCTCCGTGGCGATCGTGCTCGTGCGCACGCGGCCGCCGAGGCTGCCGCGGCCAAGCTCGATATCGCGCTCGGCCCGCAGCATTCGCGCAGCAAGGCCGCGCATGCGCTGGCCGCATCGACGCTTTGACGGTCGGATACTTTCGAATCGACCGTGGGTCCGTTCGATATTTTTTGCGACGCATTCGCCGCTTCGTCAGTGATGCAGGCACCAGCGCCGAGGCAACGGCTCATCGAAGATAGGCGCTCCGGCAAAATGAGAGGGGTGTCGCGTGTCTCGGGACTTGAAGCTTCGGCTCGGCGGCGTAGCGTTGATAGTGATCGGTCTGGGATTGGCATGGCTGTTCCTTCTCGAACCGCTCGATCAGGCCCGCCATGGCGTCGCCTCGGTGCACTATTCCTTGAAGGCTTTTTTCGCGGTCCCGGCCTGTGTGCTGTTCGGCCTCGGCTTCGCGGTCATGGGTAAAAATCTGCGCTACCGGGACGAGGCGGAAAAGACGTTCACGCCGACCGGCTGGATCCTGATGGGATTGACGGTGCTGACTTCGACGGCGGGGTTCTGTTAGATCCAGCAGCAGTTCGCGGCATTGGGTTATCACTGACGCAGCGGAACGACGGTCGCTGCGGCCCCGCGCGGGACAACGCGAGGCTTTCCCGTGTCAACGGCATCTTGATCCCGGTCAATTCGCCGCGGGCGTCTAAGCGGACAATTTCCGGCGCATGAGAGAACGTGGCCGATGAACGACGCGCTTCAAATCGTCTGTCCGCATTGCTTGGCGCTCAATCGTGTGCCGAGTTCACGCGTCGGCGAAGGCCCGTCGTGCGGGCGCTGCCACAAGGCCCTGTTCGTCGGTGAGCCCCTATCGCTTGGGGCGGCGAATTTCGATCGTCATGCGGCGCAGAGCGACCTTCCGCTCCTCGTCGACTTCTGGGCGAGTTGGTGCGCTCCCTGCCGGATGATGGCGCCCCAGTTCGAACGCGCCGCGCGCGAGCTGGAGCCCGCATTCCGTCTGGGAAAGGTCGACACCGAAGCCGAGCCTCGGCTGGCCGCGCGCTTTTCGATCCGCAGCATTCCGACCTTGATCCTGTTTCGCGGCGGGCGCGAACTCGCCCGCCATGCGGGCGCCATGGCGGCCGAGGACATCCGGCGTTGGGCGAGAGGCGCTTAACCGTCACGCAAGATCCGAAACGCGCGCCTTCGCGCCCGGTATACGAAGCGCCGCAGTCCGCGGATCGAGTCAGCGCGATACGGAATGCAAGTCCGGCATGGCTTCCCTCGCGGAGTCGCCGTGGCTTGGCAAATCGCGTTCGCATGCGGTGAGCCGAGCCGCGTGTACGGCGTCGATCCCGATTGCGGGCGGAGCGATGAATCGCATCCGGTCGGATTCCGCCGCGCCGACCGTCACATTCCTGCCGTTCGCCGTATGGGCGTACCCGCAACGAGCGGGGGAGGGCCATAAGGCGGCAAGCCGTGCCGACCGCGGCGCCGCTCGCGAGCGTTCGTCGCGACAGGCGGAAAGCCGGTTGATAGACTTCGGCGGGGGGATTCCATGAACACAGCAAAATCCAGCCAAGGCGCAACCGACTCGGATCTGACTCGGCTGTTGCGTGAATGGCACGACGGCGACGGTCAGGTCTTTTCGGCCGTGATCGAACAGGCCTATTCGGCTTTGAAGCGCATCGCCGCGCGCCGCGTCGGCGAACGCGGCGGCGCGGTCACGCTGTCGCCGACCGAGTTGGTGCACGAGGCTGCGCTGGGGATGATGCGAGCGCCGAAGGATTTCGCCAATCGCGTGCATTTCTACGCCACGATGTCGTTGGCGATGCGCTCGATTCTCGTCGATCACGCCCGCGCCCGTGCCGCCGACAAGCGCGGCGGCGACGAGGTGCGGGTCAGCCTCTCGCGTGTCGATGGCAGCGACGAGGGAGGATTGGCGGTGGACCTGCTCGCGCTGGAGCAGGCGCTGGCGCAGCTCGAAGCAATCGATCCACGCTGCGGCCAGATCATGCAACTGACCTATTTCGGCGGCCTTCAGCAAGAAGAGATCGCCCTCGTGCTGAACGTTTCCGTTCCGACCGTGAAACGCGATCTGCGTTTCGCGCGCTCTTGGCTGCTGAAAGCGATCGCCGATGGACGGTGATCGTTACGCGCGGCTGCGCAGTTTCTACGAGGCCGTGGTGGACATCGAGCCCGCGGCACGCGCCGAGGTCTTGGCGCGTCAGGGCGCCG
This sequence comes from uncultured bacterium, assembly GCA_966424745.1. Classification (GTDB taxonomy): domain Bacteria; phylum Pseudomonadota; class Gammaproteobacteria; order Xanthomonadales; family Rhodanobacteraceae; genus Rudaea. The sequence goes on from CBJLOV010000147.1 coordinate 6,357, forward strand.
ACGCCGCGCTCGCCGCCGACGTGCTTGCGCTTTGCGCGGCCGACGACCGCGACCGCACCGGCGCCTTGACCGGCGTGCGCGACGGCGTGCTCCAGAGCGCCGCGTCCGTGCCGACGATCGGCGAGGTGTTCGGCGCCTGGCGCATCGTCGAAGAGATCGGCCGCGGCGGCATGGGCCGCGTCTATCGCGTCGCGCGCAGCGACGGCAGCTACGAGCAGATCGCCGCGCTGAAGTTCATCAAGGGTCTGGCCGGCGAGGCGGTGATCGCGAACTTCACCCGCGAACGGCAATTGTTGGCCGACCTCAGTCATCCCAACATCGCACGCTTGCTCGATGGCGGTGCTGCGCAGGGGCGCCCGTACCTGGTGATGGAATATATCGTCGGCCGGCCAATCGACGAGTATTGCCGCGAGAACCGACTCGGCCGCGATGCGATCCTCGATCTGTTCGTCGCCACCTGCGCGGCGGTCGGCCACGCGCATCGGCAACTGGTCGTGCATTGCGACCTCAAGCCGTCGAACATTCTCGTCACAGAGCAAGGCCAACCGATGCTGCTCGACTTCGGCATCGCGAAGCTGGCGGAGCGCTTTGCCGACGGCGCAGACGCCATGTCGGACGGTGCGTCGTCCGGCTACACGCCCGGCTACGCGAGTCCGGAGCAGCGCCGCGGCGAGCGCGTCGGCATCGCCAGCGACATCTACAGCCTCGGCGTGGTGCTGCACGGCATGCTCGATGCGGCCAACGTCGCGGCCGGGCCTGAGCTTGCCGCTGTTCTTGCGATGGCGACGCGCGAAGATCCGGCGGCCCGCTATGCGTCGATCGACGCGTTGTGCGACGACCTGGCGCGTCTGCGCGAGCACCGCGCGGTGTTCGCACTGCCGGCGACGGTTCCGTACCGTATGTCGCGCTTCCTGCGGCGCAATTGGCCGGTGTTGTCGGTCGCGGCCGGCATCATGCTGCTGTCGGCGTTGTTCACGTGGAAGGTGATCGCCGAGAGCCGCCGCGCACTGGCCGCGGAACAGACCGCGCTCGCCGAGCGCGACCGCGCCCGCCAGGCCGAGAGCGAAGCGCGAGCCTCCGAAACGGCTGCACGCGAGACGAGTCTTTTCCTGACCTCGGTATTCGAAGGGGCGAATCCCGACGCCGGCAGCGGCAACATCTCCACGGCCGCTTTGTTGGATCAGGCGTTGCTGCGTGTCGAACGCGATCTGCGCAAACAACCGGCCACCCAGGCGCTGATGTCGGCGGCGCTGGCCAAGGTGCTGTTCGTGATCGGCCAGCAGGAGCGCGCGCGCGCACTGTACGACAAGGCCATCGGCCTGGAACGCACCCAGAATCGGCCGTTGGTGTTGGCCCAGATGCTGATCGACGACGCGGACATGTCCATGAGATACACGGACCGCGTCAGCCTGTCCGACTACGTACACGAAGCGCTGCGCGTGCTCGAACAAAATGTCGCGCCGGATTCGCCGGCCCGGGTGAAGCTCACCCTTCTCGCCGCCAGGGTGCTGGGAGTCGGCGAACCCGACACGGCCGCAACGTTGTTCGAGCAGAACCTGCCGCGGATGCGCGAACTCGATCCCGGGAGCGTGGAATTGTCGAGCGTTTTGAGCCACTACGGCTGGCTCGAACGAATTCGCGGCAACTACACGCACGCCATCGCATTGCTGCGGGAGTCCGTGGAACTGCGCGCGCGCGTGGAAGGCGAAGGCAACGAGGGGTATGCGGGGGATATCGAAGTCCTCGCCAACACCCTTACCCTGGCACGCCGCTTCCAGGAAGCCGAGCCGTTGTTCCTGCGCGCACAGGAGCTGCACCGCAAAAATGGCAGCATGGACGGCCGCGCCGGCGCCTGGTCGCTCGACCAATACGCGACGATGCTGTATGAAAGCGGACGCGCGCGCGAGGCGCTGCCCCTTTACGACCAGATCTTCTCGATCGCCGCGCGCAAGGTGTCGAAGGACGACGATTCCTTCCTGGTGTGGCGCCAGAACTTCGCCAAGAACGCGGTGGCGGCGGGCGACATAGAACGCGCGAAAAGATCGATCGCCGAGTCCGTCGCCGATGCGCGACGCTTGAAAGTGTCGAACTACCTGCTCGCGCGCAGCCTGAGGAGGCAGGCATACATATTCAGTGCGCTGGGTTGTGCTGCCGCAACAGGCGACGCACTCGACGAGGCCGAGTCGATCTACGCCGAGAGGCATAAACCCGACGATGCCGATCTGAATGAAACCAAGGTCGAGAAGGCGCTCTGGCTCGCTTCCTGCGCACGCGTTGACGAGGCGGGCGCCGTGCTGGCGGCGGTTGCACCGTACCGCGCCGCACTCAAGCCGTTGTCGTCCTGGCAGTTGACGCAAGCGCAGGCGCTGGTGCGCCTGCAGCGCGACGGCGACGGCGCCGCGCTCGCCGACACGCAGAATGCCGAAGCCCTCGCCGCCAAATTGTTCGAGCCGGGCGATGCGCGCATCGCGCTGGCCAAGCTGCCGCGGGCGGAATGGCTGCACGCTCACGGCCGCGAAGAAGAAGCGGCGAAATTGGTGGCCGACATTCTCGCCGGCGTCGAAGGCAAGCTCGTGCCCGGCTCGCCTCTGCTTGCCCGCATCCGCGCCGCGCGCGACCGGCACTGAGGTCTAATTGTTGGATATAGACCCGAATCGAGACGCGTTGTGTGTTGAGCCTCGACGGCGTTCGTAGGGATCCGGCTGGTTCGACCACCGCGGTGCGCGATCGCCCCATCAGTTCCACATCGCCATGAGCGCGGCGCGGCTGCGCACGCCGAAATGCGTTTGCAGCACTGAAACGTAGCTGTGTACGGTGGCCCGGGTCAGGCCGAGATCGCGGGCAATTTCCTTTTCGCTGCATCCGCCGAGCAGCCCGGACAGCACCTGCCGCTCGACCGGGCTGAGCTTCTTCTCGCCCATCATCAGGCCGTGGCTGAGCATGAGGTGTCGATGCAGGCGCGGCACGCCGCGCAATGCGGTGCTGGCGACGGCGGCATCGCGCGCCGTGAACCGCTTGCCCCGCCCGCCGCTGGCGCGGACGTAGCACTGCATGCTGAATGCCGATTCGGCATGCTCGTGGAGCGGAAAGCACACCGTCATGTTGTCGGCGAAGATGCCGCGGTAATAGATGCGGTAGCTCTGGGTGCGCTTGAAGGCCGCGTAGTCGATGAAATCGGGATCGCTCAGGCGGGTCACGCGGAAGCGTCCGGCCTTGGCGATGGAAGCGAGCATGGGCATGCTGACGTGAGCGTCGGTCAGGGCCTGGGGGGGACGCTCGTAGTAGCCTGTCGTAAGTCGGCCGTAGTGGTAGCTGTTGGCGAAGCCTTGCATGGCGCGCACGTAGCGTTCCGGGTCCGCGCGCAGCGGGATGCGCGCACGCTGCCGCCAACCCGAGGTCGCGTCCTTTTGCGCGGCCTTGTCGCGTAGCCGCACCGCACCGACCCAAACCACGTTGTCGGCACCGACGGCGTCCGCCAGCCATTCCTGCACGACGCGCAGCGCGGCGTCGATGCGTGCGGGAGGAAACGCATCGAGGCGCTGCCACAGCGAGAAGACTGCATCGTCGACGGCGAGGCCGGCCGTGTGACCGCCCGCTTCGGATCGCACCGTTGCGATGTTCATTGATCGGGAGCCCATGCGGAACTCATGCCAGTGTACGTGCAATCGTCGGTTCTTTTTCATCGATCGCCACCAGCCGCACGACGTTGCGCCGCGGACGGCCGCGATGGCGTCGCAGCGCGCGGCGTGCAGGCACTCGTCCAGGCACATTGCACAGCCGCGTCGCTGCTCTTCGCGCGCGACCGGGCGTAACCGGCCGCGCCGCTTTGCTTCGCCGTGGCTGAGCGCCGGGTACGAGACACCTGACAAATAGCAGGTAGTTAGATTGCCGGCTCCTCTCTAGGCTGACGGGGTTGCGAATTCACAGGGGGATTCCATGCGTCGTTGGACGAATATTTCGTGGCCGCCTTTCGGCGGCGCGGTCGTGTGCGCCGCGCAGTCGATGCATCGTCATGGGAAATCATGCGCCGTGCCGTCCGGGAGCGGATGGCGTCCCTCGTCCGTTGTCCGCGGGTTTGGGCTGCTCGCGTGGCGAAGACGGTCGGCGCGTTTCGGCGCAGGTCCTGTCCGCGTTCGGAGATTGAACGCGTCCGCCGCGATGGCGCCGTAGCCCGGATGTGCGTGCGCGCCCGGCGGGCGCGCATCGAGGGCGCCGAATCGATTTTGCCGGCGCGATGATCCCTGCCTGTTCCGAATTACGAATACCGGGGAAGCATTCCGATTGCATGACGATCAGGGGGGAAGAGCCGTGTCATACCATTTTGTCGTCGCGCCGTTTCGTCGAGCGCGGGCTTCGCTGTTGCGGATCGGTGCGCCCATGCGCAGGCGTCCTCAGGCGTGCGCGCATGCCGGGGATTCGCATTGCCGGAGCGCCGATTCCGCGGGCGATTGCGGGTATGACGAGTCCGATCTTCTCGCCTCGCGTCGGCGTATGCCGGCGCGAGTTCCGTTTTCCCTTTCCCGCGGCGCGGTTCGCGCCGGCATGTTCGTCGCGCTTGCGTTTGCGCCGGTCGCCGAAGCGGTGCCGGTCACCTGCGACACGGTCGCCGGCG
>CBJLOV010000148.1:0-10955 GCA_966424745.1 uncultured bacterium
ACGACCTTCGGGTTATGAGCCCGACGAGCTGCCAGACTGCTCCACCCCGCACCAGTGAAGCGCAATTTTAGTCCGAATCCACCGTTCTTTGCAAGAAGGTTAAACGAAAAAATTCTCAGCCGACGCCCATCGCGCGATAGCACCAGGCCAGCAGCGGTCCGAAGAAAAGACCCAGGAACAGCAGCGCGGCGCCGTTGATCGACAAGATCCAGCGCAGCGGAATGTCCGCCGGCAGCGCAAGCGTACCCTTCTGCGCCGGCGCGTCGAAATACATGACCTTGATCACGCGCAGATAATAGAACGCACCGACGATGGCGAACACGATCGCGACGATGGATAGCCAGAGCATGCCCGCATCGAGCGCCGCCTTGAGCACGAGCAGCTTGGCGAAAAAGCCGAACAGCGGCGGGATGCCCGCAAGCGAGGCCATCACCAGGAGCACCACGAAGGCATACCACGGGTTGCGCTGATTGAGACCCTTGAAATCGTCGATCTCTTCGGCTTCGAAGCCGGCGCGCGCGAGCAACAGGATCGAACCGAAAGCCGCGGCCGACATGATCGCGTAGGCGATCGCATAGAACATCGCCGCCGCATAACCGGAAGGCGTGCCGTTGCCGAGACCGAGCAGGAGAAAACCGACGTGGGAGATCGTCGAGTAGGCGAGCAAGCGCTTCAGGTTCGTCTGCGCGATCGCGACGACGTTGCCGATCGCCAACGACAGCACGGCGAGCGCGGCCAGCATATCGCCCCAATGCGCATGCAGGCCGCCGAGACCGCCTTCGAGCAGGCGCCAGGCCATGCCGAATGCGGCGATCTTCGGCGCCGAGCCGATGAACGTCGTCACCGCGGTCGGCGACCCCTGGTAGACGTCGGGCAGCCACATGTGGAACGGCGCGGCGCCGAACTTGAAACCGATGCCGGCGACGAGGAAGACCAGGCCGAACGCGAGCAGAGTCTTGTTTCCGCCGCCGGCGCCGAAGGCGACGGCTTCGTGGATGCTCTTGAGATCGAGCGTGCCGGCGGCGCCGTAGATCATCGACATTCCGTACAGCAGAATGCCCGAGGCCAGCGCGCCGAGCACGAAGTACTTCATTGCCGCTTCGGACGACAGCGGCGAATCGCGATTGAGGGCGACGAGCGCATACGAGGACAAGGTCAGCAGCTCCAGTCCGACGTAGATCATGACGAGGCTGCCGGCCGACACGAGCAGCATCATGCCGAGGGTCGCGAACAGGGCGAGCATGTAGAACTCGCCGACGAAGAGCTTGCGGTCCTTCAGGTAGGTGCGCGCGTAAACAAAAACCGCGACGACCACGAGCAGGATGAACACCTTCAGCAGGCGCGACACGGCGTCGTAGACGAACATGTTGGAGAAGCCGCGCTCCGTCGTTCCCGGTCCGGCAAGAACGAGCGCCAGCGTGACGAGAAGCACGCCGATCGAGGCCCAGTGCGTCGCGTCGCGCTGCGATTGCTTGACGAAGAGATCGAGTGCGATGACCCCGCACGTCGCAAACAGCAGAAACGTTTCGGGCAGCAGCAGGGAAAGATCGTGAAGGCTGAAAGGCATATTGTGTGTCTCGCATCTGCACGCGTCCTTGCGCGCAAATCAAAAAGCAGCCGTCCTGACTGCGCTTCTAATTTGTGCCCGCATCCGCGCGGGCAAAGTCAGGAAACAGCCGTCCCGGCCGCGCTTCTCGATTATCCGGCCTTGACGACCAACAGTTGATCGACGACGTGCTTGATCGAGGCGTCCATCAGATGCGTCATCGGCTCCGGCCAGACGCCGAACAGCAGCGTGGCCGCGGCGAACGCGCCGAGCACGATCGCCTCCCGCGCATCGATGTCCTTCAGCTTGGCCACGTGAGCGTTCGTCACCTCGCCCCAGATGACGCGCTTCACCAGCCACAACGTGTAGGCGGCGCCGATGATCAGTGTGAACGCCGCGAGCGCCGCGATCCAGAAATTCGACTGAAAACTGGCCAGGATCACCATGAATTCACCGACGAAACCGCTGGTGCCGGGCAGACCGCAGTTCGCCATCGCGAACAGGACCACGAAGGCCGCGTACCACGGCATCGTGTTCACCACGCCGCCATAGTCCTTGATCATGCGTGTATGCATACGATCGTAGATGACGCCGACGCTGGAGAACATCGCGCCCGAAACGAAGCCGTGCGAGATCATCTGCACCATCGCGCCGGACACGCCGAGATAGGCCGCATCCTTGTTGCCGCCGATGCGCACGAGCGCAAGCGAGATGAAGATGCCCAGCGTGACGAAGCCCATGTGCGAAACGGACGAATACGCGATCAGCTTCTTCATGTCCTCCTGCACGAGGGCGACGAAGCCGACGTAGATGACCGCGATCAGCGACAGCGCGATCAGCAGCCAGGCGAAGTGCTGGCTCGCGTCGGGCGTGATCGGCAGCGAGAAGCGCAGGAAACCGTATCCGCCGATCTTCAGCATGATCGCAGCCAGGATCACCGAACCGCCGGTCGGCGCTTCGACGTGCGCATCCGGCAACCACGTATGCACCGGCCACATCGGCACCTTGACCGCGAAGGCGATCAGAAAGGCGAAGAACAGCCACGACTGCTGTTGCAGGGTCAGCTTGAACGCCGCGAGATGCGACAGCTCCCAGCTGTTCGCCTGGGTGTAGAGATAGATCAACCCGACCAGCATGAAGATCGAGCCGAAGAACGTGTAGAGGAAGAACTTCAGGGTCGCATAGACGCGACGCGGACCACCCCAGATGCCGATGATGATGAACATCGGAATCAGCATGCCCTCGAAGAACACGTAGAACAGCAGGGCATCGAGCGCGCAGAACACGCCGATCATGAGGCCTTCGAGCACGAGGAACGCGGCGAGGTATTGATTGACTTTGTCGTGCACCGAATCCCAGGCGCCGAGAATCACGAGCACCGTGACGAAGGTCGTCAGCACGATCAGTGCGACCGAAATGCCGTCGACGCCGAGATGATAGTTGGCGTTGATCGCGGCGATCCAGCGATGCTGTTCGATGAACTGCATCGTGCCGGCGGCCGCGTCGTAGTTCGTCAGCAGCGGAATGCTGACGATGAACGTGGCGACGGCGACGGCCAGCGCCAGCCAGCGGGCTTCTTTCGCCCGGTGCGTACCGAGCGTGAGCGCGGCGAAGCCGCCGGCGATCGGCAGCCAGACAAGGATGCTTAACAGCGATTGCATCATTCCAGAGTTCCCATCTTTCATGTAGGGGCGCGATTCATCGCGCCCGTATTTGTCCGCCGACGCCGGCCGCGGCCGATCTGACTGAATCGGCGCGCCCCTGCGATAGGCAAATCAACCGCGCACCACCCACCACAGCCCGCCGAGCAGGAACACCAGCCCGAGGATCATCGCGAACGCGTAAGTGTACAAATAGCCCGACTGCAGCCAGCGCACGACGCCGGAGATGCGCGCGACCGCGCCCGCCGAACCGTCGATCAGCACGTTGTCGATCACGCCGACGTCGCCGCCCTTCCACAAACCGCGGCCGAGTGCGACGCTGCCGCGCGCGAAGACCGCCTGGTAGAGCGGATCGAACCAATATTTTTTGTCGAGCATGTTCCACAGCGGATACAGCGCGTTTTTGGTCTTGTCGGCAACCGCCGGATTGAACAGGTAGACGTAGGTCGCCGTGGCGAATCCCAGGAAGGCGAGAATGAACGGCGCCCCGGCGAAACCCTGCAGCATCGTCGTGAACCAGCCGGCGAACTCCTCATGCGCACCCTCGCCCGCCTCATGTGCGACATGGATCGCGCTGCCGAAATAGTCGCCATGCAACATCGCGCCGACCGTCAGCGCGCCGATGACGATCGACGGTATCGCCAATGCCATCAACGGCCAGGTCACGACGGCGGGCGACTCGTGCGGTGCGTGCGCAAGATGGCCCGGCTCGTGATGTCCGTGATCGTCGTGTCCATGACTGTGGCCGTGGTCGACGACGAAGCGCTCCTGACCATGGAAGGTCAGATACAGCAATCGGAAGCTGTAGAACGCGGTGACGAAGACACCGAGCAGCACGCACCAGTAGGCATAGGTCGCGCCCCACCGATGCGACTCGCCGACCGCCTCGATGATCGCATCCTTCGAGTAGAAGCCGGCGAAGCCCGGCATCCCGGTCAGGGCGAGCGTACCGATCACCGCGGTGATCCACGTGATCGGCATGTACTTGCGCAGGCCGCCCATGTAGCGCATGTCCTGCTCATGATGCATCGCGATGATGACCGAACCCGCGCCGAGGAACAGCAGCGCCTTGAAGAACGCATGCGTCATCAGATGGAACACCGCGGCCGAGTAGGCGGACACGCCGAGCGCCACGGTCATGTAGCCGAGCTGCGACAGCGTCGAATAGGCGACGACGCGCTTGATGTCGTTCTGCACGATGCCGATCAGGCCGGTGAAGAACGCCGTCGTCGCCCCGATCACGAGGACGAAGGACAGCGCCGTTTCCGACAGTTCGAACAGCGGCGACATGCGCGCGACCATGAAGATGCCCGCGGTGACCATCGTCGCGGCGTGGATCAGCGCGGAGATCGGGGTGGGACCTTCCATCGAGTCCGGCAGCCACACGTGCAGCGGCACCTGCGCCGACTTGCCCATCGCGCCGATGAACAGGCAGATGCAGATCACCGTTGCCGCAGACCACGCGCTGCCGCTGACGATTTCGATCGTCTTGCCGTTCAGCGCGTCGGTGTGCGCGAACACGGTCGCATAGTCGAGCGAATGGAAGAAATACAGCACGCCGGCAATGCCGAGCAGGAAACCGAAGTCGCCGACGCGGTTGACGAGGAACGCCTTGAGGTTGGCGAAGATCGCCGTCGGCCGCTTGAACCAGAAGCCGATCAAGAGGTACGAGACGAGACCCACCGCCTCCCAGCCGAAGAACAGCTGCAGGAAGTTGTTGCTCATCACGAGCATCAGCATCGAGAACGTGAACAGCGCGATGTAGCTGAAGAAGCGCTGGTAACCGTCGTCGTCCGCCATGTAGCCGATCGTGTAGACGTGCACCATCAAGGAAACGAAAGTGACGACGACCATCATCATCGCGGTGAGCCGGTCGACGAGGAAGCCGACGTGCGCGTCGATGCCGCCGACCTGGAGCCAGGTGTACAGATTCGCGTTGTACGGCTGCGCCCCGCCCCATACGAGCTGGTAGAGCACGTAGAGCGACAGCGCGCAGGACAGGGCCACGCCGGCGATCGTGACCGTATGCGCCCCGATACGGCCGATCTGGTTGCGGAAGAGGCCGGCGACGATCGCGCCGACCAGCGGCGCCAGAGCCACGATAAGCAGGAGGGTGGGATTGAGACTCATGCCTATCAGCCTTTCATCGAATCGATTTCGCCGACATTGATCGTCGCGCGATTGCGGAACAAGGTGACGAGGATCGCCAGACCGATCGCCGACTCCGCCGCCGCGACGGTCAAAATGAAGAACACGAATACTTGCCCGTCGACGTTGCCGAGGAAGCGCGAGAACGCGACGAAGTTCGTGTTGACCGCGAGCAGCATCAACTCGATCGACATCAGCAGGACGATGACGTTCTTGCGGTTGATGAAGATGCCCGCGACCGAAATGCAGAAGAGAATCGTGCCGAGCACGATGTAATGCGACAGGGTGATCACGGCGTCGACGCTCCTTTGCCCGCGCTGGCCATCTTGACGATACGGATGCGCTCGCTCGCCTTGACCGCGACCTGCTTGGACGGATTCTGCGATTTGACCCCGACGCGGCGGCGCAAGGTCAGCATGACCGCCGCGATCAGCGCCACGGTCAGGATCACCGCCGCGACCTCGAACGGCAGGAGGAACTGGGTGAACAGCGCCTTGCCGAGCCAGGCCGTGTTCGAAGCGCCAGCCGGATTCGCCGGCAACGCCTGCGCGGACATGGCCTTGAGGCCGATCAGGCCGAGCATCTCCGCGAGCATCAAGATCGCGACGGCCGCACCGACGGGCAGATAACGCACGAAGCCCTCGCGCAGCGGCTCGACCTTGATGTCGAGCATCATCACCACGAACAGGAACAGCACCATGACCGCGCCGACGTAGACGAGGATCAACGCAATCGCCAGGAACTCGGCCTGCAGCAGCAGCCACAAGGCTGCTGCGGTGAAAAACGTCAGCACGAGCAACAAGGCTGCATGCACCGAGTTCTTCACGGTGATCACGCCGAGCGCGGCAACGGTCAGCACCGTGGCGAAGAGGTAGAACAGGATCAGTTCGAAATTCATGTGCATCTCACCAACGTATCATCTCAACGATAGGCCGCGTCTTGCGCGCGCGCCGCTGCGATTTCCTTCTCGAAGCGGTCGCCGATCGCGAGCAGTTTCGGCTTGGTCACGATGTTTTCACCGCGCTTCTCGAAATGGTATTCGTGGATGTTCGTTTCGACGATCGAGTCGACCGGGCAGCTTTCCTCGCAGAAGCCGCAATAGATGCACTTGAACAGGTCGATGTCGTAGCGCGTCGTGCGGCGCGTGCCGTCGGCGCGCTGCTCGGAATCGATCGTGATCGCGAGCGCCGGACACACCGCCTCGCACAGCTTGCACGCGATGCAGCGTTCCTCGCCGTTCGGGTAGCGGCGCAGCGCGTGCAGGCCGCGGAACCGATTCGACTGTGGAATCCTTTCCATCGGGTAGCGCATCGTGTACTTGGGCTTGAACATGTACTTGCCCGTCAGCGCGAGGCCTTTGAGCAGCTCGAGCAGGAACAGGCTTTTGAAATAGCGAACGACTGCAGTCATCGGATTACACCTTGCCCGGGCCGACGATATCGAAGTAGACCAGGCAGCCCGCAACGAGCACCCAGACGATCGTGATCGGCACGAAGACTTTCCAACCCAGACGCATGATCTGGTCGTAGCGGTAGCGCGGGAACGCCGCGCGGAACCAAAGATAAAAGAAGGCAAAGCCGAAGGCTTTGACGAACAGCCACCACCAACCCGGCGCGCCGAGGATCGGAAGGGCTACCGGAAAGATCGAATTCCAGCCGCCGAGGAACAGTACCGAAGCGAGGAACGAGATCAGGATCATGTTCGCGTATTCGGTCAGGAAGAAGACCGCGAACGGTGCGCCCGAATACTCGACGTGGAAGCCGGCGACGATTTCCGATTCGCCTTCGGCCACGTCGAACGGCGCGCGATTGGTTTCGGCGACGCCGGAAATGAAATAGACCAGGAACAGCGGGAACAACGGCAGCCAGAATCCGTTGAGAAGGCCCCAGTTGCCCGATTGCGCCCGCACGATGTCGGAAAGATTCAGGCTGCCGGCGCAGATCAGTACGCCGACGAGCGCCATGCCCATGGCGATTTCGTAGGAGACCACCTGCGCCGCCGAGCGCATCGCGCCGAGCATCGCGTACTTGGAGTTCGACGACCAGCCGGCGAGGATGATGCCGTAAACGCCCAGCGAGGTCATCGCGAGCAGATAGAGCAGACCGGCGTTGACGTCGGCGAGCACGATCTTGTCGTCGAACGGCACCACCGACCATGCGGCGAAGGCCGGCACCAGCGCGATCAACGGCGCCGCCACGAACAGGAACTTGCTCGCCGCCTGCGGCATGAAGTATTCCTTCAGCAGCAGCTTGAACACGTCGGCGAACGTCTGCGCGAGACCGGCAGGGCCGACGCTGTTCGGCCCCATGCGTACGTGCATCCAGCCGAGCACCTTGCGCTCCCACCAGACGTAGAGTGCGACCGAAAGGATCACCGGCACCGCGATGGCGAGGATGCAGAGCACGAGCCAGACGACGAGGCCGCCGGCGCCGAACGTCGACAGCAGAGGATCGTGCAAATAGGTTTGCAAAAAGCTGTACACGCCTTAGGCCCTCGTTACCGTCAGTGCCGCGCCACTGCCCGGCAGCGCACGCGTCTGCGGCCAGGTCTTCTCGATCCAGGCCCCGCCGCGCGGTACGGCGCGCGTAACGACGACCGGCAACTCCACCTCGCCTGCCCCGCCGCCGACCTTCGCCTTCGTGCCGTTGCCCAGACCCAACGCAAGCGCATCCTCGGGGTGCAGACCGATCGAGCACGCGCCCGTGAGCGGATGCGCCTGCAGTGCGGGCGAACGCCGCAGCACCGCATCGCTGCGATAGATCGGCACGGTCGAAATGCGTTCGAACGCCCCTGCGCCGGCTGCGGCCGGCGTCGGTGCAGCCGATCCGCCGGACGGCGTCGGCGTGGATTTCGCTGCCGCCGCATCGGCGACCGCAGCATGGATTTCCTTGAATTCGGCGAAACCGAAACCGGACAGGCCGAGCGCAGCACCGAGCGCACGCAGTACCTTCCAGCCCGGCCGCGCATCGCCCGGCAATTTCGCACCGGCGGCGACGGTCTGCACCAGGCTATCCACGTTCACATAGGTGCCGTCGACTTCCGGCGGCAGGCCGATCGGCAGCACCGCGTGCGCGGTGCGCTTCACGCCGGCGCAGGCATAGGCGCCGATGTAGACGCCGAATGCCGCATTGCTGCGGGCCGCATCGTAGCCGGCCGGCGAGCTGGTGTCCTGGGAACCGGCGTGATAGGTGATCAGCGCCTGCGTCGGCTGTGCGAGCAAGGCGGCGCCGTTGCGGCCGTTCTCGCGCGGCAGCACGCCGACGCGGGCGAGACCGACCGCATTGGCGCCGTCGGCGATCTCGTTGAATGCGCTGTTCGTGGCCTGGGCCAGGCACTTGGCCAGCGCGCGCAGCAGCGAAGCCTGAGCGTGATGCACGCCGTCGGCGCCGAACACCAGCACCGAAGCTCCCGCATCGCGCAGCGCCTTCACTATGGCGCGATGCGCGTCGGTCGGCTGCGCCGCATCGACCGCACCTGCGAGGTGGGCAGGCACCGCAGCGCCGCCTTCGCGTGCGGCAGCGACCAGCGCGGCCAGTTCGCCCGCCAGCCGCGACGGCAGCGCGACGACCTTGCCGGCCAAATCGAAATTCAAATCGTGATCGAGCGGGTTGAGCGCATAGACCTTGGCGCCCTTCTTCCATGCCTTGCGGATGCGATGGTTGAGCAGCGGCGCCTCGTGGCGCGGATTGCTGCCCACCAGCAGCACGGCACCGGCTTTTTCGACCTCCGTCAGCGGCATCTCGAACGTCGGGCCGAACGGACCGCCGTCTGCGAAATCCGCGACGCGCAGGCGATGATCGATATGGTCGCTGCCGAGGCCGCGCACGATTTGCGCGAGCAGATGACCCTCCTCGTTCGACGCGAACGGCGCGACCAGCGCGCCGACATCGGCGCCGTGTTTCTTCAGACCGGCGGCGACGAAGGCGATCGCCTCGTCCCACGAGGTTTCGACGAGTTCGCCGTTCTTACGGATCAGCGGCTTGGTCGCGCGGTCGTCGGCGGCGAGCCCCTGATGCGAATAGCGGTCGCGGTCCGACAGCCAGCACTCGTTGATCGCTTCGTTGTCGCGCGGCACCGCGCGCAGCGCTTCACCGCGCCGGGTATGCAGCCACAGGTTCGAGCCGAGCGCGTCGTGATAGCCGATCGACTCGCGCGCGATCAGCTCCCAGGCGCGCGCCTTGAAGCGGAACACCTTGTTGGTCAGCGCGCCCACGGGACACACATCGATGATGTTGCCGCCGAGTTCCGAATCGATGGTCTTGCCGATATAGGTGCCGATCTCCAGATGCTCGCCGCGGCCCATGCCGCCGAGTTCCGGCGAACCGGCCACTTCGGTCATGAAGCGCACGCAGCGCGTGCACTGGATGCAGCGGGTCATTTCGGTTTCGATCAGCGGACCCAAGTCCTCGTCCGGCACGACGCGCTTGCGCTCGACGAAGCGCGAGACCGAGCGACCGTAGCCCATCGAGAGGTCCTGCAGCTCGCATTCGCCGCCCTGATCGCAGATCGGGCAGTCGAGCGGATGATTGATCAGCAGGAACTCCATGACGTTGCGCTGCGCCGACAGCGCTTTCTGCGACTGCGTCTTGATCTTCATGCCCTCGGCGACCGGGGTCGCGCAGGCAGGCTGCGGCTTCGGCATCGGCTTGCCGCCCATCTCGACCTCGACCATGCACATGCGGCAGTTCGCGGCGATCGGCAGCTTCTCGTGATAGCAGAAACGCGGGATCGGAATGCCGGCCTTGTCGGCGCCGGCGATGATCATCGAATTCTTCGGAACCTGCAGCGCCTTGCCATCGATTTCGATGTTAACGAAATCGGGCGGCGCGGCGGGTGCGGTCGGCTGCGCACTCATGCTGCAACTCCCATGGGCGCGTCGACGATCGAACGGCCGTTCTTGATGTAGTACTCGAATTCCGGCCAGAACTGGCGCAGGAAGCCCTGCACCGGCCACGCCGCAGCTTCGCCGAACGCGCAGATCGTATGGCCTTCGATCTGGCCGGCGGCCTGCTTGAGCATGTTCAGATCGTCGAGCTGGGCCTTGCCCTCGACGATGCGCGTGAGCATGCGGTACATCCAGCCCGTGCCTTCGCGGCACGGCGTGCACTGACCGCAGGACTCGGCGTAATAGAAGCGGCTGATACGCTGGCAGGCGCGCACCATGCAGGTCGTCTCGTCCATGACGATGACGGCGCCCGAACCGAGACCGGACCCGGCCTTCTGGATGGCATCGTAGTCCATCGTTAGGCCCATCATCGTCTCGGCGGTCAGTACCGGCATCGAGGAGCCGCCCGGAAT
Organism: uncultured bacterium; assembly: GCA_966424745.1. Taxonomy (GTDB): domain Bacteria; phylum Pseudomonadota; class Gammaproteobacteria; order Xanthomonadales; family Rhodanobacteraceae; genus Rudaea. Next base: position 10,654 of record CBJLOV010000148.1, read on the forward strand.
GACGGCCTTGAGCTTGTTGCCGTTGCGCACGCCGCCGGCCATTTCGAGCAGGTCCTTGAACGGCGTACCGAGCTTGATCTCGTAGTTGCCCGGCTTGTTGACGTGGCCGGACACGGAAAAGATTTTCGGGCCGCCGTTATTCGGCTTGCCCTGGGCGAGGAACCACTCGGCGCCCTTGGTCAGGATCTTCGGCACCGACGCGTAGGTCTCGGTGTTGTTGATCGTGGTCGGCTTGCCGTACAGGCCAAAACCGGCCGGGAACGGCGGCTTGAAGCGCGGCTGGCCCTTCTTGCCTTCGAGCG
>CBJLOV010000149.1:0-10849 GCA_966424745.1 uncultured bacterium
GCCGTCGGCATTCTCGAGCGCGGCGATCACGCGCGGATCGGAAGCCGCCGCGCGTGGGCGGAAGACGATCGTCTAGGCCGAGACGGCCGGGCCCCACTCCTTCATGAACGATTCGCCGTAGCCGCCGTCGCTCGGATCGTAGCTGTCGTCGCCGACCGCGCGCAGGATCACGATGTGCCCGCCGCCCGCGCGGCCGGCGATGAAGCGATAAGCCGCGTCGAGCTTGCCGCCGCCGCCCATCAGGGCAAGGCCGAATTCGGTATGCGCCGCGCGCGGCTTCGACGGATCGCCGCTGACGAAGTAGTCGAAGTTCTTGTCGCGGTAGTTCTTCGCTGCGGCGGGCGCGCCGGCCGCGTGGGCGCAGGCCGCATCAACGATGAAAAGGAAGAAAGCGGCGAAAGTGCGTAAGCGCATGCGGCGGTCCCGTCGGGTGGTTCTGCAGATCGCAGTTCAAGCAGTGACGGCTTGGGCGGAGAAATTTGAAATGTCTTCGTCGTCGTTCCTGCGGCTCGCGGCGACCGGGAGCCGGCCGCGGGCGACACCGAATTGCACGCGATGGTCGCGCCGGCCGCCCTTCGCTCCGCCATCCCGCCGATGCGGTTCTATTCCCACGGGAATAACGAGAAGGTTTATTTCAATCCGATCGCCGATAATCGTCTCGGCATCCACACGGCACCCGGGGAATACGGTTTGAACCAGGCAGGTTTCCAGCGCGAACCCGACTTCGAGCTGCCCGCTGCGCGCGGCGGCGAGACGCACGCCGCGCAGGTGGCCGGCCTGTTCCGCGAACACAACCGCGCGTTGATCGCCTTCCTCTCCAGCCGGCTGGACTCGGCCGCCGAAGCACAGGAAGTCGCGCAAGAGGCCTACGTGCGCCTGCTGCGCCTGGAAAACCCGGCGCAGGTCGGCTTTCTTCGCGCCTATCTGTTCCGCATCGCCTCCAATCTCGCCGTCGACCGACTGCGCCAGCGCAACGTGCGTGCGGATGCGGGGGAAGAAGAGCTGTTCGAGGAATGGCTCGACACGCCGGTGCCCGAACGCCGTGCGCTCGCCGTCGACCAATTGCGCCTCGTGCGCGAGGCGCTGCGCGAGCTGCCGCGCAAGACCAGCGCCGCCTTCGTGATGCACGCGATCGAAGGCCGCGAGTTCGGCGCGATCGCAAGCACGATGAAACTGACCGAACGCATGGTGCGCTACCACGTGGCGCGCGCGATGGCGCACTGCCGCGCGCGCCTGGATGCGCAGGAGGAAACCTGACATGGACAAGAAACCGCGGAACCCGGCCCCCGATGCGACGCTGCAGACCGCCGCCGACTGGTGGGCGCGGCTGCGCGACCCGCGCAAGCCGGCGCGCAGCGAAGAACAATGGCTGGAATGGAGCGCCGGCAACGCGCAACGTCTCGACGCGTTCGCCCGCGTCAGCGAACTCGGCGCGCAACTCGGCGCCCTCGACGCCGACGCCAAGCGCGAGTTGATGCGCGAATTCGCCCCGGCCCGCGCCGCGCGCTGGCTGCCGGTCGCGCTGGCCGCGTCGCTGGCCATCGCCGCCGTCGGCGTCGCCGCGTTTGTCTGGAACGGCCATCGCGCCGGCGCCGTCGAAAGCGAAAACTTCGCCACCGCGATCGCAGTCGACCGCAACGTCGCCCTGTCCGACGGCTCGCAGATCGCACTCGGCGGCGCAACCCGGTTGACGACGCGCTTCGCGCGCGACCGCCGCGACGTCAGCCTGAGCGCGGGCGAAGCCTTCTTCCAGGTCGCGCACGACACGACGCGGCCGTTCGTCGTCAACGCGGGCGCCGTGTCGATCCGCGCCGTCGGCACCGCGTTCAACGTGCGCCGCACCGGCGAACGCGTCACGATCGCCGTCGCCGAAGGCCGCGTGCGCATCGCCGGCAGCGAGGGTTCCACGACCGGCAGGACTTCGGCGGCCGACGCGCTCGAAGCCGTCGCCGGCCAGCAAATCTCGTTCGACCCGCGCGCTTCCGGCCTGACGGTCAGCACAATCCCCCCCGCGCGGGCGACGAGCTGGCGCGAGCATCGCCTCGAATTCGTCAACGAACCGCTCGATTCGGTCGTCGCCAACATCAACCGCTACTCGACGCGCCCGCTCGTCCTGGCCGACGCGCAGCTCGGCGCACTCGCATTCACCGGCACGGTCGACCCCGGCTCGCTCGACGGCTGGCTCAGGGCACTGCCGAAAATCCTGCCGCTGCGCGTCGATGTCGGCGGCGAGCAGGTGACGATCGCTGCGCTCGATCGCAAGGGGCGTTGAGTCACGGGATCAAAAGACAGAACAAGATCAAAAGCAGCCCCGTAGGGCGGGAGAAGCGAAGCGCATCCCGCCTTCTTGGTCGTGTACGGCCTTGGTCGTATACGGCAACGGCGGGATGCGCCGCTGCGCGGCTTCTCCCGCCCGACGGGGCAGGCGGAAGTTCCGGCTTTTGAACCAACCGCAAAGATCAAAAGCAAAGGCGCCGGATTGCCGCCTGTGCGGGAACGACGAGCAAAAAGCGAAGACGGCAAGCCACGCCGGCGCGAAAGCGAAGAACCAAGAACCGAAAGCCCCTCGCCGCATTCACACCCATTTCAAAATCCCGTCACTGAACCGTCATGGCCTCTGCGCGGCAGTTTCGCCGCAGGCCATGGGGATGTTCATGTATCGTTGCGTGGTTTCGCTGCAAAGGGGTATCTCGCTTTTCTTCGCTGCTGTTCTCCTCCTCGGCGTCACGGGCGCGCAGGCGCAAGGCCCTTCGGCGCGCGCCGATTTTTCGATCCCGCCGCAGCCGCTGGCGAGCGCGCTGATCGAGTTCTCCAAGCAGGCCAACGTGCAGGTGCTGACGTCGGGGGCGAATCTGGAGAACGCCAAGTCGCCCGGGGTGAGCGGCAAGCTGTCGGCCGCGGCCGCCTTGAGCAAGCTGCTCGAAGGCACGGCATTCACGTCCGAGTTCACCGATGCGAGCACGGTGGTGGTCAAGCCCGGCGCGGCGAAGCCGGCGGCGCCGAAGGCCGCTCCACCGCAGGCGCGCAACGACCCGGCGCCGCAGGCGCCGCCGACGGAGCTGGAAAAGGTCACGATCACCGGTTCGATGATTCCGCGCGCGCAGGTCGAAGGCCCGGCGCCGATCACTGTCATCAGCGCCAAGGACATCGCCCAGCGCGGCTTCGCCACGACCGCGGACATCATGACTTCGCTGAGCCAGAACCTCGGCGCGCTCGACAACAACCAGAACACCGACGGCTTCTCCAACGGCGCGCAGGCGGTCGATCTGCGCGGCCTCGGCCCCAACCACACGCTGATCCTGATCAACGGCCGGCGCATCGCGGACTATCCGCAGTCGTACAACGGCCAAAGCAACTTCACCGACATCACCAACATTCCCGCATCGATGATCGACCGCGTGGAAATCCTCACCGGCAGCGCGTCGGCGATCTACGGCTCGGACGCGATCTCGGGTGTCATCAACTTCATCATGAAGAAGAAGGCGGACGGCACCACGCTCGACTACCGCATGGGCGACACCCAGCACGGCGGCGCGGCCTCGCAGCGCCTTACCCTGACCAGCGGCTGGTCGAACGACAAGTTCGATTCGCTGTTCGGGTTTGAGATCTACAACCAGGATCCGCTCTGGGACTACCAGCGCAGCTACACGGCTTCGCGCACCAACGATCCGCGCTACGGCTCCAGTCCGACGCGAGTCGCATCCCCTACGTTCGCGATCATCGACGCGGACGGCAACTACATCGACCCGGGCAAAGCGACCTGCGACAAGCTCTCGTACCTCAACCAAGGCACGGTGCAGTATCTGTACCGCCGCAGCTACGGCAACTACTGCGGCAGTCTCTCCGACGTGGGCTACGGTACGCTGGAGAACGGCCGCCGCGCGGCGAACTTCTACGCCTCGGCGACGTACCACTTCAACGAGCATTTGGATTTCTTCGCCGACGTGCAGTACAGCACCTCGCACCAGGAAACCTACAACACGCAGTTGAAATGGCGGAACAGCTACCCGCTCAACGGCGGCGCGACAGACGTCCCGTTCTACAACACGGCGACCGGGCAGGTCGAACAGTGGCAGCGCCAGTACTTCACCTACGAGGAAAACGGCGGCCTCAGCCGCGCGATGATCCGCAACATCAACAACACGTTCTCGATCAATACCGGCGCCAAGGGCTCGTTCGGCGACTCGTGGCAATACGAAGCGATGTTCAGTCATTCGCAGAACCGCCTCGAAGCGAAGTGGCCCGCGCTCGTCGCCGCGAAGGCGAACCAGCTCTACCTGGGCCCCTCGCTCGGCGTCGATCCCGACTCCGGCTATCAGAGGTACTATGCGCCGCACGATCGCCTGTACACGCCGCTCACGCCCACGCAGTTCGCCTCCATCACGCAGGACTCGATCGATCGCGACACCAGCCGCGCCGAAAACTACTCGATCAAGGTCGACAACACCGAATTCTTCCAGTTGCCGGCTGGCCCGGTCGGCTTCGCCGCGACCGCGGAATTCGGCAACCAGTACTTCGGCCTCCGGCCCGACCCGATGTCGCTCGACGGCAGCTACTACGGCCTGCACAACACGGTGGCCGTCGGCTCGCGCAGCCATTCCGGCGCGGGCTTCGAGTTCAGCGTGCCGATCTTCTCGCAGCTCACCGCCACGGCCGCCGGCCGTTTCGACCGTTACGAATTCAGCGGCAATTCGGCGACCAAGTTCACCTATGCGCTCGGCCTCGAATACCGCCCGATCGACTCGCTGTTGGTGCGCGGCTCGTATTCGACCGGCTTCCGCGCGCCCGACCTCGCCTATCTGTACGCAGGCCCGAGCGGATCGAGCTCGAGCGGCGTCGACTACTACCGCTGCGCCGGCATCAAGCCGGACGATTGCGACTACGGCGACGTAAGCTTCAACGGCCGCAGCAACGGCAGCATCAACCTGAAGAACGAGACGAGCAAATCGGCCACCTGGGGCTTTGTCTATTCACCGATCAGCAACTTCGATTTCTCGGCCGACTACTACATCATCAACCTCAAGAACGAACTCGTCTATCAAAGCAGCGACCAGATCCTGCGCTGGGAAGCACAGTGCCGCACGGGCCAGCTCGACATTCATTCCGGCCTGTGCCGGGCGGCGATCAGCCAGGTCGTGCGCGACGGCGCCGACAACATCACCTCCGTACTGGTACTGCCGATCAACGCCGCCACGCATCGCACCTCGGGCACGGATTTCAAAATCCACTACCTCTGGCAGACCGACCGCTTCGGCAGCTTCGACTTCAACCTCGGCGGCACCTACGTCGTCACCAACCGCATCCAGAACTATCCGGGCGATCCGTTCGTCAACGAGCTGACCGATTACTACGACTACGTCATCCCGCGCAGCAAGGCCAACTACTCGGTGACCTGGAACTACGGCGACTTCACCACGACGATCTACGGCGCGCGCCTCGGCGGCCTGCCGAACTACGACGGCACTCAGCGCATGGGCCCGACGATGATGTACAACGCGTCGTTCGGCTATCGCTGGAACAAGAACGTCAACGTCGGCGTCACCGTCGACAACCTGTTCGACTCCAGACCCGGCCGCGACAACACCTGGACCTCGTATCCGTACTATCCGACCCGTTGGTTCAACGCGCTCGGCCGCACGCTCTATGTCGATCTCAACGTCAAGTTCGGTGGCGAGAAGAACTGAAAAAGCAGCGGCACCGCCTGACCGCGATACGGGAACCGATTCCGCACGCGGAACACAGGCAACGAGGAAAGGGGAACGGGAGTCGACCGCCGCAACGCGGGGGGTTCGCGGCGGCCGTCTTTCTTGCAGCCGCAGCCGCGGTGCCGCGCTCTGCGCCGCCGCGGCTTTTCTCGCCGGCTGCGGCAGCGCTCGCCGCGGCAGCGCGGCCTACGCGCTCGATGACGCGCCCATCGCGGCGAAGCATGCCCACGTCATCGCCTCGCCCTACGGCAATCGCTCGGACGATTACTACTGGCTGCGCGACGACGCGCGCAGCGCGCCCGCGGTGCTCGATTACTTGCACGCCGAGAATGCGTACTACGAACGCCGCATGCGTCCGCTGCGCCCGCTCGCGGACCGGCTCTATGCCGAGATGACCTCGCGCATCGCACCGGACGATGCCACGCTGCCGGTCAAGATCCGCCGCTGCTGGTATCAAATGCGCTACGCGGGCAGCGTCGACTACCCGCAATACACGCGCCGCTGCCGCTCGCCCGAGGCCGCGGAACAGATACTGCTCGACGAAGCGCAACTGGCGCGCGGACACGGCTACTACCACGTACGCTCCACCGAAGTCAGCCCGAACGAACGCCTGCTCGCCTACGCCGAGGACACGACGGGCCGCTACCAGTGCACGATCCGCATCAAAGATCTCGCCAGCGGGCTCACCCTCGCGGACGAGATCCCCGGAACGTCGGGCTCGATGATCTGGGCCGACGACAACAAGACGCTGTACTACGTCGAGAACGACCCGACCACGCTGTTCAGCGTGCGGGTCCGCCGGCACACGCTCGGTGCCGACGTGAAGTCCGACCCGATCGTCTACACCGAACCCGACCACCGTTTCGCCATCGACTTGGCCCGTACGCGCGACGACCGCTACCTGCTGATCCGCCTGGAAAGCCGGCAGACCAGCGAAGTGCGTTACGCGCCGGCCGATACGTCGCATGCGGAATTCCGCGTGCTCGCCGCGCGCGAGCCCGGGGTGGAGTACTACACCGACCACATCGACGATCGCTGGGTGATCCGCACCAACTGGAAGGCGCCGAATTTTCGCGTGGTCGATGCAAAAGACGGACACACCGAGAAAACGACCTGGCGCGAGATCGTTGCGACCAACGCGGCGGTCCTGATCGAACGCGTGCTCCCGTTCAAGAACCATCTGGCAATCGGCGAGCGCAGCGACGGGCTGCGCCGAATTCGCATCGTGCGCCGCGACGGCACCTCGTTCCATATCGCGCCGGAATGGGCGGACTACGCCGCCCTGCTCGGCGACAACCCCACGCAGGACACGCACGCGCTGCGCTACGAATACACCTCGCTCGTCGCGCCGCGCACCGTCTGCGACATCGACATGGACGACGGCCGCGCGCTGCGGTGCAAGCAGACGCAGGCGCCCGGCTACGATCCGGCGAAGTACGCCGTCGAGCGCATCTGGGCGACGGCACGCGACGGCACCCGGATCCCGATCTCGCTGGCCTACCGCAAAGGACTGCGCCGCGAGGGCGCTGCGCCGTTGCTGCAGCTCGCCTACGGCGCCTACGGCGTTTCGTCCGATCCCAAGTTTGATCCGGCCTACCCCTCGCTGCTCGACCGCGGTTTCGTTGTCGCGATCGCCCATGTGCGCGGCGGATCGGAAATGGGCAGCCGCTGGTACGACGACGGCAAGCTGCTCAATAAACGCCACTCGTTCGAGGATTTCATCGACGTCACCCGCTTCCTCGTCAATCGGCGCTACGTCTCGGCGTCGAAGATCTTCGCCGCAGGGCGCAGCGCCGGCGGCCTGTTGATGGCCGCCACGGCGAACATGGCGCCACGCGAATACCGCGCCCTCGCCGCCGGCGTGCCGTTTGTCGACGTGCTCACGACGATGCTCGACCCCAGCGTGCCGACGACGACCAACGAATACGAGGAATGGGGCGACCCGCACGAACGACCCTACTATGACGTCATCCTGTCCTACTCGCCCTACGACAACATCAAGGCGCAGGACTACCCGGCCCTGTACGTCACCACCAGCCTCAACGACTCGCAGGTGCAGTACTACGAACCGGCGAAATGGGTCGCCAAGTTGCGCGCCATGAAAACGGACGCGCATCCGCTGCTGTTCAAGATCGACATGGACGGCGGCCACAACGGCAAGAGCGGACGCTACATGCGCTACCGCGAAACCGCCGACATGTACGCCTTTTTCCTCGACCAGCTTCCCCGCCCGCACTAGAACATTTTCGACCAACGCGCCCACACTTTCCTCTTCCCCGATCCCGATCGGGAGGAAAGGCCGGGGCGAGGGGGCTCTCCATTCCCTCGGAATACGGCCCCCGCTCCACCCGCCGGCTTTCTCGGCAGCGTGTGATTTTTCCCGCCCTCGCGCGAATCACTTCTGCGACAGGCACACTTTCGGGCATGCAACATGGCGGCGCAGGCGGCAATGGGGATCATCGACAATCGGGCGGCGCAGGCGCAATTCCGCGACCTGCTGGAAGGCCATCGCAAAATCGTGTGGGGGGACGAGTGGGAGCTCCGACTCTTGAACAACCCAAGATCAAAAACAAAGTCACTGGATTCCCGCCAAGAGCGCGCGGGAATGACGAGCAAAAGCCGGGCGCGATGAATCGCGCCCCTACGGGAACTTCGAAATCCCCATGCGCGTAACGCGGCTACACCAGGATCGGTACCCGCTCCGCGCACATCTCCGAGGGATGCCTCATGAGCCGAACGATGCGGCCGCGACTTCGGAAACGTCAGCCCTTGTGCCGGCGGAACACGATGTCGAACATCGGCTTCCACGTCTTGCCGCCGTCGGCCGACGCGGTCGCGGTCTCGCGCACGTCCGCCCCCTGCGGATACCACACCACGCGCACGCGCTGTTTTTCCGTGGCCTTGAACATATCGCCTTCCAGCGTGATGCGGTCGCCCGTGCGCGTGCCTTCGAGCACGAGCAGCTCGCCGCGGTTGGTCACCCAGCTTTGATGCCAGACGTTGCGCGCGGCGTCGTAGATCGTGAAGCTCTGACCGTGGTGGCCGTCGAACTGGTCGTAGTCCTCGCGGATCACGCAGCCTTCGAGGATGGCGTCGACGTGGTTGCGTGCTTCGGACTTCGAGGCGGCCGTGACCGGCACGTCGAACGTGTCCCAATCGCCGATCCAGAAATCGAACTTGCGGTATTCCGCATCGGTGCACGACTTCGGCGTCTCCGCGGCATGGACCCCGCCGGCAAAGAATCCGCAAACGGCGATCAGCGCAAGCAAGCAACCTGTCTTCATGGCCTGTCTCCCGGTATCGATGCGCGATTGTTCCCGTGCCGCACCCGCATCGGGAATCGCCAATCCGCGCATTCCGCACGGGGCCACTTGCCCGCGCGCGTCGTCTGCCGAATAGTGCTGTCTCGGTTTGCACCCCCTTTCCGTCCGTGACGGAGTACGCCGTTCGCGATGATGCTTGCATGCTCCGCCAAGCTCAGCGCTCAGCACGAGATGCGCGGCGCGCATCGAATCACGAACGGCAATTTCGACATGAGTCCGTCCTTCGATACCTCAGGACGAAAGGACCCGTTTCGAACTCGAGCGCCGCCAAACCAAACAGCGGCGTTGAGCGACCCGCAGGGTCGACTCGAACGCCGCGAGTTATTCCGGGCGCTCCGCGCCAGGAATAACGCCTATTTATCTTTTCATCGCGAATAAGCGATATAATGCGCGCCCCTCACCCGCCGAGGGGCGCTGCAAGTCCGTCACCCGATCGATACGGTGCGGAATCCAGGCTCGGCGGAGTTTCGGGTTCCTGACCGAACCGCGCCCGCAATCACTGGAGTATTTCCCAATGAACGCTGTCGTTAAACCCGCCGATAAACAGGACTTCAAAGTCGCCGACCTCTCGCTCGCCGAGTGGGGCCGCAAGGAAATCGACATCGCCGAGCACGAGATGCCGGGCCTGATGTCGATCCGCAAGAAATACGCCGCCACCAAGCCGCTCAAGGGCGTGCGCGTGACCGGCTCGCTGCACATGACGATCCAGACCGCCGTGCTGATCGAAACGCTCAAGGACGTCGGCGCCGACGTGCGCTGGGCCTCGTGCAACATCTTCTCGACCCAGGACCAGGCCGCCGCCGCGATCGCCAAGACCGGCACGCCGGTGTTCGCGTGGAAGGGCGAGACGCTCGAAGAGTACTGGGACTGCACGCTCGACGCGGTCACCTTCCCGGGCAACAAGGGCCCGCAGCTCGTCGTCGACGACGGCGGCGACGTGACCCTCTTGATCCACAAGGGCTATGAGCTCGAACAGGGCGACAAGTGGGTCGACAGCCCGTCGTCCTCGCACGAAGAACAGGTCATCAAGAACCTGCTCAAGCGCGTCGCCAAGGAGCGCCCGGGCTTCTGGACCGGCGTGGTCAAGGACTGGCGCGGCGTCTCCGAAGAAACCACGACCGGCGTGCACCGCCTCTACCAGATCGCCGAACAGGGCAAGCTGCTCGTGCCCGCGATCAACGTCAACGACTCGGTGACCAAGTCGAAGTTCGACAACCTTTACGGCTGCCGCGAATCGCTGGCCGACGGTCTCAAGCGCGCGATGGACGTGATGCTCGCCGGCAAGGTCGCGGTGGTCTGCGGCTACGGCGACGTCGGCAAGGGCTCGGCGCACAGCCTGCGTGCCTACGGCGCGCGCGTGGTCGTGACCGAAATCGATCCGATCAACGCCCTGCAGGCGGCGATGGAAGGCTTCGAGGTCAACACGGTCGAGTCCACGCTCGGTCAGGGCGACATCTACGTGACCACGACCGGCAACAAGGACGTGCTCACGATCGACCACCTGACCAAGATGAAGGACCAGGCCATCGTCTGCAACATCGGCCACTTCGACAACGAGATCCAGGTCGACGCGCTCAACACGCTCAAGGGCGTGACCAAGCTCAACATCAAGCCCCAGGTCGACAAGTACACCTTCGCCAACGGCAACAGCATCTTCCTGCTCGCCGAAGGCCGCCTGGTCAATCTCGGCTGCGCCACCGGCCACCCGAGCTTCGTCATGTCGAACTCGTTCTCGAACCAGACCCTCGCCCAGATCGATCTGTGGGAGAACAAGGACAAGTACGAGAAGACCGTCTACCGCCTGCCGAAGAAGCTCGACGA
>CBJLOV010000150.1:0-10839 GCA_966424745.1 uncultured bacterium
CGATCGGTTCCACTTTTCCGTGGGAGGGGGAGGGGGGGTGGGGGGTGGGGGGGTTGGCGTGTTGGGGGGGGGAGAACCCACCCCCCAGACGGCGCAGCGCCCAGCCGTCGGGCGCTGCGCCGTCATCTTGCTCGATCAGATCGACACTGCATCGAGCACGGCTTGCTGTTGCGAGATGCGGTAAAGGTCGTCGCTGATTTCGACGAAACTCTGGTAGTGGTCGAGCACGCCGCCGTAGACGTGCAGCGACAGCGCGGGCTGATGCGCGGAGAGATTGCGGCAACGGTGCACGTAGGCCGGATCGATGAACACGGCGGCATCGCCGGAGCCGAGCATCAGCGAGCGGTGCGGTTGCAGAGCCGGCTGCAGCGGGTCGCCGTCGCTGAAGTACTCGTCGACCTGCAGCGCACCGTCGAGCACAAGTTCGATGCCCCACAGCTCGGCGTGATCGTGCAGCGGGGTGACGTAGCCCGGCGGCCAAGCGATCAGCAGCATCGTATACGAACGGTCCGCCGCCGCGGCGATCAACTGGCGGCGGTAGCGCGGCGTCTGCGTGCCGGCGAAGAACGAGGCGGCGCGCGGGCAGCCTTCGGCCCAGGCCAGCGAGGTCAACGAGTCGCGCAGGTCGCCGACTTCCTTCGGCGTGATCTCGCCGTAAAGTCCTTCGGTGATGTCGCGCAGTGCGCGGCTCCAGTTGGCGGAGATGACGATGTTGGGGTTGGACATGTGTTGAAGTCCGGTCGATTCGAAGGCTGCCATTCGACCATGTCCGGCGTTAGCGCGGTGCTAATTCGATGTACAAATTCCATTGCGCGAGGGCATATCCATACGACGGAAACGCATGCACGGCGTGCTGCGCCTGCAGCATTGCGAGGCGATTTGCCAACGGCTCATCATTCTCGTCTGAATTGCATGGCGCACCCGCTTCGGCAGAGGCATTCGCACGATATCGCTTGCGGGAATGACGGTCGCAAGCGCTGTCGGAGATTGCCCCGCAACGGCGTCGGTTGGCCGCAATCGTCGGATCACCGAAGCTGTCCTGGCCACTATCGAGATAGGCGGCAAGTTCGAGGGGGAGCCCGTCGGCGAGTCGTCGCCGACGCCGAGGGCACGACACGCGCTCTCCTGCGACTGCGCGCAATGGATCGAGGCATCCGCGGCAACGTCCTCGTACTGCTCGATCGTCGGCGCCTGCCCGACCCGCGGTGACGAGTGCGAACCATCGGTTCTGCACGACGCCTGCGCGATCGACGTATCGAGCCGCGGGCTTCTGTTCCGTGCCGGTGCCGGGGCATTTCCGACGCGCACCGGTGCGGAGTCAGTTCGAGGTGGGCGTGCTCCAGAAGACGCGACGCCGGATTTCCGCATCGCCGGGCAGCGGCTGTACGGGTTGGATCGGGGAAATGCCGGTGGTCGATTTCGACGGACAACCCATGCAGACGCCCTTGTACACGGTATTGCCGTTCGAATCGGTGATCGGCACGATGCCCACGCGCGGAGGCGGCGGCAGGCCGCCGCCGATGTACGCCGAGGACACCGAGCCGCCGCACACGCCGCTGGCGTCGATAGCGCCCGAGCCGTTGAGAAGATCGACCAGGTAACCGCGTGCCTCGCCGAGCGAATTGCTGCAGGTATTGGCCGACGCGGTCGTCGGGCGATTGGTGCCCCAGGTCACCTGACCGGAAATCACTTCCGCCGGCGTGACCACCTGTTCGCCCGGGCCGTTCTGATTGAGGGGCAGGAACCAGCCGCTCGGCATGGGTGCCGTCGCCGGCAGAACCGGTGTCGTCATGCAGGTCGCCCCGGTGGCATCGTTCATGCTGTTGCCGTCGAGATTCAAATAACTGGTCGAAGCCAGGTCGTTGATGAACACATAGAAGCGGTTGACGACGCTGGTGTAGGGATATTCGCTGATCAGCGGGTGTTCGCGGTCGCCCGTGCCGATCGCGATGAATACCTTGCTCATGTTGAGCACCAGGGCGGGACCGAAGAGGAACTTGCGGCCGCTGCCCTGGGTGCCGGCGATCTGGGTGATCTTCCAGTCGGACTGCTTGAGCGGCACGCGGGTCAGGGGCCCGTCGACGAAATCGACGCGGTAGACGAAGCCGTTCGTATCGGAAGCGAAGGCGTAGTCGACGAAGCCGTCGCCGTTCACGTCGAGCAGGGCGATGTCGCCGACGATGCTTCCCGGCGCGCCGTTCGTATTCGGCAGCGGCATCGCCTTCAGCAGGGTGGACGGGCCGTTCTGAGCGTCGACGAAATAAATCACGCTGCCCTTGCGGTTGGGGCAGGCCGGCGAGGCCTGGTTGGCGTCATCGCACGAATTGAAGGTGATGCCGCCCGCCGTGGTCGGGTTGGAATCGTAGCCGCCGCCGAACACCAGCAGCGGGGCCGGCGAGGTGTCGGTCGGGCCGTTCTTGATCAGCGCGCTTTGCGGCGTCGACCAGGTTTGGCCGATGGCGCTCATGCCGCTCGTGCAGCCGACGTTGTCGCCCAGGTCCGGGCAGCCGGCTTTCCAGAGGAACTTGGGCGAGGTCGGCGCCGTGCCGGAAGACGGGCTGACGTCGAAAGCGTAGATCATGCGGCCGCCGCGGCGCATCGAGGGGTAGATCCAGACGGACTTGTTGTCCGCGCTTTGATAGATGCCGGTCGTGCCGTCGAAGAAATAGTCCTTCCACGTCGGTGTGGGGGCGATCGCCTGGCCGATCAGGTTCGGGTAGGCGATCAGCGGGCTGTTCGCGTAGAGACGGTATAGGCGCGAGAAGAATTCCGGCGCCACGAACGACCACAGCTCGCGTCCGCTGCCCGCATCGACGGCCCGGTACATGCCGTCGTTCGCTCCGTAGTAGATGACCGTGCTGCCGTCGCCGTAGGTGATCGGCAACGGCGTCGAGTGGATGACGTCGCCGTGGATCGACGGACGCGTCTCGGTGGACGTCGACACCGACGGATCGGTATAGCCGTTGGAATTTTCGTCCAGCGAGTCCCAGCCCATGACGAAATCGGTCAGCTGGCCCGAGGTCGGCAGGGTGACACCGGCCGGCGCGACGGCGGGAACGCCCAGCGAGGCAAGGCCCAGTCCGGGCGCGAGCGTAGCGAAATCGGTCAGGGTGGAACCGCTGAGCGTTTTGATCGTGCGGTTGACCTTCCAGGTCGAAAGAACGTTGCTGGCGACGTTGCCGCGGCGCAGGATTTCGGCGACGCCGCCCTTCTCGACGAAGGGACCGTCCGGCAGGTCCGAAAGCGGCGACCACGTCGCCCCGCCCGACGGCGCAAAGCTGGGATTGGATGCGGGATTGTTGTTGCCGCCGGCCGTGCCGGGCGCCGCGCAGAGGCTGCTGGGCACAGGCTGTGTCGTCGTCAGCGACCAGTAAGGTGCGGTCGTTCCGGGCACGCCGGTCAACGGGTAATTGCTGGTGTCGGAGTTCCAGTAGCTGGCGCTGCAGTCCGCGATGAAGCCGGTCTGGGAGTTGACCGCGGCATTGCCCAGCATGTCGCCGAGATCGACGCCGCCACCGGCGGTCGGGATGAGTTGGAGGCGTTTCAGATTGCCGTACCAGCGCGGCGTGGCGTCTCCGGTCGGACGGAACACGCCGAGAAAGACCTCGTTCTGGTTGACGCTGCGATTGGTGGCGCTGGCCGGCAGGCTCGCCGCGGTGAACGTGGAGTTGACCGCCTGGATGTCGATCAGAATCTTCGTCAACGCATTGATGATCGCCTGCTCGCTGCCGACCTGGAAATAATGGCCGCTGCCGGATTGCGCGGCGGCGTCGATCAGCAACTGGCTGTATTGGCCGTTGGACTGCGCGTTGTACGCGTCGAGAATATAGGTGGCGATTCCGTTGCGCTGGAGAAAGCGCACCCACTCGCGCGTGAACATCGCCGTCGAGAAGCTGCCCGCGTTCGGATCGGGCTTCAGCGCCGGCCCGGCATAGGTGTTCTCGTAGGTCAACGAGGAAGGAAAAGGACTGCCCTTCTGCATGTTGTTGGCGATGTAGATGACGACCTGCCTGGCCGCGCAGGAGCCCGAGGTCGTCTGCGGCGGGGTATAGGTCTTGCCGTCCGTACTGAGCGCAAAGCCGGAGGTGAGTCCCTGCCCCTTGGCGGTTTCCGGCCCGCTGGCGCTGCCGATGTCGGCAAACGAATTTCCTGCCGGCGTGCCGTTGAATACGGACAAGCCCTTGAAGTATTTGTAGACCTCGTACAGTGCGGCCTCGTGATCGGCTTGTCCCACGTTGATCTTTTCGCTGGGCGCGTCGATGTTGTTGTAGATCGACGACGCCGGCGCGCCGGCCGGCGTGGGGCCGTAGCCGAGGATATTGTTGAATGCGGTACGGTTTGCGTTGCCGGTAAGGTCGCGCACGCCGAAACGGATGTAGCCGCCGGCGCCGGGGGTCAGCGTATGCATGGCGATGCCGAACTGCAGATTCGGCGGGGTCTTGCCGGCACCGGGATTGGTGATCTGGGCGACGGTCTGGACGATGGCGTCGACTTCGGCCTGCCCCTGCGTGGGCTGGTCCGGCCACTTCTGCGCCGCGCGCGACCAGTTGGTGGTGTTGTCGAGCAGGAAAATCACCTCGGTGCTGCCGCTGCTCGTTCCGCTCTGCGCGCTGACGAAGATGTCGATATCGTCGGCGCGTGTGTCGAGGCCGGCCAGCAGCACGCCTCCAACCAGGGTGCAGATCAGACCGAGGGGGCGAAGGAAGTTTTTCATGGCGTGCCGCCTTGGATTTTTCGAAATCGCGTCGCGGGCAGAATCAAAAATAGAGAGCGCCGGTCGGGCTGTGGCAGAGGCTCTTGGCGGTGTCCGGCTGCAATTGCGCGGCGGCGCCCTGCGTGACCGAGCCGACCGCGTTGGTGATCGGGTCGTTCACCTGTACGGTGTAGCGGAACATCACGTTCGAACAGGAAAGCTGCGGGCTGACGGCGCCGGTGGCGGTGTAGCGGGTCAGCGAGGCGCACTCGAGGTTGCTCAGCTGGCTGAGGTCGAGCGTGCTGGCGACGATTTGTTGGGCGGCGTAGCAGACCGGCTTTTGCGTGACGTTGACCTTGAGGCTGGTCGTGCCCGCATCGTCGAGACTCATGGTGATGGAATCGCCGAATTGGCCCGTGGTCGTATCGAAGAGAATGGCGTTCGGGTTCAGATAGAGCGAGGGACTGCTGAGCGCCAGTTCGCTCTCCGCCTGCGCCGTCTGCCACACCTGTTCGCGCGTGGTCAGGTTGCCGACGACCATCTGGGTGCCGCGGCTGACGGTGAACGTGGTCAGGGCCATGATCGTCATCAGCAGGAGGAAGATCATGGTGACGAACAGCACCGCACCGGATTGATGCGCGTGCCTGCCGGCGGGAATAGGGATCATGTCCTTCTCCCTGAAGGGTTGTACAGGCGGATCGTCGCGGCGTACGCGTGGCGCTTGAATAGATCGTTGAACTGGAAGGTGTTCGCTGTCCCGTCGGCCTTGGCGCCGAGTACGTAGATCTTGTCGTTGGTGTAGCCGACCGAACTCCGGTCGATGCCGCGGGCGATCAGGTTCACCTTGACCGAGACGACATTCGACCAGTTGGCCATCGCGCAGGCTACGGCGGCACAACCGCCGTAGCTGTTGGGATCGGCGGTGTAGGCCGCGGCCGTGCCGGTGGACGGCAAAGCGGTGTCGAGCCCGTATTCGAGCTGCAGGGTCTCGATGCCTTCGGCGATGGGCTGCACGGTGAAGGCGGCGGTGCCGGCGACGCCGTCGAGCTGGGCGAGCTTGAGGGTGGGAATGCCGTCGCCCGTCTTGTCGTTGTTGGTGACGAAATAGATATGCACGAGGAAGCGGCGATAGTCCGCGATCGTCGGTGCCGGCAGATTGCAGTCGATGTTGCGCAGGGTCAGCTGGGTCGTGTCCGTCGTCAGCCGGTACCAGTCGGAGGGATTGCCGCTTGCCAGCTCCGTCGCCGCGGCCGGCGGCGTGGGCGTGCAGTGCGACGATTGGAAGTAGGGGGCGCCTGCGACCGGTCCGTCGCAGTTGGCTGCCGGTGCGCCGGGGCCGGCAACGCAGGAATCGACCTCGCGCACGAGCAGTACGTCGGAGCCGGTGCGCAGATCGGTCAGGACGCCGGCGCAGGACGGAGGCAGGCCGGCACCGCCGTCGTAACCCTGTACGGCAAACGGCATCGCCGCGATCAGCGAGGCAGTGTCGACTGCGCAGGCGTCGGGCATCGCACTGGGCCGGGAGAGGTTGGCGTTGACGACGTCGAGCTCGGCGTAATAACCGGCCGAGCGCAAGTCGCCGCTCAGGCGATTGAGGGCAAACGTGCCGTTCTCGGCAAGGCGGCCGGCGCGTTCGATGTCGTTGCGGATCGAGCCGTTGGCGACGAAAACCAGGCTGAGTCCGGTCAGAAAGATCAGCCCTATCGTCAGCGCGACCATCACTTCGACGAGAGTGAAGCCGCGTTGGGCAACCCCCGCCTTCGTGCTTCGGACTGGCATGGTCGGCGGGTTCATGGCACGGACGATGCGGTGATGCACTTGGGCAGGGCGATTTTCACCTGCTCGAAGACGGCGCGCAGTCGCGTCGGATCGTTGTACGAGGCGGTCGCGCAGGATGTGGAGGGCGGTGCCGTCGACGACAGGCCCTGCCATACCACGGTCACGCGGAACGTGGCCGGCGTGCAGATCCCCATGTCCGGCGCGGCGAGTTGTTCGATGCATCCGCGCGCGCTGATCATCGCGCCGACGTTGGTACCGCCCGATGTCGTTTCCGCCGCGCCCTTGAGGGCATTGCTCCATTCGCAAAGGTCGCGCGCCGCGCCGCTCAGGGCCGTGCATGTGGCCGGCTGCGCGTCGCCGGTGCCGACCACCGTGGGAGTTCCGACCTGGGCCCAAGCGTTTGCGCCGGCCGCGCTGGTCGGATTGGCCGTGGTGATGCGCTCGGTCATGCTCAACAGCAGGGCCAGCGCCTGCGAGCGCTGGTAGCTCTCGGTTTCCGCCGCCTGCATCCGGCTCATCAGGCCGGCTAAGCCGAGCAGGCCGAACGCGGTAATGAGAATCGAGATCAGCACCTCGAGCATGCTGAAGCCATGGTTGAGTCGAAGGGCGGGCGCGGTCATCAGCATGGCGCTCCCAGCGTGTAGTACGGACGGCCGCTCGGATCGACCGTGACGCAGGCCGCGGCGGTGTAATTGCCTTGGGTTGCGGCGAGGCTGAAGGCGGGGCCCGGATTGGCGGACAGACGCCCGGTGGAACGGTAGTAGATCGGCGACGTACCGGTCAGGGTGATCGCGACCTGATTCACCGGCGCATGCTTGTCGACAAAATTGGCGTTGTTGTTCGGGTCGAGGATCGCCCATCCGTTGGCCCAACTGCCGCCGCTCGCCGGCGCGATGCCGACGCTGGTGTTGCGTTTGAGTGCTTCGGCGCGCGTGTTGTTCAGGGCGATGAGGATGTCGGTGGCAGCGTCCTGCACGCGATGGCGCAGCATCAGCTGCGTGTACGACGGAAACGCGATCGCCGCGAGGATCGCGACGATCGAAATCGTCACGATCAGTTCGGCCAGGGTGAACCCCCGCGCTCGCGCCGGGCGGGCGACGGAATTTCTACGAAGTCCGGGCAGACGCGCGATCATTGCCACACCGTCGCCGGCAGTTTGGTGCCGTCCTGGCAGATGGTCAGCGCGGATTCGCCTGCCGCGGCTTGAGCCGAGCCGGCGATCGGCGTTGCTTGGGCATAGAAATAAGGCGGCGTAGCCGAGCAGCCGCTGATCTGCGCCGCGGGATCGGTATTGATGGCGACCGTGTATTGCGCGGCGACGTTGGCGGGCGGAGCGCCAAGGATGGTGTTCATCGTAGTCGTGCCGGCGTAGCTGCGAAAATCCTGCAGATATTGCTGCTGACGCTGGGCCACGTTCATCAGGTAGCCCTGCGCTGCCGCGCGGTTGCCGCGTGCGACGTAGCGCAGGTACGACGGATAGGCGATCATCGCCAAGATCGCGGCGATCGCAACCACCACCATCAATTCGATCAGCGTAAAACCCGAATCGCCCCTGCGCATTTTCCAAGCCCCCTTACACGAATTCCGGGTTGCGAGTCCGGCGCATAACGTGCACTTGGATCGAAAGTGCGACGCATCGCACGTTTCTCGTCCGTGACGGATTGCACAATTCACAATCCAAGCCGACGCGGCTTAACGACTATTGCACTTTTACGTCGCTCAAAATGTGATGTACATCACATTTTATTGTCAAATCAATGCCGTTTGATCGATCCAATTTGCATTGGCCGGCACGGTCGGGTTCACGGGTGTCTGGGCGGCTCCCTGCAGCGAGATGCGGCGGGCGGTACTCGCCAGCAGTCTTCGTGGACTCAGGTGAGAGGGCGGTGCGGAAAGACTGCCGTGGCCGACCATTCGGGAAATTCGACGATCGCGCCGTGCGTCGCCATTCGATCAGCACGGTAGTGCTGCAGCCGCATCTGCGCGTAATTTTCCGCCGAGCGGAGGCAAAGGGAGGATGGCGCGGTCGTTCGCGCGACAGGGGGAATGGCCCGTCAATCCCCCAAGCCGCAACGGCGGGAATGACGGGCCAGGACGCTCAAAGCTCGTCTTGCAGCGGGACGGGTCCGGCAGCGATCGCAGGATCGCTGAAGCCGTCGCGCCCGTTTTCGAGATAACCCGCGAACTCGCGACGGAAGCCGTTGGCGGCGCCGTCGCTGATCATCAAGTCGTACCAGCGCAAACTAAGGCTCGCATCGAAGTTGAATTGCTTGTGATGCCCGGGAGCCAGTGTTACTTCGTGCCGCGTGCCGACATAGCCGTCGAGGATCGTCAGGGTGACTTCGGCGCCGCCGTCGTTGCGGACATCGAGCTTGACGTGCGAACTGGCGCCGGCGCGGGCGAAGCCGACGTCCGCGTTCGCGCCGTGAACATTGCCTTTGTAACGACGCAAGAAGCCGTTCGGTCCGTACACTGAAAAATCGTATTGCCCGTTTGCGGCAGAGATCGCGACCGTATCGCCGAGCGATTTGCCGGACTCGACCGTATAGGTCCACGGACCTTGGCCGCCGGCTCCATCGCGCACGTGGAAGCACACGCCTGCAGCGCCGCTGTTGACGAAATCGAGGGCGAAGCCGCCGTTGCCGTCGAGCTTGCCGTCGACATCGAAAGCATACGGCAATGCACGGGCCGGACGCACACCCCGTTCCTGCTCGGGCATGGCCTGCACGGACGGCGGCGCCGGTTGGTAGTCGGGGTGGCGCGACGTGTCGGGGGGCAGATACGCGCTGGTGTCGGGCAGCGGCGGGAACTCGGCGTTCGGATTGGCGAAATTGAACGCACTGGTCAGGTCCCCGCACACCGCGCGACGCCATGGACTGATGTTCGCTTCGAACATATCGGCATTGCCTGCGCCGAAACGCCGCTCGATGAAACGGATCAGCGAAGTGTGGTCGAAGACCTGCGAATTTACATAGCCGCCGCGACTCCAAGGCGAGATCACCAGCATCGGCACGCGCGGCCCGAGACCATACGGACCGGCGACGTAAGTCTGATTGCCGGCGAAGAATTCGCCTGTGGTGGCGACGGTCGATTTCCCCTGCGCGGCAGCGCCGGGGGCGAACGGCGGCGGCACGTGGTCGAAGAATCCGTCGTTCTCGTCGAAAGTGAGGAACAGCGCGGTCTTGCTCCATACCTCGGGGTTCGAGGTCAGCGCGTCGAGCACTTGTGCGACGTACCAGGCGCCATAGTTCGGCGGCCAGTTGGGGTGCTCGGTATACGCCTCGGGTGCGACGATCCATGACACCTGCGGCAGCGTGCCGTTGGCGACGTCGTTCTTCAACTGATCGAACAGACTGCCACCGGTCTTGATGTTGGTGCCGCGCAGCGCCTTTTCGTACAACCCGGTGCCGGGCTGCGAGTTCTGGTACTGATGAAAGTAAAGGAGCGAGTTGTCCCCGTAGTTGCCGATGTAGGCGTCCGACGTCCAACCCCAATAGCCGCCGGCGGTCAGGCCCTCGCCGACGTCCTGATAGATCTTCCACGAGACGCCGTTGCGTTCCAGCCGCTCGGGATAGGTCGACCAGTCGTAGCCTACTTCGGCATTGTCGATGACCGGGCCGCCGCCGGCGCCGTCGTTGCCGCAATAGCCGGTCCACATGTAGTAGCGGTTCGGGTCGGTCGGTCCGAGCAGCGAGCAGTGATAGGCGTCGCAGATCGTGAAGGCGTCGGCGAGCGCGTAGTGGAACGGCACGTCTTCGCGCGTGACGTAAGCCATCGTCGTCGCCGTCTTCGCCGGCACCCAGCCGTCGTTGTTGCCTTGGTTGAACGCGGCGTGCGTCGAGTTCCAGTCGTGCAGCAGATCTTCCAGGAACTGCAGACCGAGATTGCTCGCCGTCGGACGGAACGGCAGCACGTAGCTCGAGCCGTCGGGTTGGCGCCAGACCACGTTGCCGCTCTTGAGGAATACGGCACGCGGATCGCCAAATCCGCGCACCCCGCGCAGCGCGCCGAAGTAGTGGTCGAACGAACGGTTCTCCTGCATCAGGATCACGATGTGTTCGACGTCGTTGATCGTGCCCGTACGATTGTTCGCGGGGATCGCGAGCGCGCGGCGGATGCTGTTCGGCAGCGCGGCGGCGAGCGCGCCGGCGCCGGCCAGGCGCAGGAAGTTGCGGCGGTCTAGGGTAGTCATCGATAGCCTTCCGGTCGGGTTGGGGACGAAACCGGAACGCGCGGGACTCCCCCGAGCGCACGTCCGACAGCGCGCGCAAGGCTAGAGGCCGAAAAAGTCAGCAGCGGGGCAGCGGCATTTCAGGAAAATTTAGAAATGTATACAGATTGATGACAGCGCGGCGGACCCGGCGCCG
>CBJLOV010000151.1:0-10758 GCA_966424745.1 uncultured bacterium
TCTATCCGTGTTTGATCCGTGGTAAATGCTTTCCCACACCTGATCATCCCGCCCCTGAGACTTTCACGGCTGAAGGTCGGAACCAATCGGGAAGCAAGATCAAGGGAGATCGACGCCAAGTCCGCCCGGACTTGATGATCCGGGCGACACAAAGCAAGGCGGCCGTCCAAGAAGAGCCAACGCTTTCGTCCTCGTTGCGTGTTCTCCGCAGCTCAATCTTTGATCTATCCCTGCTTCGCTTTCGACCCCGCTCCCCGGCAGCGCCAAAAACTCGCGGCACAGCGTTTGCTTGGTGATTCCCAGGTCCACGACCGGGAGTTCCCATGGCGGACACGGTAGGCAATCTGTTCGGTATCCACGCAGCGGCGCTCGGTATTCGCGAAGCGCGGCTCGACGTGCTCGCATCCAATCTCGCCAATGCCGACACGCCGAACTACAAGGCGCGCGACGTCGATTTCAATCAGGCCCTCGCCGATGCGACGACCGCCTCGGCGATGAACGCGTCGGCAACGAAACAGGAATCGGCAGCGGGCGCGAAAACTTCAACGGAAATTTCGACCGCGCCCGACCTTTCCGCCGCGCTGCGCTATCGCGTCCCGACCCAGCCGAGCCTCGACGGCAACACGGTCGACAGCGACTACGAGCATGCCGCCTTCGCGCGCGCCGCGCTCGAATACAAAGCCACCCTCTCCTTCGTCTCCGCCCGCGCGAAGACGCTGATGACGGCGATCACGGGGTCCTGAGCATGAGCGGAATGTCCATCTTCGACATCGCCGGCAGCGCGCTTTCCGCACAGTCGGTGCGTCTGAACACGGTGGCGAGCAACCTCGCCAACGCCAGCGACGTCAGCGGCGATCCGGCCACGGTCTACAAACCGCGCGACGTCGTTTTCTCGGCGCTGAACTCGGGCCAGCCGAACTCGGGCCTGGCCGGCGTACGCACCGACGGCGTCGTCGAATCGAACACGCCGCCGGTCAAGCGCTACGAGCCCGGCAATCCGCTCGCCGACGGCCAGGGCTACGTCTACGCGCCGGACGTCGATCCGGTCGCGCAGATGGTCAACATGATCTCGTCGGCGCGCGCGTACCAGGACAACGTCGAAGTGCTCAACACCGCCAAGGAACTCGCCTTGTCGACCCTCAACCTCGGCAGCTGACCGCAGCGCCCTCCACCGGACCGATAACCGCATGACCACTCCCGTCACCAGCCCCGCGAGCGGCACGAGCACGCCGGGCAGCATCTTCCAGCAGCTCGGCATCGGCCAGCAGAGCACGAGCAAGCCGACCAGCGGCGACACGCTGACGATGAATTCGTTCCTCACGCTCATGACCGAGCAGATGAAGAACCAGGACCCGACCAAGCCGCTCGACAGCTCGCAGTATCTCGGCCAGCTCGCCCAGTTCGCCAACCTCGAGGGCGTGCAGCAGCTCAACACCGGCGTCAGCTCGATCCAGTCGCTGATGGGCCAGCTCGAGTCGGTGCAGGTCGCCGGCCTCGTCGGCCACGACGCCTACATCAAGACCAACAGCGTCGACATGGAGGCCGGCAAGCCGGTGTCGGGCCGGGTCACCGCCACCGCGCCGGGGACGATCAACCTGCAGGTCAAGGACAGCAACGGCAACGTCGTGCGTTCGTTCAGCACGCAGGCGACCGCGGCCGGCGACGCCGACTTCACCTGGGACGGCAACGACGACAAGGGCAAGGCGCTGCCGTCGGGCACCTACACGATCAGCGCGACGAGCGGCTCGACCAGCCTCGCCACGCAGATCGCCTGCCGCATCGACAGCGTGTCGTTCACCACGCAGGGCATCGTCGTCAATCTGCAGGGGCACGACGGCGTCACCTTCGATCAAATCCTCAGCATCAGCTAACAGGAGTCTTCCATGGCTTTCGAAATTGCTTTGACCGGCCTGTCCGCGGCGATGGCCGACCTCAACACCACCGCCAACAACATCGCCAACGCGAGCACGGTCGGATTCAAGTTCTCGCGCGCGGAATTCGCCGACATCTTCCCGGTGTCGCCGTACGGCCTCGCCAAGGACGCGATCGGCACCGGCGTGAAAGTGGCCCAGGTCGCGCAGCAGTTCGCCCAGGGCAATATCAACTCGACCGGCAACAACCTCGATCTCGCCATCTCGGGGCAAGGCTTCTTCACCCTGTCCTCGAACGGCACGACGGTGTATTCGCGCGCCGGCAATTTCGGCGTGGACAAGAACGGCTACGTCGTCGACCCGTCCGGCAACCGCCTGCAGGTGTTCGCGCCGACCTCGGCGAACGGCACCGCGTCGACCTCGGGCAGCAGCGCGGCGACGCCGACGTTCAACACCGGCAAGCTTTCCGACCTGCAGCTGCTGACCACGCAGGCCGCGCCGAACCCGACCACGACGGTCAGCATCGGCGCGAACCTGCCGGCCGCGGACGCGCCGCCGAGCGTGACGACGTTCGATCCGACCAACGCGAAAAGCTACAACGAGACCAACTCGACCACGACCTACGACTCGCTCGGCGTGGCACACACGACGACCTTCTACTACGTCAAATCGTCGACCGCGAACACCTGGAACATGTACACCTATGCCGACGGCACGAAAGTGAGCGGACCGGATTCGCTCGTCTTCGACTCGACCGGCAAGCTGACCACGCCCGCGGGCGGGACGCTGGCCCTGCCGGCGTACACGCCGACCGACGGCGCCGCGGCGATGTCGATGACCCTCAACCTCGGCGCGACGACGCAGTATTCGAGCGCGTATGCGCTCAATTCGCTCACCCAGGACGGCTTCACCACCGGCAACCTGTCCGGCGTCAGCATCGACCCGGGCGGCGTGATCACGGCGAACTTCACCAACGGCCGCGCGCTGACCCTCGGCCAGGTCGCGCTGACCAGCTTCGCCAACGCGCAGGGCCTGCAGCAGGTCGGCAACAACGACTGGGTGGAAACCTCGCAGTCGGGCCAGCCGCTGCGCGGCGCCGCGGGCACCTCCGCGTTCGGCGACATCCAGGCCGGCGCGCTGGAGCAGTCCAACGTCGATCTGACCGCGCAGTTGGTCAACATGATCAGCGCGCAACGCAACTACCAGGCGAACGCGCAGGTGATCTCGACCTCGGATCAGATCACCCAGACCATCATCCAGATGCGCTGACCCGCACTGACGGAGGCCGACGACCGTGGACAATGGCATCTACACTGCAATGACCGGCGCCAGCGCCACCCTGCGTGCGCAGGCGGCCGTGGCGCAGAATCTCGCCAACGCCGATTCGACCGGCTTCAAGTCGGTGCTGGCGATGACCACGCCGTACACGGTCTCCGGCCCCGGCCTGCCCTCGCGCATCGACACGCAATTGCAGAGCGCCGGATTCGATTCGCGCCCGGGCGCGATCAACAGCACCGGCAATCCGCTCGACGTCGCGCTCAAGCCCGGCACCTGGCTGGCCGTGCAGGACTCGAGCGGCGCCGAGGCCTACACGCGCGCCGGCGATCTGCGCGTGACGGAAAACGGTCAGCTCGTCACCGCGCGCGGCGAAGCGGTGCTGAGCGACAACGGACCGATCTCGGTGCCGCCGAACCAGACCGTCAACATCGCGCCGGACGGCACCATCTCGATCGTGCCGCAGGGCCAGACGCCCAACGTGCAGGCCAACGTCGGCCGCCTGCGCGTGGTCCAGCTCGACGCGACCCAGGTCGCACGCGGCGCCGACGGGCTCATGCACGCGACCGCGCCGGCGGCCAGCCCGCCGCCGTCGCTGCCCGGCGACGTGCTCACGCCCGGGTCGGTCGAGGGCAGCAACGTCAACGCGTCCGACACGCTGGTCGGCATGATCGCCCTGTCGCGCCAGTTCGACCTGCAAGTACAGGTCTTGCATCACCACGACGACAACGCGAAATCGGCGACGTCGCTGCTGCGCATCTCGGCTTAATTCAAGGACACGGCAATGAACCAGGCACTGTGGGTGGCGAAGACCGGACTCGATGCGCAGCAGACGCGCATGACGGTGATTTCGAACAACCTCGCCAACGCCAACACGACGGCGTTCAAGAGCGATCACGCGAGCTTCCAGGATCTGCTCTACCAGAACGTGCGCCAGCCCGGCGGCGCGAGCTCGCAGCAGACCCAGCTGCCGTCCGGCCTGATGGTCGGCACCGGCGTGCAGGTCGTGTCCACGCACAAGCAGTTCACCCAGGGCAACATCCAGCAGACCGGCAACGCCCTCGATCTGGCGATCAGCGGCCGCGGCTTTTTCCAGGTCCTCAAGCCCGACGGCACGACGGCGTACACGCGCGACGGCGGTTTCCAGGTCAACGCGCAGGGCCAGCTCGTCACCTCGAGCGGGTACGCGGTGCAGCCCGGCATCCAGATTCCGCAGTCGGCGCAGAGCATCACGGTCGGCGCCGACGGCACGGTGTCGGTGCAGCTCGCCGGCCAGGCCACGCCGGTGCAGGCCGGCACCCTGCTCCTGACCGACTTCATCAATCCAGCCGGCCTGCAGGCCGACGGCCAGAACCTCTACTCGGAAACGGCGTCGAGCGGCCCCGCGCAGCAGGCCGCGCCCGGCCTTTCCGGCATGGGCACGCTGCAGCAGGGCGCGACGGAAAGCTCGAACGTCAACGTCGTCGAGCAGCTCGTCGACATGATCGAAACGCAGCGCGCCTACGAGATGAACTCGAAGGCGATCTCCACCGTCGACGACATGCTCAGCCACCTGACCAACAACATGGGATGACCGCCGTGAAACGACTTCTCGCCGGCGCCGCATGCATCGCCCTCACCGGCTGTGCGGCCGTGAAATCGATCAACCCGCCGCCGCCGCATTTCCCGCCGACGCCGCCGCAGGCATACGCGTCGCCGACGACGCCCGGTGCGATCTACCGCCCGGAAGCCGATCTCGCCCTGTTCCAGGACCAGCGCGCCCACGGCCCCGGCGATCTGATCACCATCGTGCTGTCGGAGAAGACCAACGCGACGACGAGCGCGTCGACCGACACGTCGAAGAAATCCGACACCGACATGTCCGTCGGCTCGCTGTTCGGCGGCAAGAACGGCCTCGGCAACAAACTCCTCGGCGGCAAATCGGCGAGCGCGCGCGATTTCAGCGGCAGCGGCGATTCGAAACAGAGCAACGCGCTCGACGGTTACCTGACCGTCACCGTCGCCTCGCGCCAGCCGAACGGCAACCTGGTCGTGCGCGGCGAGAAATGGATCCGCCTCAACCAGGGCAACGAGTACATCCAGATCGAAGGCATCGTGCGCCCGGCCGACATCGCGCCGGACAACAGCATTCCGTCGAGCCGCGTCGCCGATGCGCACATCGCCTACGGCGGCCGCGGCGCCGTGGCCGACAGCAACGTGGCCGGCTGGCTGACGAAGTTCTTCAACTCGCCGTACTACCCGATGTGAGAACCGCCATGCGCCGCCTCCTTGTTCTCATCGTCTGTCTGACCTGCGCGGCGTCCGCGCACGCCGAGCGCATCAAGGACCTCGCCCAGGTCGGCGGCGTGCGCAGCAATCCGCTGATCGGCTACGGCCTCGTCGTCGGCCTCGACGGCTCGGGCGACCAGACCACGCAGGCGCCGTTCGCGGTGCAGAGCCTGCGTACGATGCTCTCGCAGCTCGGCGTGACCGTGCCGGCGAACGTGAACCCGCAGCTCAAGAACGTCGCTGCCGTCGCCGTGCAGGCCGACCTGCCGGCGTTCGCCAAGCCCGGCCAGTCGATCGACGTGACCGTGTCCTCGATCGGCAACGCGGGCAGCCTGCGCGGCGGCTCGCTGCTGATGACGCCGCTGCGCGGCGCCGACGGCCAGGTCTACGCGATCGCCCAGGGCAACCTGATCGTCAGTGGCCTCGGCGCCAACGGCAAGGACGGCTCGCGCATCGCGATCAACGTGCCGAGCGCCGGCCGCGTGCCGAACGGCGCGCTGGTCGAACGCGCCGTGCCCGGCGGATTGTCGGCCGCGCCGGACGAGATCACGCTCAATCTGCACACGGCCGACTTCACCACGGCGCAGCACATGGCCGACGCGCTCAACCGCGCCCTCGGCGCCGGCGCCGCGCGCCCGGTCGATGCGGTGACGATCTCGGTGCGCGCGCCGGAAGATCCCTCCGCGCGCGTCAGCTTCGTCGCCCGCGTGGAAAATCTCGAACTCGATCCGGGCGACGCCCCGGCCAAGGTCGTGATCAACGCGCGCACCGGCACGATCGTGATCGGCACGCACGTGAGAGTCATGCCCGCCGCGGTCGCGCACGGCTCGCTGGTCGTCACCATCGCCGAGCACACGAGCGTGAGCCAGCCGGCGCCGTTCAGCCAGGGCGGCACGACCCAGGTCGTGCCGAATTCCGAGGTGAAGGTGCAGCAGGACGCCTCGCGCATGTTCCTGTTCAAGGGCGGCGTGTCGCTCGACGAGATCGTGCGCGCGGTCAACCAGGTCGGTGCGGCGCCGGGCGACCTCGTCGCCATCCTCGAAGCGTTGAAGCAGGCCGGCGCGCTGCGCGCCGAACTCGAAGTGATCTGACATGTCTTCTCCGTTCGGCAGACTCAACAACAACCTGTCGGATCTGCCGAACCTGGCCGGCCTGGATTCGCTGCGCAGCGCCGCCGCGCACAAGGATCCGGCCGCGGTCGCCTCGACGGCAACGCGTTTCGAGAGCCTGCTCGCCCAGGAGATGATCAAGAGCATGCGCCAGGCGAGCGGCAAGGACTCGATGTTTCCGGGCCAGTCGCAGACCTATCGCGACCTCTACGACCGCGAGATCGCCAACCGCCTGAGCCAGGGCAAGGGTCTCGGCCTGCAGCCGATGCTGCGCAAGGCGCTCGGCGGCGCGGCGAACGCGGCCGCAGCGCCCGCCCGGAACGGCGCCGCGCCCGCGCAGGCCAAGCCGATGTCGCTGGCGCGCTACCTGCGCGCGATGCCGGCGCAGGAAGCCTCGGCAGCGCCGCCCTCGCCCGATGCGGCGGTCGGCGCCGGCATTTCGCCGGCCGCCGCCGCGGCGGGCGTCAATCATTCGTCGAATGCCGTGGCATACCGCTTGCCTACGGTAACCGTGACAGCAGCGGTAACAGGGAGTACCTCCCTTTCCGGTTCGGGGCGCCGCGCAGTTCCCCTTGGCGACGGTCCCCCTATTTCGCCGTCGTCAGGCGCCCCGAACCGGCATTTTTCCGCAGACGATTTCGTCGCCAAGGTCTGGCCGCACGCCCAGCGCGCCGCCGCCCAGCTCGGCGTGGCGCCCGAAGCGCTTGTCGCCCAGGCCGCTCTCGAAAGCGGCTGGGGCAAGTCCGTCGGCGGCGACAACAACCTGTTCGGCATCAAGGCCGGTTCCGGCTGGCACGGCGCGGTCAGGACCCTGCAGACCAGCGAGTATCGCGACGGCCGCATGCAGCGCGAATCGGCGGCGTTCCGCAGCTACGCCTCGATCGGCGACAGCTTCGACGACTACGCCAAGCTGCTCAAGAGCAATCCGCGCTACGCCGCCGCGCTCGGCGCGGGCAGCGACACCGCGCGCTTCGCCGGCGCCCTGCAGAAAGCCGGCTACGCCACCGATCCGAGCTATGCGGCGAAGATCGCCTCGATCGCGCGCACGCCGATGATCGCGCAGGCCCTTCAGAAACTCGAAAGCGGGCCGCTATTAGCGAACAGGTGATCCTCCATGAGTGACATTCTCGCTACCGGAAGCTCCGCGCTCATCGCGTTCCAGCGCGCGCTGGCGACGATCAGCAACAACGTCGCCAATGCCAACACGCCCGGCTACAGCCGCGAACAAGCCGTGCTGTCGGCCAAACCCGGGCAATTCCAGGGCTACGGCTTCATCGGCGCCGGCGTCGACGTGACCACCGTGCAGCGCACGGTCGATTCGCTGCTCACCGGCCAGCTGCAGCAGAGCAGCGGCGAACTCGGCCGCCTGACCGCGCTCGACACGCCGGCCAACGCCGTCGCCCAGTACTTCTCCGACGCCGGCACCGGCATCGCCCGGCCGATGTCGAACTTCTTCGATTCCCTGCAGGCGGTCGCGAGCAATCCGACCTCGGTCGCCGCGCGCCAGGCCCTGCTCGGCAGCGCAAAGAACCTGGCCAACACGTTCAATTCGGCCCAGTCGCAGCTGCAGCAGGTCGACGCCCAGGTCGACCAGGGCCTGACCGCGGGCGTGGCGACGGTCAATCAGCTCAGCAAGCAGATCGCCGCGCTCAACCAGCAGATCGTCGCGCAATCGGCGAACGGCCAGCCGCCGAACGACCTGCTCGACCAGCGCGACCAGCTCGTGCTGCAGCTGTCGAACGACATCGGGGTGACGGCCGCGCCGCAGGACAACGGCGCGATCAGCGTCTTCACCAGCGGCGGCCAGGCGCTCGTGCTCGGCACGCAGACCCAGACCCTGACCACGGTATCCGATCCGTTCCAACCCTCGCGCCACAGTCTCGCCCTGTCGACGGCGGGCGGCCCGGTCGTGCTGCCGGACAGCTCGGTCAGCGGCGCGCTCGGCGGCCTGCTCCAGGTCCGCCACACGGTGGTCGATCCGGCGCAAGCGCAGCTCGGCCAGATGGCCGCCGGCGTCGCCGCCGCGGTCAACGCGCAGAACCGCGCCGGCATGGATCTGTACGGCAACATGGGCGGCGACGTCTTCACCACGCCGACGCCGGCCGTGTTCTCCAACAAGGGCAACACCGGCAGCGCGACCTTGACGACGAGCGTGAGCAGCGCCGGCGCCCTCGGCACGAGCGACTTCGTGCTGAATTTCGACGGCACCAACTGGGCGGCGACCGATGCGTCCACGGGCGCCGCCGTCGCCCTGTCCGGCAACGGCACGACCGCTTCGCCGTTCGTCGTCAACGGCGTCGACGTGGTCGTCGGCGGCAGCGCCGCCGCGGGCGACAGCTTCCTCGTGCGTCCGACCGCGCAGGCCGCGGGCCAGCTCGGCGTCGCCATCACCGATCCGAACCGCATCGCCGCGGCGAGCCCGGTGAAGACCGCGGCGGCGGTGGCGAACACCGGCAACGCCAACCTCGGCCAGGTGACGGTGGTCGACGCGAGCAACCCGAACCTGCGCACGCCGGTGACGATCCAGTTCACCTCGGCGACCACGTACACGATCAACGGCAGCGGTTCGTACGCGTATACCAGCGGCGCGCCGATCTCGATGAACGGCTGGTCGGTGTCGATCTCCGGCACGCCCGCGACGGGCGATGCGTTCACGGTGGCGTCGAACACGCCGAATTCGAGCGACAACGCCAACGCCAACCTGCTCGCCGGCCTCGACGGCGTGAACCTGCTCAACGGCGGCACGACCACGCTGACCCAGGCGGTCAGCCAGCTCACTTCCAGCGTCGGCAGCACGGCGAGCCAGGCCGACTACGCGCTCAACGCGCGCACCGCGATCAACACGCGCCTCACCAATCAGGCCAACTCGGTGTCGGGCGTGAACCTCGACGAAGAAGCGGCGAACATGGTGCGCTTCCAGCAGGCGTACGAAGCCGCTTCCCAGATCATCAACGTCGCCAACCAGACCTTCCAGTCGCTGCTCTCGGCGGTGAAATCATGACCGACCGCATCTCCACGTTCACGATGTACACGCAGAACCTCTCTGCGATCATGCAGGGCGAGACGGCGATCACGCGCACCCAGGCGCAGATCTCCTCGGGCAAAAAGCTGCTCAGCGCCGCCGACGACCCGGTCGGCGCCGGCCTCGCCGTGCTGCTCGACCGCGCCAACGCGCAGCTCACCCAGTTCGGCAACAACGCCTCGATCGTGAGCAACCGGCTCAACCTCGAAACGACCGCGCTGGCGACCGTCAATACGCACATCACGCGCATCCAGACCCTGGCGATCGAGGCCTCCAACGACACGCAGTCGGCGAGCTCGCGCGCGGCGATCGCCACCGAGCTCAAGCAGGAATACAGCAGCCTCGTCGCCGTCGCCAACAGCAGCGACGGCACCGGCCGCTACCTGTTCGGCGGTTCCGCCGACGCCACCGCGCCGTTCTCCACGACGGCGGCGGGCGTCGCCTACTCCGGCGACCAGACCCAGCGCTCGATCGCGATCGGACCGAACGTGGCGGTCGCCGACAGCGACACCGGCAGCGACGTGTTCCTGCACGTCCCGACCGGCAACGGCAGCTTCGCCGCGCGCGCCTCCGGCGCGAACACCGGCACCACCGTGCTGAGCGCGGCCAGCCTCGATGCGACCACTGCCTACAACGGCGGCGCCTACACCGTCACCTTCGACGGCGCCGGCAACTACAAGGCGACCGACGCGAGCAACACCGTCGTCGCCAGCGGCGCGTACACGCCCGGCGCGGCGATCCGCTTCGCCGGCGTGAGCCTCACCTTCAGCGGCCAGCCGGGCGCCGGCGACAGCTTCAGCGTGAAGCCGGCACCCTCGCAGGATCTCTTCACGACGATCCAGAACCTGATCAACACCGTCGGCGCCAACCCCGGCACGCCGGCGCAGCAGGCCGCGCAGCGCAACGGCTTCTTCGCTTCGATCGAAGACCTGCAGCAGGCGGCGACGCACATCGACGACGTCAACGCCGGCGTCGGCGCGCGCCTCGACACCATCGACCAGACCGCGAGCGCGCGCGGCGACCAGAGCACCTCGCTGCAGAACACGCTGTCGAACCTGCAGGACGTCGACTTCGCCCAGGCCGCGAGCCAGCTCAGCCTGCAGAACACCGCCCTGCAGGCCGCCCAGCTCAGCTTCCAGAAAGTCCAGGGGCTCTCGTTGTTCAATCTGCTCAAGTAAAACAACGGCGTCGCGTACGACGCGAATCCCGTGAC